>JAYSTS010000370.1:0-30993 GCA_043719475.1 Gammaproteobacteria bacterium | reverse complement strand
GAGAGGAGATACGGTGCCACCGTCGGAATGATGCCGAGACGAAGATCGCCACCGAATGGATCGCGGTGTTGGTCCGCAATGCGCATGAGTTCATCGACTTCGCTCAGTACCCGCTTCGCCTGCTGAACAATTTTTTCACCGACGCCTGACAGCAGAACCTGTCGATTGGTTCGTTCGATGACGACCACACCCAGTGTTTCTTCCAACTTTTTCAGTTGCGTCGAAAGGGTTGGTTGACTCACATGACACGCATCGGCCGCGTGCCCGAAGTGCTTCAACTCAGCCACTGCCACCAAGTACTTGAGATCCCGAATATTCATGCTTCATCCTTTAAGGGCAGTGATGGTAGCTTGCGAGCAGCCAAGGAACGATGCCATGACACCTAATTCTGTTCGCAGTGACTTGATTGCCTTCGACAACATCACCGATCACCGCACTGCCTCGGCCGGTGATCGGTCAACGTCAGACTGGCTGATTGCTGCTTGTGCAGATCAAGGTGTGACAGCAAATCTCTTCGAGTATCCCTTCGCCCGACGAACCGTCACATCCGCATCCGTCACGTTATCGGACGGTCGCGAGATCACGGGTCTGCCGCTGTTTGACAGCCCAGATTCAACCTCTGGAGGCATTTCGGGATCCGCAGTATCTCTCGGGGCGAGCGGGACGATCGGGGTCTGCCGATTCGCTCCGCAGGATGGCCATTCGCTCACGCGAACGCTGCACAGCGCACGATCGAACACCCGGCATCAGGCCATCGTCGCAATCTCCGCAGGCGAAGACGTAGTACCCGGCCTCGCAGTGTTGAACGCTGAGCGCTACGGCGCGCCGTTTGGTCCACCCGTGTTGCAGATCGCGAGCCAGTACAGTCAGGCTATCGATGACGCTGTCAACCGCAACAAAGCGCTCACCGTGCGAATCGAGAGTCGGTGGGAATCGGTCAACGCAACCAACGTCGATCTCACCATTCAGGGCCGTGATACTTCTGCGGCGCCCATCGTCATCATGACACCCAAGAGCGGGTGGTGGACCTGCACGTCGGAACGCGGCGGGGGCCTTGCAGTCTGGCTTGCGTGTATGCGTCGATTCAGCGGCGACCCACCACGAAGATCGGTGCACTTCACTGCCAACAGCGGCCATGAACTTGGGCACCTGGGCATGCGACGTTATCTCAGCAGTCACCCGAAGTTGCTGCACGAAGCATCGTTATGGGTACACCTCGGGGCAAATTTTGCTTCTGTGGATAGTCGTCTGTTACTGCAGGCGGATCACGCGGATCGCCTGGTGGTACTGACCCGTACCCTCGCTAGTCAAGGAATCACGGATGAGGAGACATTACCGCCGGGGACGCGTCCTTTTGGCGAAGCCAGAGACATTCATGACGGCAACGGACGTTATCTGTCCTTGCTCGGCAGCAATCGATGGTTCCACCATCCTGATGACCGCCTGCAGACGAGTGTCGATGTCGCGCGGCTCAGCAGGGTCGTCGGGGCTTTCATCGACTGCCTGGATGCAGCGGCAAATGCATGATCACGTGACCTTGCCTGAGCGATTGTTCGAGTCAGATGATCTGCTGGTTCTGAACAAGCCATCCGGAATCGCTCTGCTGGAAGATCGGTTCAGCGCTGAAAACCTCTGGCGTACGCTGCAGTCGTCCGGAAAACCGTTTCTCGTTCATCGTCTCGACAAAGGCACCAGCGGAGTTTTGTTGGTTGCAAAATCACAGCCGACGCAGAGTGAACTTGTCAAACGCTTCAACGCTCGCGAAGTACGTAAATTCTATGTCGCCAAGGTTGTGGGTCAGTTTCCCATGGGTCAGACCGTGACCATCAATCTCCCACTCCAGCCAGGGCGCAAGAGCCGTTACCGAGTGGCCGGCCAGCGCGAGAACATCGAACGGGTCGGTGACGTGTTTCTACTCAGAAGTCCGACCGACGGTGGTTTTGATGCTGTGACTCGTGTCCGCAGTCTTGGTACGAGCGGGGAACATTCATGGTTGCTCGCACAACCGCTAACCGGAAGGTCACATCAACTGCGCGTGCACCTGGCCTGGATCGGCCACCCTATCGTTGGCGATCATCTCTACGGTAAGCCGAATAACCTGGCTCAGACAGCAGATCGATTGTTTCTGCACTGTCACCGTCTGGTGGTACCAGGCAGGGGCACCTTCAAGGCTACCGTCCCCTTTGCCGACTTTTTGCCATGAGCCGCTTGCCGAAAGCGAGACTGGCAGCCGCGATACCGGGGTGACGGGTCAGCGCAAAAGCAGCGCCTGCGAATCCCAAACCCACCAGCCAGCTTTGCAACTGCGGACTTTCAGCCCGGCCTGATGTCAGTCGGTGTACCGTGTGTTCACAATTGTTGCGCAACAAATCGTAACTGCGTGGTTCTGAATCTTCGGCGCGATGCAGTGCTCGCCTTCGCACATCGGCCTCCTGATGTTGCACGTAGACACGTTGTCCCGCTGCAAATTCCGTCATGGAGACTCTTGTTTCTCCACTGAACGGCGAATTGTGGAGCACCCGTCCATCGGCGAGCACCAACCCTTTATGCATGACAACGCCTTTGCGTCTTGAAACGATGTCGCCGGGGCGTGGCTGACTCATGACAGTTTCCTCATTTAGATCGCGAACCCAAATCTTGAGCAAGAAGCGGGCCGCTTTGTCGGTCGCATTCACGGCCCAATTCACCATGACCGCAGGCGTTTCGCCATTTTTTGGTGAAACCAACGCCCTCAACCCGGAGAGGATTGACTGTTCTCGATCATGTAGTCGATCGCCTGATCCAGCTCCTCATCAGTGCAATCTGCGCATAACCCTTTGGCTGGCATTCCTGGCGGCATGCCTTCGAGGGTGGATTGCAGCAGCGCGCTCCGTCCTTTCACCAGCCGCGCTGACCATGCTGCAACGTCGCCCACCGCTGGCGCACCGGCCATCCCTGAAGCGTGACAAGAGAAACAAGTATTCAAGTAAATCTGCTCCCCGGGATGCTTCGCAGCTGCGGTCTCGGCTTCTCTGCTGCATCCCGCGACGATCAGTAATCCGATGAGAACAACTCTGCCTTTCCTCATCACCCAGTTCATTCCGCCATCCATCACACTAAGACTCCGCGTCGACGACATTGAATCCGTCAGCGTCCTGCCACACCGGAAAGTCCTGACGATACGCAGTGAGCTCTTTCAAGTCGAGATCAACGGAGAAAACACCTTCCTGGTCATCTGCATCAAGCAGACAGCGACCATCCGGCCCGAATACCACGCTGCCGCCTGCATACTCGACACCATTGCCATCCGTGCCAAGAATGTTCACTCCAGCGACAAAACTCTGATTTTCTATGGCACGTGCCTTCAATAACGTTCGCCACGCATCCAGTCGTACCGCCGGCCAGTTGGCAACACAAACCATGAGATCGTAGTCATCCCGTCGCCGCAGCCACACGGGAAATCGCAGGTCATAACAAATGGACGGACGGACCCGCATCTGGCCCACAATCCACACGGGACGTGTCTGTCCCGCAGTATAATGTTCATGTTCACCAGCCATTCGAAAGCAGTGTTTTTTGTCATACGTCACCGGCTCGGCGTCGGCATGCGCCAGCAGGAATCGATTGAAGTATCGGCCCGCCTCCATTACGACTGCGCTACCGCCAATGGCTCGACCCTGTCGCATCGCCTGCTCACGTAACCACAGTATTGTCGGCCCTTGCATCGTCTCCGCCACCAGTTCCGGTTGCATGGTAAAGCCGGTTGAGAACATCTCCGGTAGCAGAAGCAATGCAGTGGCAGCAGGTACATCGGTGAAAAATCGCTGGAAATGTTCGCGGTTACGCGCTGGTGCATGCCAGAAGGTCTTAGTCTGGATCAAACTGATCGTTACAATCGACACAGCTTTTCTGCAGCTCTTTCCAACGTCGTGTCATCCTTGGCGAAACAGAACCTGAGCAATCGGTCACTCGGTGGCTGCGCGTAGAAAATGGACAGCGGAATACTGGCGACGCCCGCCTCCTGAGTCCACCGACGCGCGAGCGTTGCATCCACTTCATCCGTGATCGCACTGTAATCCAGAAGCTGGAAAAAAGTGCCTCCTGATGGTCTCATGGAAAATCTCGATTTCGACAACAGGGCACTGAAGTAGTCCCGTTTGCGTTGGTAGAACGCGCCCAGATCAAGATGATGTTCCGGATGTTCTGCCAGAAAATCCGCAAGTCCAAGCTGCACCGGTGTGATGGACGTGAACGTTACATACTGGTGAATGCGGCGGAATTCGATCGTCAGATCGACAGGCGCAATGCAGTAGCCAATCTTCCATCCGGTGACGTGATATGTCTTGCCGAGTGAGGAAACTACGAAACTGCGAGCGTAGAGATCCGGATACCGACAGATACTCTCGTGGCGGCGTCCATCGAAGACAATGTGTTCGTAGACCTCATCGGCGATGGCAAACAGCCCGTGCTTCAAAACCAGCCGCTGCAATTCGAGCAGGTCCTCGGCTGGCCATACCGTGCCGGTAGGATTGTGTGGGGTGTTGATGATGATGGCGCGGGTGCGAGGGCTGATCATCGTTTCTACCAAGCGCCAGTCTGGACGGTAGTTGGGCGCATACAACGGAACGTGCACTGCTGTTGCGCCCTGCAGGTTGATGGCGGGTTCGTAGCTGTCGTAGGCCGGATCGAAGACAATCACCTCATCACCAGCCCGCACCACCGCCGCAATCGCACAGAAGAGTGCTTCCGTGGCACCTGAAGTCACTGTGATTTCGCGCTCGGAATCGACCGGCAATCCGTAACAATCTCTAACCTTTGTAGCGAGCGCCTGACGCAGCGAAAGCGCACCCGTCATGGGCGCGTATTGATTGTGTCCATTGCGCAGGTAGTACTGCACGCGATCCAGCAGCGCCGCCGGAGCATCAAAATCCGGGAATCCCTGAGAAAGATTGATCGCATCATGCGTGCGAGCCAATTCACTCATGACTGTAAAAATCGTGGTGCCGACATTCGGCAATTTGCTGACCAACATGCTGAGGTCCGAGTGCATCGCCCATTTCGTTAACAAAAAGTACCACAAGCAATTTACAAACAATATCAATATTTTTTGATATAGAAATCTCGAACGGATAGACTCCGCAGCCTATAGTCAGCGCAACTTTTGGACCACACGCATCCATATGCCTTCATCTTTGCCAAGCGATGCCAGAGAACCGGCCAAACCAGAACTCGAGGACGTGGTCACAACCGCTTTTGCTGCCGGCGATGAGCGACGTGCTTTGCTGCTGCGCGTGCTCGAGCACGATTCATTTTCGGTGAGTGAGTTGGCGAATCTGTTCGGCATGGCTCAACCCGCACTGAGCCACCATCTCAAGATTCTGCGTGAAGCCGGATTGCTGGCCGCCAGGCGCGAGGCCAACTCGATCTACTACCGTCGGCGAATCGACTCTCACTCGCCCCTGGCTCTGGCCGTTTTCGATGCACTGGATCGACAGCCCATGACCGTGGTGATGCGAAAGAAGATCGACGAACTGCACAGCGACCGAGAGCGGCAGGTCGAGCGCTTTTTTGCCAACAACGCCGATGCATTGCGCAGCCAGCAGAAGCTGATCAGCGAGACGGCAGTCTACGCCCCGTCACTGCGTGAACTTTGGCGAAGTACCGCATCACCCGACGCACAGGCGCTGGAGGTTGGACCAGGCGATGGTGCAATCCTCTCCCTGCTGGCTGAGGATTTCGGCCATGCCACGGCCGTCGACCAGGCCTGCGCCATGCTCGCCCCGGTGCACGAGGCGGTGCGTGGTTTCACGAACGTTTCACTCCTCCATCGGGAATTCACACGCTTTCGGACCAGAACCCGATTTGACGCCGTCGTCGCTGCGATGGTGCTGCACCACCTGCCGGCACCACGACAGTTTTTTGCCCAGGCTGCCCGATTGTTGGCAAGTCAAGGTCGACTCCTGATCGCTGAACTGGAACGCCATGAGCATGACTGGGTGCGCGACGCCTGTGGCGACCTGTGGCTCGGTTTCGATAGCAACGAACTCGATCATTGGGCCAGCAGTGCCGGCCTCGTGTCAGGACCGCGCCAGTTCCTGGCGCAAAAAAACGGTTTCTCAATTCAGATCCTCACCTACATCAAGGAGCAAACATGACCGCGTTTACAGACTACAAAGTGGCCGATATCAGCCTCGCAGAATTTGGTCGCAAGGAAATCCGGCTCGCCGAATCGGAAATGCCTGCGCTCATGGCACTGCGCAAGCGCTATTCGGCCACCAAACCGCTGGCTGATGCCCGCGTGATTGGCTGCATCCACATGACCGTACAAACGGCCGTGCTCATAGAAACGCTGACCGCGCTTGGCGCAGAAGTGCGCTGGTCGTCCTGCAATATTTTCTCGACGCAGGATCACGCGGCTGCAGCAGTCGCTGCCGCAGGTATTCCGGTCTTCGCCTGGAAAGGTGAGACCGAAGAAGAATATCTGTGGTGTATCGAACAGACCATTCTCAGCGGTGGCAAGCCGTGGGACGCCAACATGCTGCTGGACGATGGTGGTGACCTGACCGAGATCATCCACAACCGATACCCGCGGATGCTCGACAGCATTCACGGTATCAGCGAAGAAACCACAACTGGCGTTCATCGGCTCTACGAAATGATGGCGCTGGACAAGCTCAAAGTGCCTGCCATCAACGTGAACGACTCTGTTACCAAGTCAAAGAATGACAACAAGTATGGTTGTCGGCATAGCTTGAACGACGCCGTCAAACGCGGCACGGATATGCTGATGGCCGGCAAGCGCGCACTCGTGATCGGTTACGGGGACGTGGGCAAGGGTTCGGCACAAAGCCTCCGTCAGGAAGGCATGATCGTTCGGGTCGTGGAAGTAGATCCCATCTGTGCCATGCAGGCCTGCATGGACGGCTACGAGGTCGTGTCACCTTACGTCAATGGCGATAACACCGGCCGCATCGAGGACATCGACCAGCGACTGTTGAAGGACACGGACCTGCTGGTCACCTGCACCGGCAACACGAACGTCTGCGACAGCAACATGCTCAGGTCACTCAAGCGTCGCGCGGTGGTCTGCAACATCGGGCACTTCGATAACGAAATCGACACCAGCTTCATGCGCAAGAACTGGCGTTGGGACAAGGTGAAGGATCAGGTCCACCAGATCTTCCGCAGCGATGATGATGGTGACTTTCTGGTCCTGCTGTCAGAGGGTCGCCTCGTGAACCTCGGCAACGCCATGGGTCACCCGTCTCGCATCATGGATGGCTCGTTCGCCAACCAGGTACTGGCGCAGATGCACCTCTATGAGCAGCGCTGGGCCGATCAACCGATCAATCAACGCTCACCGATTACGGTTGAAGTACTGCCGAAAAAACTTGACGAAGAGGTCGCTGCGCTGATGGTGGAGGGGTTTGGTGGTGTGATGACGAAGTTGCGCGTCGATCAGGCCAAGTACATTGGCGTGAAGGTGGAAGGGCCGTTCAAGCCGGACAGTTACAAGTACTAGAGCCGGAGCAGGTTCGCTGAAGGTTAGGTGAAAAATCGCGGTCGAAGACCGCTCCCACACCAAAGTTGTCGGAGCGATCTCCTGATCGCGATCTTCGATGATCCCAACAATCGCGGTCTGGAGACCGCTCCCACCATGAAACCACCCACGAGCAGACCAGTCTCCAGGAGACAGCACAAGATCCTCTCCCAGATCACTCCCAGATCACTCCCAGATCATAAGGTGCGATCAGTACTTCCCTCCCAGCTTGTTGTGATCCCAGCTCACATAACTCCTCGGCGTGAACTTCAACAACACCCGCTTTTTCGCTGTCGGTGACACGGCAGCCAACAACTTCTTCCGCTGCTCCTCATCAGCCTCACGCCCCTTGGTGTTGATGTTTACCAAACCATCACACACAGCATCAAAATCATCGATGATCTCGGTATCTGCATAGATCATCAGCCCTTTCAGCTCCGCATATTCCTCACCACTCTCCACCAATAATGTGGCTTTCGGATCACGCTGGAAGTTGTAGACCTTCTGCGCCTTTGAGAAGGTCGTACAGTAGATGCAGCCTGCCTCATCGGCGTAAAACCACATCGGCATCGTGTGTGGAAAACCGTCTTTCCCGTTGGAAACGATGATGAGCGTCTTCTGACTTACCAGATACTCACGAATCTCCTGGTCAGTTAACGCTATGAGTTCCCGTCGCGATGGCATAATGCGGCCCCTTTGTCATTTGCCTCTTAGGTTACCACGCGTTATGTCGCCCCCAATCCAGCAACTCATCGATCTTCTGGATCTTGAAGAGATCGAGAAAAACCACTACCGCGCCAACAGCCCGAGCGAAGGATGGCAGCGAGTTTATGGTGGACAAGTGCTGGGTCAGGCGCTGGTCGCTGCATCACGGACGGTTGAGACCGACCGACGTGCACACAGCCTGCACGGTTATTTCCTGCGCCCCGGCGATATGCAGGTACCAATCCTTTACAAGGTCGATCGCATTCGTGACGGCAAGAGTTTCACCACGCGCAGGGTGGTGGCCATACAACACGGCCAGGCCATATTCTCGATGTCGATCAGCTTTCAGGTGATCGAAGAAGGTTTGTCCCACCAGTTCGACATGCCCGATGTGCCACCGCCAGAAGCGGTCCGCGACGAGCAGGACATCCGCGCAGAACAGATGGCAAAACATCCCGAACTGTTTGCAGGCCATACCCACACCGTACGACCGATCGAGTTCAGGCCCATCGATCCAGTCGACATGATGCAACCCGTCGCCCGACTACCGCAGCAGATGGCGTGGATGCGTACCCGCGGCCGTTTGCCCGATGATCTGCGTCTGCACCAATGTGTGCTGGCCTACTTGTCTGACTGGTCGTTGCTCGATACCGCCACACTGCCGCACGCCATCAGCTACCTTCAATCCAACGTGCAGATGGCCAGTATCGATCATGCCATGTGGTTTCATCGTCCGTTCCGCGCCGATGAATGGCTGCTATACGCACAGGACAGTCCCAGTGCCAGCGGTGCGCGGGGATTCAACCGTGGATTGATTTACAGCCAGGAAGGCGCCTTGGTGGCGTCAGCCACCCAGGAAGGTCTCATGCGACTGCGGGCAAATTAGAGCCATGCAAGCGGATATGCCGATATGTGGGTGGCATGGATACCCCAACTGAAGGGATAATTGGCTGTTTTTGATTTCAAATTACGAGAACAGAGGAGGCTTTGTGCCGGATATTGACCAGATCACGTCGTCTGTCGCCCAGATCAAGGCAGGTTTCGAAGAACACCGTTACATCTGCAGTGATCAGATCGCAACAGCCGTTTATCTGGCCTTTCATCTGCGCAAACCGATTCTGATCGAAGGGCCCCCAGGTGTCGGCAAAACAGAACTGGCCAAGACCACCGCCGAACTCTTCTCGCTGCCCCTGATCCGATTGCAGTGTTACGAAGGGCTGGACGAAGCCAAGGCGATCTACGAATGGAAGTACGGCAAGCAGTTGTTATATACCCAGGTGCTGAAAGAAACGCTCGACGAAGTGCTGCAGGGTGCCAAAGGATTCAGGGAATCCGTGGCCCGATTGCACGAGTTCGGCGACATCTTCTTTTCCGAGGAGTTCCTCGAACCTCGCCCCTTGTTGAAGGCGCTGAAAGAAAAAGACGGCTGTGTACTGCTGATTGACGAAGTTGACAAGTCTGACCACGAGTTCGAATCCCTGCTGCTGGAAATCCTCTCCGACTACCAGGTGTCAATACCAGAAATTGGCACCGTCAAGGCCGTCGCCGAGCCGCCGCTGGTATTCCTGACATCCAACAACACGCGGGAAATCAGTGATGCTCTGAAGCGGCGCTGCCTGCATCTGTACATTCCTTTTCCTGATCTCGAACTTGAGCAGCGCATCATCCACGCACGGGTGCCCGAGATCCCGCCAGAACTGCGCCGTCAGCTGGTGAGCTTCATTCAGGAGCTGCGCGAACTGGACCTCAAGAAAGTACCGGCCATATCCGAAACCATCGACTGGGCCCGTACACTTCTGCTTTTGCACAGCGAAAGTCTCGATCCGGAACTGGTCCGCTCGACGCTGAACGTCATCCTCAAATTCCAGGAAGACATCATCAACGTACAGGGTGAGATCACAGCCATCACTAACAAGGTCAAAGCAGGCAGATAGCACCCTATGGAACGCATGCTCGCCAATTTCATTCAGGCGCTTCGCAACGCAGAAATTCGTGTTTCTCCAGCGGAAACGCTGGATGCGATGAGCGCACTGGAACTGGTGGGTTATGCCGATCGAGCGTTCCTGAAAAACTCGCTGGCCCTGGTTCTGCCAAAAACAGTGGACGAAAAGCAGGCCTTCGATACCTGCTTCGATCAGTTCTTCCGGTTTGAAGATGTCCGTAACCAGGCGCTACAGCAGGACCAGAATCGCGATGGCGATGGCGAGGGCGATAGAGAGGGTGACGAAGAACAGGACTCTGAGCAGCAGGGCGAGGGTGAAAGCAACGGTGGTGGTGGTAGCGATGCGCAGACCAGTACCAGCGGCAAGCAGAAAAAATCCAAGAGCAAGAGCAAGAACAAGCCTGCCAACGGCCTATTGGATATCGAAGAGGAAGAAGTAGATCTTGGCCCAGGTCCCATGGCCGAATCCTTCTCGGCACTCGGCAAATTGCTGATGGCCAACTCACGAGTCGAACTGGCGGTGCAAATGGCCCAGGCGGGCGAAGCGGTCGATGTACGCGAGATCCAGATCTTTACCCAGAAGGGCCTGTACGCCCGCCGCATGATGGATGTCATGGGTTTAGGCGAACTCAACCAGGAAATCGGCGACCTCGCCGAAGCCCGCGCAGTTCCCTCAAGACGCCTGGGACAGGAGCTCAAGCGTCGGCGTGACTGGCTACGGGAAGAGGTGCGTGACTATGTTGAACGCCAGTTCCTGCTGCATGCCGATGTTTCCGGCAAACGACTACGCGAAGAACTGCTGCGCAAGGTGAAGCTCTCGAACGTTGAGCATCGTTCGTTCCGGTTGATCCAGGAAATCGTCTACAAGATGGCCAAGCGCCTCGCAACGATGCACGCCCGGCGAAAAAAGGTCTTCAGGCGCGGACAGCTCAACCTGCCACGCACCCTTCGTCACAACATGGCCTATGACGGCGCAATCTTTGATCTGCACTGGAAGAGTGTGAAGATCGACCGGCCGCGTGTGTTCGCGATCTGCGACGTGTCGGGATCTGTGGCCAACTATGCACGCTTCATGCTGATGTTCCTGTACAGCCTCGAGGAGGTCATGCCTAAGGTGCGTTCATTCGCGTTTTCCTCGGATCTCGCGGAAGTCACTGAACTGTTCGAGCGCAACACCCTGGAAGATGCCATCAGCAAGACGCTGCATGACTACTCCGGCGGATCGACAGACTATGGTCAGGCACTGCAGGACTTCAAACGGCATGTCCTGGACGATGTGGACAATCGCACCACCATCATCATCCTTGGCGATGCACGTAATAACTATGGTGAGAACCGGCAGGAAATCCTCAAGGAAATGTACGACCGCGCGAAGCGCGTGATCTGGCTGAATCCTGAGTCAAAACACGCCTGGAACGTGGGTGACTCCGTCATGCGTACCTACGGAGCGTACTGTCACCAGGTCGAAGAGTGCAATAGTCTGATGCACCTTGAGCGCGTTGTGGGTAATCTGCTGAAACTTTCTACCAACTGAGCGGAGGGGTTATGACTGACGTCGTTGTCGACGAATCGTCATTCGTCCGCGCCGCCGGTAGACGACTCCTTCTTTACGCTTTCCTGACCGTACTCGGATTTGCACTGATCATGTTTCTGCTGGACGCCGCTGCGGGGCTGGTGGGCAGCAATACAGGCTCCGCCAAAGCGGTTGATGTCAGCACCAACTCAATCAACCTTGCACTGGCCGAGGAGCCACCACAGCTGGATTCCACTCGAGCCACCGATCAGATCAGCGGCATGGTGCTTGGCCACATCATGGAAGGACTGCTGCGGGCAGATCCACAAGGCAAGATCATCGGCGGTGTTGCGGAAAGCTGGGAAATCGATGGCAACAGTGCCGTTTTCCACCTGCGCGCCGATGCAAAGTGGAGTGACGGCCAACCCGTGACCGCCAATGACTTCGTGTTCTCCTGGCGAACCGTGGTCAATCCTGCCACGGCTTCCGAATACGCGTTCATCATGTTCTTTGTGAAGAACGGCGAGGCGATCAATCAGGGCAAACTGCCGATCACTGACCTGGGTGTTGAGGCGGTTGATGGGCGAACGCTCAGGGTCATCTTCGAGCGGCCGCTCACATTCTTCGAAAAGGTGGTTACCTTCAAGACCTTCCTGCCTATCCGCGAAGACTTCTTCGAGCAAACAAAGGGGCGTTACGGCGCCGACGCTGACGAGATGCTCTATAACGGCCCCTTCCGCATATCGTCGTGGGTGCACGGGGCAAGCCTTCGCCTGGAAAAAAACGAGCAATACTGGCGTCGCGATGAAATCAGGCTGGATACCATCAATTTTGGCTACATCACCTCAGATTCGAACGCGACGCTGAATTTTTTCAAGGACGGCAAGATCGCTCAGACCGGTCTCGCACCCGAAACACTGAATGTCGGCCTTGAGCAACGATGGAACATCAAACAGTTCCAGGACGGCGGCGTTTTTTTTATCGAGTTCAATCACCGACCCGGTCGCGTGACGCGGAACCTGAATCTGCGCAAGGCGATGCAATTGGTGAACGATCCCGGTGAACTGGTGAACAAGGTCACCAAGATACCCGGCTATCTGCCTGGATTATCGCTCTTCCCTACGTATCTCGATGGCGTCAAGGACAAGTTCCGCCGCGAGCATCCGGTGCAGGATATCGTGCCTGACGTGGTGGCTGCGCGTCGCCATCTCGAGCTGGCGCGCCAGGAATTGAAGCTTGAGACATGGCCAGCGCTGACGATGCTCTCCGGGGACAACCCGATTTCAAACCTGCAGGCTGAGTACTACCAGGCTATTTTCAAGGATAAGCTTGGACTCGATGTGAAAATCGACAAACAGATCTTCAAACAACGACTGGCGAAGATGACGTCGGGAGAGTTTGATCTGGTAATGGCAGGCTGGGGACCGGACTACGAAGATCTGCTCACCTACGGTGATCTGTTTGCATCCTGGAATCTCAACAATCGTGGCCGCTACGCCAGCGCGGAATATGATGCGCTCGTTCGCACCGCCCAGAACTCTACCGATCAAGCCGTCCGGGTTACCGCATTTGCACGAATGCAGGACCTCCTCCAGGAGGACGTCGTGATTCTTCCGAATTACGAGAAAGGCGCGGCCTATGTCACTCACAAGCAGCTCAAGGGTGTTGTCAGGCGAGTGATCGGCTCCGATCCGGACTTTACCTATGCCTGGATCGAAGGAGCGGCTGAATGATGTCTGCACAGGCATGACACGCTGACCCATGCTGCAATACTCACTCAAGCGTCTGCTGCAAGGCCTCGTTACCGTTTGGTTCATCGCGACCGCAACCTTCTTCGCAATGCACTTTGTTCCGGGCGACCCACTGACCAGTGACAAAGCTGTAACTCCGGAAATCCGGGCCAATCTGGAAGCAAAGTACGGGCTCGATAAACCGCTGCTCACCCAGTACACCATTTATCTAAGCAACATCGTACGGGGTGACTTCGGCATCTCCTTCACTCAGAAGAATCGAGAGGTCAACGACATCATTCGCGAGCACTTCCCGGTATCGGCGACATTGGGTCTCCTGGCGATCCTCTTCGCGGCTCTTGGCGGTGTACTGTGGGGTGCGTTGACTGCCTTGTTCAGAAACAGGTTGCCTGACTTCATCATCATGTTCCTCGTGATACTCGGAATCTCGGTGCCCAGTTTTGTCATGGCGGCACTGGCACAACTGTCTCTGGTGAACATCAACTCGTTGGTTGGCGTGACTGTACTGCCGGTAGGTGGCTGGGGGACGGTTGCACACATGATTGCGCCATCCCTTGTACTGGGTCTTGGCACCATGGCCTACCTGACCCGGTTGATGCGTTCATCGATGCTGGAAATCGTGAATTCCGACTTCGTGCGTACCGCCAAGGCAAAAGGTCTGCCAGCAACGCGCATCTTCAGCAAACATCAACTGCGCAATGCATCACTCCCCGTCATCACTGTGCTGGGACCGGCCATCGCCTCAATTACAACCGGAGGCTTCGTGGTCGAGCTGGTGTTCGCAATTCCGGGTCTGGGTCGTTACTTCGTGCAGGCCGTGCAGCAACTCGACTACACCGTCATCATGGGTACCACCGTATTCTATGGCGCCTTTCTGGTGTTCATGGTGATCGCCGTGGACCTTGTCTACGGACTGATTGATCCGCGAGTACGACTGAAATGAGTCGGTCGTTGCCTCCCTTGTCACCCGCGGATCTCACGCCCGTCGCGCTTGAACACAGTGCAGAAGTACTCACCAGACCTTCGCTGTCCTACTGGCAGGACGCGTGGATCCGCCTCAAAGCGAATCGACGGGCGCTGATTTCTCTCTATATCGTTATCGTTTTGCTGGTGTTCACTCTGTTCGGTCCACTGTTCTGGACCATCGATCCTTCAGTGCAGGACCTCGACCAGATCAGTCAACCGCCAGGTGTCGATCGAATGGCAACGTTGGTAACGCCTTATGCGCCCTGGCACGGAGAATCACTGAATGATCCAGAGGACTTGGAAACCGGAGGATTGCACACCGTCGGTTCTGCGGATTCGCAAGCCGTGCGCCTGCGCTGGAACAGTGACCCTGCTGCGATCGGCGGCTACCGCATCTATCGCAACATCTTTCCCATCGGCGCGGAACAAGCCTACGGACTGCCCCTGATGATGAGCATTCGCGAAACCTGGTTTGAAGATCGACTTGACCTCAAGCCTCGTGCCTACTTCTACACCGTCATTTCGCTGAACGAACTGAGTGAACAAGTCGGTAAGGCACAGACCATTGAGGTTGAACTGCAGCGCGTCATCACGATCGAAGACGCGCAGAACCGCGGACTGATCAATTCTGATGTCAGTCCGACTATCGGCGCAGCTGTTGAACTCAAGCTACATCCGTTGGGCACCGACTACCTAGGGCGCGATCTGCTCGCGCGTCTGATGCATGGTGCGCAGGTATCACTCTTCATTGGCATCGTCGCACCGTTCCTGTATGTGCTCATGGGTGTCGCCTATGGTGCAGTCGCGGGTTTTCTGGGCGGCGCGATCGATGGTCTGATGATGCGATTTGCCGACTTTGTGGTGGCGCTTCCGTTCCTCTTGTTCATGATCCTGTTCAAGATCATGTTCGGCATCGGCCCCGGCGAAAGTGGCATTGCGCCGATGCTGGTAGCCATGATCATCCTCAGTTGGCCCGGTACATCGCGGCTGGTACGTGGTCAGATTCTGCAGATTCGCGAAGAAGGTTACATCGGGGCTTCGCGACTGCTAGGCGCAAAAACGCCTTACCTCGTCTTGCGACACATGATTCCCAATACCATGGGTGTGATTCTGGTGACGCTGACCTTCGCTGTTCCATCGGCAATATTTACGGAGGCTTTCCTGTCCTTCATCGGCATGGGTGTTGCACCGCCGACACCGTCCTGGGGCAGCATGTGCAACGAAGGCATCAAGACCATGTTGACGACACCTCATGAGCTGATCTTTCCCGCAGTGCTCATCAGTATCACGGTGCTTGCCTTCAACCTTCTCGGTGACGGTTTGCGTGATGCACTCGATGCAAGGATGCGATCTCGTGAATAACACGCCCCTGCTTGAAGTCACCGATCTGGAAGTCGAATTTGCCACCTACGGGGGCAGTGTCAAAGCGGTGCGCGGGGTGAGTTTCACGGTTGAAGCCGGCAAGACACTCGCCATTGTTGGTGAATCCGGTTGTGGCAAATCCGTTACCGTGCAGACCATCATGGGATTGATACCCATACCGCCCGGGCGCATCACCAACGGTTCAACGAAGCTGCGAGGGCGAGAAATCCTCGGACGCCCTTATCTCGACGGCAAGGATATACGAGGCGACCAGATCGGCATGATCTTCCAGGACCCGATGACCTCCTTGAATCCGACCATGTCGATCGGCGCCCAGATTGCCGAAACACTACAGGTTCACCGCGGTAAGTCGTATAAACAGGCCTTTGCACGCGCTGTGGAAATGCTACATCTGGTCCGTATCCCGGAGGCAGAGCGTCGAGCCCGTCAATATCCTTTCGAGTTCTCAGGCGGCATGTTGCAGCGAGCGATGATCGCCACGGCGATTGCCTGCGAGCCAGCGCTGTTGATTGCTGACGAACCAACCACAGCTCTTGATGTCACCATTCAGGCGCAGATTCTCGACCTGCTGGCAGAACTGCAACGCACCAAGGGCACTGCGATTGTGCTTATCACTCACGATCTGGGTGTAGTGGCACGGATGGCCGACGATGTCGCCGTGATGTACGCCGGCCAAATCGTCGAAAAGGGCAGTGTCGACGACATCTTCTATCGCTCAGCACACCCCTACACACTCGGGCTGCGTGGTGCCATGCCAAGCAATACACAGGGTGAACTGCATCAGCTGAAGCCGATTCTTGGCAGTCCACCGGACCTTTTTCATCCACCCGTGGGTTGCGGCTACAGCCCACGCTGCCCGCATGCCATGCAGATCTGTCGTGAAAAGCCGGTTCCTGAGTTCATGCTGAACGACGAGAATAACCACTACAGCCGTTGTTTCCTGCATCACCCGGACGCCGCCAGTCGTCGGGTGGAAACACTGCACTTTCGCAAGGACATCTCGTGACTGCGCTTGTCACCATCGACCGACTGGTCAAATATTTCGAACTCGGGCAAGGCAAGCGGGTCCACGCTGTTGATGGCGTATCACTGGAAATCGCCGAACGGGAGATTGTCGGCCTGGTCGGCGAGAGTGGTTCTGGCAAGTCCACATTAGGCAAGACCCTTCTGGGCCTGCATGACAAAACCTCCGGGACGGTGACCTATCGCGGCGAACAACTGCCCCAGGTCTATCGGCCCCGGGACTTCCACCGTCATGCGCCCAAGATGCAGATGATCTTCCAGGACCCTTATTCATCGCTCAATCCACGCATGACGGTCGGCGAGATCATTGGTGAGGGTCTGCAGCTCCATACCCGCCAAAACAACAGCGATATTCGAGACGCGGTTGCGAACTGGCTGGTGCGGGTTGGCCTGCAACCCGACCACATGTCACGGTATCCCCATGAGTTTTCTGGCGGGCAGCGCCAGCGGATTGGCATTGCTCGCGCGTTGATCCTGCAGCCCGAATTTGTGGTCTGTGATGAGCCGATCTCCGCACTTGATGTCTCGGTCCAGGCCCAGGTCGTGAATCTCCTCGATGAATTGAAGAAGGAGTTGGGACTTACCCTCCTCTTCATTGCTCACGATCTGTCGATGGTGCGTTATGTGAGCGATCGCATGGCGGTGATGTACCTTGGCAGTCTGGTGGAGACAGGGCCGAGCGATGGTGTTTTTTTTACTCCAAAACACCCCTATACACAGGTGCTCATCGCTTCAAACCCGGAACCCGACCCTGTCCATGAGCGAAACCGGGCATCAACCACGATTCAGGGAGAAATTCCCTCTCCGGTCAACGTGCCCGACGGCTGCCGGTTTGCCGAGCGATGCCCGCATGTGATGGCCAAGTGTCGAACAACAACACCGATTCTCACACCACTCAAGGAAATTCCAGACCGTCTGGTGGCTTGTTTCCTGTACGACTGAAGTCCGGTCGCCTCACTTTATTCCGTACTCATTCTCAAGTTCTCCCGCTGCGGGACGACAACCTGTTCTGCCGATGGCTTACAGACCTATCCGCTAACCGAGCACTGATGTCCCGCGCTGCGCATGGTGAAATCGTGGTCTGGTTCACAGATCACTTCGGTTGTCTGATTAAGATCGGAACTGAAGTCTCGTGGAGCAATCAGCGAGATGAGGACAAAGGCATATGACCACCATGTCGAAACACAGGCGGTCATCCCAAGGACAGTCGAAAACAAGGAAATCGACAAATGATGGACCCGCACGCTGCAGCACTGGCCGAAGCACCCTATGTGGAAGAATTCTTCGATGAATTCGAAGAAGAAGAACTCTTCGAGAGCTTCCCCCCGGAGTATCTGATGAAGTCCATGGTTGAAGCCCTGGAACGGCTGAAGAACTTCAACCCGTTCGAATAGCACATCCGCGCGGGGCGGTTCACTGCAGAAAATTGGAGCGGGACGCGGGACTTGAACCCGCCACCTACAGCTTGGGAAGCTGTCGCTCTACCAGATGAGCTAGTCCCGCATCTTTCAACAAGCGTCTGCCAACTGCGCAGACGCGGCTATTCTGGCCTACCTCTCTACCAAACAGAACCTGCCACCCGCTTTCTGCCAAAAAAGACAGCCACAACCAGCGACTCCGGGCCGGCACGCCTGTCTGATCGCGGACCACATGAGCACTTCAGGGTGAGACCCCCTCCCTTTCGACCGGCCTATTGTTGACCTATTGAACACGTATGTTCAATACAAGTCACATTGGTTCCATATAGACACAACTGTCGGCTAGCAACGCTGCAGTACTGAAGATCCACGACGCCGCTATCAGGTTGTTTGCCGAACGTGGTACACGCGAAGTTCCTTGGTGAGGGCGCTTGGTCGCCAGGTTTGCCGTTAACGATGACACGAACAAACCTCGATGATCTGATGGGTGGTCACTCCCCTCCTGAAGCAGCAAACCACTTGCGCTCCATCCGCAGCATGGATTCTTCATCGGTATAGTCGCGCAAACGCTCGATCGGCACCCAGGCAAGCGCCTTGGATTCTGCCGATACGCGAAAGTCTCTCGAGTGGGCCTGAAAGACAAACCGTACATCAAAGTGGAAATGTTCAGGATCGTTCTTGCGCGCCGGGATCGCGTGGATATCGAGATCAAAAATGGTCGTATCGAGCAGGCTTACCGAAACACCGCCCTCCTCGATCGCCTCACGTGTGGCAACGGCCACAGGATCCGGATCGCCATCGCTATGACCACCAAGCTGAAACCAGCGGTCCAGCTTTCGATGATGGGTGAGCAACACAGAACTTGCCGCAGGGTCGACCACCCAGGCCGACCCCGTGACATGGCCCGCCCAACAATCATTTTGAAAGCACTCCGGGCAATACGCCAAAAATGCGGTGAAGCGCTCGGTGCACGCCACCTCATCCCCATAACGCTCCGAATAGTCCCGGATCAGCTCAAGCAGTTTGCGCCGGTGCATGAGGTTCGGCAGACTCCGTTATTCAACCAACCGGGAGCATAGACATGATCGCAGTGATCGCAAAACTGAATGTGGCCAAAGGCAAGGAACCAGACTTCGAGAAAGTGATGCTGGACCTTGCCTCCAAGGTACGTGCCAATGAACCAGACAACCATTTGTATACCTTGTGCAAGGACAAGGATGGCAACTATCTAGTGATGGAGCTCTACGCGGATGAAGCTGCCATGGCCGCCCATGGTCAGTCTGCTCACTTCAAGGCCAGTGGCCCATCCTTCAAGGGGCTGATGGCTGGTGCGCCAGAAATTCAGCGATTGCAGGTGGTGGGATAAGGATCCCCGACAATCGCGGTCGGGAGACCGCTCCTACAGGAGATGTCGCGAGTTGTCGGCAACGTGAGAGCGACCGCATAAACTGTAGGAGATCTCCTGATCGCGATCTTCGATGATCCCAACAATCGCGGTCGGGAGACCGCTCCCACAAGAGACCACAAAGTCGCGATACCCAATGTCTGTGGGAGCGATCTCCTGATCGCGATCTTCGATGACCTCCTACACGACCCTGTCACAGAACGCTGCTATCAGACCGGCACTTCAAACAGGGCTGCCAACTGTTCGGTCATGGCGCCACCCAACTGCTCTGCATCGGTGATCGTCACCGCGCGATTGTAGTGATGCGTCACGTCATGGCCAATGCCGACTGCGATCAACTCCACCGGAGAGTGGTTCTCGATCTGGTCGATGGCGTATTTGAGGTGCTGTTCGAGGTAATTGCTGGGGTTGACGAGCAGCGTTGAATTGTCGACCGGCAGGCCGTCGGAAATCACCATCAGGACCTTTCGGTCTTCACTGCGCGTAACAATCCGGTTATGCGCCCAGATCAGTGCTTCGCCGTCGATGTTCTCCTTCAGCAACTCCTCGCGCATCATCAACCCGATGTTGCGTTTGCAGCGATGCCAGGTGTCGTCGGCCGCCTTGTAGATGATGTGTCTGACATCATTCAATCGGCCTGGGTTCGCAGGCTTCCCGGCATTGATCCACTTCTCGCGTGACTGCCCGCCGCGCCATGCGCGCGTCGTGAAGCCGAGAATTTCCACACGCACCGAGCAGCGCTCCAGTGTTCGGCCAAGAATATCGGCACACATTGCGGCAATGGTGATCGAGCGACCGCGCATCGAACCGGAGCTGTCGATCAACAACGTGACGACGGTGTCGCGGAACTTGGTTTCTTTCTCCTGCTTATACGCCAGCGGATTCATTGGATCGACAATGACCTGGGAAAGTCGCGCGCTGTCGAGAATCCCCTCTTCAAGGTCGAACTCCCAGCTGCGATTCTGGCGCGCCATCAGCCGTCGCTGCAGGCGATTGGCAAGTTTTGAAGTGGCATGCTGCAGCGGCAACAACTGCTGATCCAGCATCGCCCGCAGCCGAATCATCTCGTCAGGGTCACAGAGGTCCTCGGCACGGATGATCTCGTCGTAATCGTGGGTATACGCCTGGTAATTGAAATCGACGGAGATTCGACCTGCATCATCCGGTACCTGGGTCGGCGCTTCATCCGGATCCGCTTCGGCACCGAGCTCATCCATATCCATGTCGGCGTCCATCTCCACCATGGTGGAGTCGCCTTCTGATGACTCTTCTGACGCGCCATCTTCATCCAGCACCACATCTTCGGGTGATGCATCACTGTTGGCATCGTCGCTTTCGTTGACCGTCTCGATATCGTTTTCGCTGGGGTCGCCTTCCTGCTGGTCTTCAAGATCCGCAGCAAGTCCAAGATCGGCGATCAGACGTCGACCAACGCGGGCAAACTGGTTCTGATCGAACAGACAATCTTTCATCGCCTCGATGTCTGCGCCGGCGCGCTCCATCACGTAATCACGCCAGAAGCGAACCACATTTTCCGCCGACGGTGGCAGAGGTCGCCCGGTCAGTTCCTGACGAACCAGCAAGCCAACAGCCACACTGAGTGGCGCTTCGGTTTCTGTCGTGATGGTATCGAACGCCGCCTGCTTACACTGGACTTCAAGACTGGCATCCAGATTGCGCCCCACACCTTCCATACGCAAAGCACCAATGGAGGCCACCCTTGCATCTTCGATCCACTGGAACATTTCCTGCGCGGGACCACCACCACCAGGTGCAAGACTTGCGTGCACACCCTGATCATGCCAGCGCAGGTTGAGCGCGAACTGGTCACCGATGCCACGGATGGCGCAGATCTGATCATCGGTTGCGCCAAGCGATGGCAGTGGCACGCGTATGTGATTGCCACGAGCCGCCGGCGCGCCATGACCAAACGTGACCTCCAGCTCGTCATTGCAGGCGATGGCACGCATGGTGGCAGTCATCGCTCGCTTGAACGGTTCGAGCGGGCTCTCTTCAGCCATGGCTATCTGCTCTCTTTCGCTCCGGGTATCAGGACGTCTTCAGCGTAATGCCAGCGGTCGCATCACCCAGATCCTCACCCATGCAGCGCTGGTAATATTCGGCGACGATCGGTCGTTCCAGCTCATCGCACTTGTTGAGGAAAGTCACGCGGAACGCAAAGCCGATATCGCCAAAGATCTCCGCATTCTGCGCCCAGGTGAGAACGGTTCGTGGTGACATCACCACTGACACATCACCATTGATGAACCCACGGCGACTCAGTTCGGCGACACTCACCATGTTGGAGATGGTGCGACGGCCTCGATCGGACCCCGTGTAACTCTTGGCCTTGCCGAGAACGATCGCCACCTCCTGGTCGTGCGGCAGATAATTCAGCGTTGTGACGATACTCCAGCGGTCCATCTGACCCTGGTTGATCTGCTGTGTACCGTGATACAGCCCGGTGGTATCACCCAGACCAATGGTGTTGGTCGTGCTGAACAGCCGGAAAAAGGGGTGCGGCTGAATCACACGATTCTGGTCGAGCAGGGTCAGCTTGCCCTCAACTTCAAGGACACGCTGAATCACGAACATGACGTCGGGACGACCAGCGTCATATTCATCAAATACCAGGGCGACAGGATGCTGCAGCGCCCACGGCAGGATGCCCTCTTTGAACGCCGTGATCTGTTTGCCATCTTTCAGAACGATGGCATCTTTGCCTATCAGATCAATACGGCTGATATGGCTGTCGAGGTTCACCCGCACACAAGGCCAGTTCAATCGGGCGGCCACCTGCTCGATGTGTGTCGACTTACCGGTGCCGTGATAACCCTGGATCATCACCCGCCGGTTATGCGTGAAGCCTGCCAGGATCGACAGCGTGGTATCGCGATCGAAAACGTAATCGGCGTCTATAACAGGCACGTGGGACGTGCGATGGGAAAAGGCGGGGACCACCAGATCCAGATTGATGCCAAAGGCTTCGCGAACGCTGACAGTGGTGTCCGGAACCATATCCGGTGACAAACCCGATTGATCTAAACTCACGGCTGTTCCTATCTCTACTAGTTCGAAAACGGCAAAGCGGGCTATTGTACGTGCGCAATCCGGGATTGTCCGCTAGCCCTTGGGCTCAACCATCCCATTAAACAAAAGGAAAATTCGCTGCAGTCATGGCCAGGCTTTACCTCGTTCGTCACGGGCGCGCTGCCGCAGGCATCGCCGAAAACATTGATCCCGGTCTCGACGATCTGGGCCGGCGGCAGTCCGAGGATGCTGCCGAGCAGCTGTCGCTCCTGGATCCGATGCCGTTGTTCGCTTCGCCCCTGTTGCGAGCCAGACAAACTGCGGAACCTTTGCTGACTCGCTGGGCCGCCGACATAAAAATCGAGCCACGGGTGGCGGAAATACCGTTTCAATCGACCGATCTAACCGCTCGGGCGGCTTGGCTGCATAGTGTTATGCCCGGGCGCTGGTCCGAGCTTGGGGAATTCTGGCAGCTGTGGCGTACCAACATCCTGCACTGCCTGCTCGAACAGACCAGCGACACTGTCTATTTTTCGCATTTCATCGCCATCAACGCGGCGGTCGGTCATGCGCTGAATGATGACCGCATGGTCGTCTTTCGGCCGGATAACGCATCCATTACCGTGTTATCGAACGAGGGGGGCAAACTTGCCGTGATCGAACTGGGCGGAGAAGCCGTCACCAAGGTGAATTGAAACTAGGAAAACCGAAACAAGGTGAACTGAAACTCCGCGCTGTTGATCCGCTCTACTGACGCAACAACCAGGGTCGTAGCTCGGAGACATTCGGTAGTGTTTTTCCGCACAGGTTGAGCGACAAACTCATCAGGCTTTCCCACGCATCACCCAGCAACTGACCTTTGCCCTGCTGATCAATCAACGCGCATAACGCCAGGACCTTGGGAATCGAACCTGCCCGCTTGCGAAAACCAGGCAAAGCACGTTGCTGACGCGGTGGCATCCATTCACCTTTTTCTGCTCGTCGCAGCGCACCCGTCAATAAATACAAAGGTCCAAACAAACTCTGGCCTTCCTGTGCAAGCCCCGCAAGGACACGGACGACCCGAGCGGCTTCGCCAGCAAACACGGCATCAACATAGGCAAAACCCGAATGGTGGCTTGAATCTTCGAGCAGGTCTGCCAGTGCTTCTCGACTGATCGGCGACGCAAGCCCGCTGAGCTTGAGGCGTTCGACTTCCTGCACTGCAGCCAACGAATTGCCTTCCATCATGTCGGCAAAAAATTCGAGCGCATCGCGTTCGAGCTTGAGGCCTGCCTTGCGTAATCGATCCGTCAGCCAGCCTGGAAATGCGCCGGCATCGATCGCTCGAATGGTGACCACCAGGCCGCCTTGATCAATCGCCTTGAACCACGCTGCACTGCGGTGCTCCTTTCTGAGCTCCGGTGTGCGAATCAGCACCCGTGTGTCCGGATTGGGAGAAGATACCAGCATTTTCAGAATCTGCGCGGCGGATTGCCCTTCCATCCGCAAGGACTGCATGCGCAGGTCGATAACCTTTCTGCCGCCAAACAGCGACATGCTTTGCGCGGCTTCAAGCAGTGATTCCCAGACAAATCCACTTTCTGCGAACCGCACGTCACGCTCATCGAAGCCTGCCGTGCGGGCGTTTGTCAGAACCTGGTCACACGCTTCTTCAACCAGCAACGTCTCATCACCGCATATCAAAATGACCGGCGGAATACCGGCATTCAGCGAGTCCCGAAGATCCCGCCCTTCAACCTGCATTGGGGGCGGGGGCTGTAGTAAAAAACGGCGTCGTACTAACAGAAGGGGTCGGAATAGATGAAGGGGTCGCGGCGGAGGGAGGGGTCGCAGTAGAAGCAGGAGGAGGGACAGCTGATGACCCCTGATTGCGCGCGACCGCGTTGACGGTACGCAACAACGCCTGACCGACCTCGGCACGCAGTTCCCGCTGAATCAGCGATTGCTCTTCGCTATTGCTGGTGAGGTTGTTGCGGTCAACACGAAAAACCCGGGTGCGATTGATCCACTGCGCCGGTGCCAGCTCGATGCCGGCGCCATTGGTGATGCGGACATTCACGCCCACTTCAAGTTCATATTCGGCAACCCGTGCATTGCCAGTCGTCGAAACAGCTCGCTGCTGATCGCGCTCTTCGAGTACTTCAACTACCACGTCCGCTGCAGAGCGGCTGGCCGATTCGGTCACTCCGGCGCCTTTCAGCATGCGGCGCAGATCCGAGGCGAACGAACTGGTTTCACTGGCAGCAATGAAATAGTTCTGGAACGCAGCGTCCACATCGTAGGAGCGCAAATGGAAGCCACAGCCGGCGAACAGAAGTAGCAGTACACAGAGGCTGAGTGGTGTGGTGATCGATTTCATGTGAACACGGAGGTTGCAGGACGGGTGCAGCATACCATCAGGCCGCACACGCATCAGCGAGCAGGGCTGCGTCCCGCAAACGCCAGCCCGAGAACGAGGACGCTCATCAGCAGAACGGGCCAATTCCCTGCGTGCTGGAAGGGTGTTAATCCAGAGACAGCGCGAAACGAACCGTGCAGAACGGCTGCCTCGAATTGCGGCAGCGACGCGGTGATTCGTCCCTTCGGGTCAATGATTCCGGTGACCCCATTGTTGGTTGCACGCAATATCCAGCGCCCGGTTTCGCGTGCCCGCATTTGCGCAATCTGCATGTGTTGCAGCGGCCCGATGCTGGAGCCGAACCAGGTGTCGTTGGAAATCGTCAGCAGTACATCGGCGCCCAGACTCTGCGCACGAACCGTTTCCGGGTAGGCAATCTCATAGCAGATCAGCATCGCGGCTCGCAGGTTCTTCAGCTGCAACAGTGGCTGATCCGTACTGCCCGCACTGAAGCCAGACATCGGCAAGTCAAAAAATGCAATCAATCCCCGCAGCACACCCTCGAGCGGGACATACTCGCCGAATGGGACCAGGTCCTGCTTTCTATACTGGCCCTGTGCTGCACCCACGGCGATCACTCCGTTGTACACAGAAACGTCGTCATCAATCCGTTGCGCCAACGGGATACCTGTCACCAGCGCAGTTTCAGTACGTACCCCTTGCCGATGCAGTTTGGTGAGCAGCGCCTCCGCTTCGTGAGCCCAGTAGGTCACCGCCCCTTCCGGCCAGACGATCACATCGGCCTTGCCCCACCAGGGCGCAGTCATTTGCACATGTGTACGAACAATGGTGTCCCGTTGATCCTCATTCCACTTCACCGACTGCTCGGTGTTTCCCTGTACCAGCGCAGCGGAGTAGGTCTGCCCTGCAGTCGTCCAATCAACACGACCAGACAACCAGCTCGCGAGCACCGTCAGGAGAATCAACGGAATCGCAAGACGAAATGACCGCAATACCGAGCTCCCCGCCACACCGATGATGACCACCGCGAAACTGACGAGAAACACGCCACCCAGCGGTGCGAGGCCTGCCAGTGGCGACTCCAATTGACCATAGCCCGCAAACAACCAGGGGAACCCGGTGAGGAACCAGGTCCAGAACCACTCGAACAAAACCCAGGTCGCTGCAAAGAGCAGCCAGTTCAGCCACTCGCGTTCGGTTTTCAATCCAAGAAACAATCGCAACTGAGCGATGAATGACAGGGACATGAACGTTACCATCAAGAGCACCAGGCCACCGGCAAGCAATGGGCTGGCGCCGCCATAAACATGGATGCTCACATAAACCCAGGACAATCCGACCCCGAACTTGGCCAGACCGAACCCGAGTGCAATTCGATTCACTGCCGCCGGTTTCAGCATCAGGAGTGTGTAGAGCCCACCTGCCGACACGAACGCCAGCGGCCAGACGTTGAACGGCGCCAGGGACAGTACCAGCGCGCCGCCGCACAGCGCGGCGACCAGGAAAATCATGCGTCGACGCGGACGCGCAGCAGTCGCAAGCGACGAGAGTCCGAGTTGAGCACGCGGAATTCGTATTCGCCGAGTACTGTTCGTTCCCCTCGTTTGGGCAGGTGTCCAAACGCCTGCAGCACGATGCCGCCGATGGTATCGAACTCATCATCCTCGAAGCGGGTCTTGAAGTGCTCGTTGAAGTCCTCAATCGTCGTCTCAGCTTTGACGACGTACCAGCCATCCGTCATTGGTTTGATGCCACCCGCGTCATCGACATCGTGTTCGTCTTCGATTTCGCCAACGATCTGTTCGAGGACATCTTCAATCGTGACGACACCGGCGACCTGTCCATATTCATCCACCACCACCGCCATGTGGTTGCGATTGGCGCGAAACTCTTCGAGCAGAACATTGAGGCGCTTGCTTTCCGGAATGGCTGTCGCTTGGCGCATGTGGTCCTTGATGTGAAATTGCTCACGACCACCATCAAGCAGCAGGCGGATCAGATCCTTGGCATGCAGTATGCCCTTGACGTCATCGAGGTCGTTCCCGACGACGGGAAATCGTGAGTGCTGAGTGTCCACAACCACCCTGATGATATCGTCCAGAGCGTCGTCTTCCCGCACAAAAGCAAGCTGTGAGCGTGGCACCATGATGTCCCGCGCCTGCATTTCAGACACACCAATCGCGCCATAGATAATGTTGAGCGCACCCGCATCGACCAGCTGGCGTTCTGCTGCATCGCTCAGCATTTCCAGGAGTTCTGCACGAGTTTCCGGTTCGTCACTGAACAAGCTCACAAACCAGTCGTAGACCCCCCGCCTTTGTGATTCGGGCCGAACTTCTTCCGTAGTTTGACGTTGTTCGCTCATTGGTATGGGTGCGCTATGCCAAAACCAGCCAGCACTTCCGCCTCCAGACTTTCCATTTCTTTCGCTTCCTCATCATCCTCGTGATCGTACCCATGCAGATGCAGCATGCCGTGCACCACCATGTGCGCAAAATGATGGGCCAACAACTTCTGTTGCTCGTTAGCCTCCTGTCCTACCACTGGCGCACAGATGACGATGTCACCCAACACATGTAGATCAGGAACGTCCACATCTGCGGCAAAGCTCAGCACGTTGGTCGGTTTTTCGAGCTGACGGTACTGGGCGTTCAACGATCGCCCTTCGGTTTCGTCCACAATTCTGATACAGACCTCACTGGTCTGGGTCCCCAACAACTTCCGTACCGAGTCCGCCCATCCGACGATGACGGCCACGTCCGGCAAACCGGTCATTGCACTCGCCACCTGCACCTCAACGGTCATGGTTCTCGTCTCTGCCACCCGCGTACTGGAAGGCGGCGTAAGCATCAACGATCTTCTGAACCAGCGGATGTCGCACGACATCGCGTGAGTTGAAATGGGTGAAGTGAATTCCCTCAATATCCTTGAGCACACGCCGCACATGCACCAGACCCGATTCTTGACCACGCTGCAAGTCAATCTGCGTGATGTCACCAGTGATCACGGCGTTGGATCCGAAACCGATCCGGGTCAGAAACATCTTCATCTGTTCGATGGTGGTGTTCTGACTCTCATCGAGAATGATGAAGGCATTGTTAAGCGTGCGGCCACGCATGTAGGCCAGGGGTGCGACTTCAATGAGGTTTCGCTCGATTGCCTTGCCCACCTTTTCGGTACCCATCATTTCATACAGTGCGTCGTAGAGTGGACGCAGGTAGGGATCGATTTTCTGCGCCAGATCGCCAGGCAGAAAGCCAAGTTTTTCACCGGCCTCGACCGCTGGTCGCACCAGAATGATGCGCGCCACGCGATGCGATTCGAGCGCTTCAACGGCACAGGCCACCGCCAGGTAGGTTTTGCCGGTGCCTGCCGGTCCAATACCAAAATTGATGTCATGCTCGCGAACGGCAGTGACATAACTCGCCTGATTACCGCCGCGTACCCGCACCATCTTTCGCGTGGTGCGTACGAGAATCTCCTGCGGATCATGTTCACGTGCTTCATCGCGTGAGATGTCCGCGAGCAGGGACTCAACGCCCGATTCCTGCAAAAACAGATGCACCATGTCGGGTTCGATTTCCGCCTGATCCCGGGTTACCAGGTACAACTCCTGGATCAGCGCGCTTGCCGCCCGGACACGACGCTCGGCACCGCTGATCTGAAAGCGATTGCCACGATTGCGAATGTGCACGCCCAGCCGCTTTTCCAGGTGCTTGAGGTTCTGATCATAGGGGCCACACAACGCAGCGAGGCGATGTGCGTCATTCGGTTCAACCGTGATGGTGCTGTTCAGGGGCACTATTCTGGGATCAGATCGGGGATCGGCGCTGGCCGCGGATGGTTCGATCGTCGGTTCGGCTCGTAGTCCGGATTCTGGGTCGCTCAATGCGTCCTCTGGTTATGGTCCTCACGTCGAAGGATATCGGTCGAGCCGCTGCTGTCAAATGGCATCGCGGACCCCGCGGAGAAAGTTCCGCTGGGCTGCTTCGATATGGATGTCGACAAACTGACCGATCAAGGCCGGATCGTCTGCCCGGAAACTCACTACCCGGTTGTTCTCGGTACGACCCTGAAACTGGCCCGGATCCCGCAGGGATCGGCCACTGACGAGGATCTTCTGCACCGAACCGACCATCTGTGCGGAGATCCGCGCTGTGTTTGCACTGATCAGATCCTGCACGATGCCTAAGCGGTGTTTTTTCACTTCCATCGGGGTGTCGTCTGGCAGATCGGCAGCGGGTGTGCCGGGCCGGGCGCTGTAGATGAAGATATACGAGTGATCAAATCCCAGCGTTTCGATGAGATTTACGGTACCGGCAAAGTCAGCTTCGGTCTCACCCGGAAAGCCGATAATGAAATCGGACGACAGGCTGATGTTCGGCCGCACCTTGCGCAGCGCCCGAATCCGCGATTTGTACTCCAGCACAGTATGGCCACGTTTCATCATAGAAAGCACACGATCAGAGCCAGACTGCACGGGCAGATGCAATTGATCGACAAGCTGCGGAATCTGCGCGTACGCCTGAATCAGCGAGTCTGTGAAATCAATCGGATGCGAGGTGGTAAAACGAATCCGGCCAACACCGTCAATTGCCGCCACGTAATGCATCAGTTCAGCAAGATCCGCGACATCTCCTTCGATCTCACCTCGGTACGAGTTGACGTTCTGGCCAAGCAGCTGGATCTCTCGAACACCTTGCGCGGCCAGCCCACGCACTTCATTGAGCACATCGGCGACAGGGCGACTGACTTCTTCGCCACGGGTATAGGGCACCACGCAGAAACTGCAGTATTTGCTGCATCCTTCCATGATCGAGACATAGGCGCTGACACCATCGGCATGCGGCGCCGGCAAAACATCAAACTTCTCGATGGCCGGAAAGCTGATGTCGACAACCGCTCGAGGGCCGGCACTGCCTCCCGCTGTTCGCCGACTGGTGGCTTCGCTCAGCATGGCTGGCAACCGGTGTATGGTCTGCGGTCCGAAGACAAGGTCCACATAGGGCGCCCGTTTGGCAATCGCAGACCCCTCCTGGCTGGCCACACAACCTGCAACCCCGATCATCACATCCGGCCGCTCAAGCTTGATCGAACGCCAGCGACCAAGCCTGTGAAAAACTTTCTCCTGGGCCTTCTCGCGAATCGAGCAGGTGTTAAGCAGAAGGAGGTCCGCCTCCTCAGGAACCGAGGTCTCTTCATAGGCCAACTGTTCACGCAGCAGATCACGCATACGAGCTGAGTCGTACTCGTTCATCTGGCAACCTTGTGTCTCGATGAAGACCTTTCTGGACAACTCAGGGCCTTGCGCCGGGCAAATCTGGGAACGGGGATTATAACCACAGTCGAATCGACTTGAATTCGTCCACGCCTGACCTATATAACTGCCGTCCTTCGTCCGAATGAGCAACCATGGCCAAGCGCGAGATCACCGAGAGCATTTACAAGGTTCTGTTCCACAACCAGGGACAGATCTACGAAGTTTATGCGCAGGCCATCTACCAGAGTGATTTGTACGGCTTCATCGAAGTCGAAGACTACATGTTCGGCAAAAAGTCGCAGATGGTCATCGACCCCAGCGAAGACCGCCTACGAACCGAATTCGAGGGCGTAAAGCGCAGTTTCATTCCCATGCACGCTATCGTCCGAATCGACGAAGTCGAGCGAGAGGGCATCGCCAAGGTCAAGGACAGCAAGGGCGACAAGATCATGCCGTTCCCCATGCCGATCCCCAAGGACACCCCCAAGTAGGAGCGATCTCCTGATCGCGATTCTTGGAGCGATCTCCTGTGGGAGCGATCTCCTGATCGCGATCTTCGATGACCCCAAAATCGCGGTCAGGAGACCGCTCCCACAAGAAGGGTTCCCTCTAGAAGGGTTCCCACAGGAAGAATTTCCACTAGAAGTGTTGCCTCGAGAAGTGTTGCCTCGAAAAGTGTTCCCACAAGAAGTCTTCCCACAAAGAGCGCCCCCACA
>JAYSTS010000369.1:0-3987 GCA_043719475.1 Gammaproteobacteria bacterium | reverse complement strand
TGGACGGCAACTCCTCTCCGGCAATGATGATGGCCAGGCCAAACTGCGCCGTCAGAAACAATCGGGCGACGGTCTGCCAGAACGCGAATTCATCCTTGGTCTGCACAAAGGCCGTCGCACCGCTGGCGATGGCAAAACCTGTGACCGTCACCAGCAGCATGGCGCGCCGTCCAAAACGGTCTGCGCACATGAGGAAAAAAAAGGAAGCGACAACGCCAGCGCGCGTGATCGCATACAGGATGCCCCACTCATCCAGCCCGATATCTAGCGTTGCGCGTACATCCACCGAGGCCAGTGTCAGCATCGACGCATCAAATCCCTCATACAGCGTCGTGATGCCAAGCAGCGTCAGCAGCAGGATGTGATACGACGAAAATCGCTCGCGAGCGGTGTCGTCGGTGCTCACAGATGGCGACCAGATGGCTGGCGATACAAACGAGTTCCCCTTCCCCAAGGTGACAATCGATCATGCCACGAGGGCCAGAAGGTTGCACCGATCCTCACCCGCTACCAAACCAACTCGCGGAAGGTTCCCTGTTGAATTCCGGCTTGGCGGGTGGTATCTCTGTTATCACTATGGGGAAGAAAAATTATGCATAACAAGCTATTTGGCGCAGTTGCGTTACGACCGGTCCGAGTCATCACCTGGTTCTGGACTGCATTGTTTCTGTTCACGAGTTCGTCGATCACCGGCCTCAGCTATGCCTCACAAGACGATGCCAAAGGATTCATCGCCAGCTGGGCGGCGGCCAACAAGATCGCCTCTCCCTTTGACGCACCGCCGCCAGCCTTCAGTGATGTCACGTTGCGCCAGATCGTTCGAGTCAGCGCGGGTGGCAGCCGGGCGCGGGTTTGGTTGACCAACGAATTTGGCAACACCGCGCTGCACATTGGTGCTGCCACCATCGCTCCGCGCAACACTGGCGCTGCGATCAATACCGCCAGGCTGCGGCAGCTGACATTCAATGGCGCGGCATCCATCGTGATCCCCGCTGGCGCCAGGGTACTGAGTGATCCCGTTGCGTTAGAGACCGGCAAGTTCACTGAACTGGCGATCAGCATGTTTCTACCGGCCGGCGCGGTCTCTCCAACCTCGCCCGTGAGCTACCATGTCAGAGCCCTGCAGACGTCCTTTGTTGCTGTCGGCAATCAGGTCAACGCAGCTGACCTGCCTGCTGCGACCACCACCACCGCATGGTTCTACCTCAGTGGTGTCGACGTCCAGCGCAACAACCGATTACCTGTCATCGCCGCATTCGGTGATTCCATCACCGACGGCGACCAGATGGCAGCGCCCAATGAACCGGTGGACCAGAATGCGCGTTACACCGATTTCCTGGCCCGAGCGCTGAATACCAACAATGGCGGCAACGGGCCAACTCGCGCCGCAGTCATCAACCTGGGCATCTCCGGCAACCAGGTCACGCAGTCCTTCATCGGCGAAAACGCCGTGGGCCGTTTCGACACCGACGTACTGACCCGGACCGGAGTGACACATCTGGTCGTGCTCGAAGGCATCAATGATATTGGCTTGCCTGGGTTGTTGACCGCCTTCGGTATCCCCACACCCCCAATCAGTTCTGCATCGATCATTGCCGGGTTGCAACAGATCGCCGCACAAGCCCGTGCCCATGACATCATCGTCATCGGTGGCACTTTGACACCGTCCGGCGGTAGCGGATTACCCGGCTACTCCGGTCCAGACGTTGAGGCCAAACGCCAGGCGGTAAATCAATGGATTCGTACCAGTCGCGCTTTTGATGCAGTCGTCGACTTTGATCGAATATTGCGTGATCCCAGTGATGTAACGCGTATGCAGGCTGCACTGACTGCCGATGGGCTGCACCCGAATTCCGAAGGTTATCTCCGCATGGCGGAAGAACTCGCCAGACTGCTCGGGCGTCGATTTATTCGCTGATCGACGGGGCGCGATTGACTGCGGTGGAGGCGATGTTGACGATCTTGCCGGCGTTGTTGACAAGGATGTCCACACCATCGTCCCCAGGCAACGAGTGCACGGCGATCGGTCAATCAGCCAGTGATCTCACGTTAAGTCATGGACAAACTTCTCAGGACTCATCGGGCCGGGATTCAACCATGAATCGGTAGATGCGCCCATGTGTCCCGCCGCGAATCGCATCGGCGATCACCCCCTCGTCATCACATCGTTCTGCCAAGCGCAGCAGGCGGTCAACGGCCTCGACAAAACTCGCCGAATAACGGCTGCGGATCGGTGTACCCCAGAAGAGATCCGCAGGCTTCACCTGGCCGATATAGATCCGTATGGCAATGGCCCGATTGAATGCACCATTGTCGCCGGCGCCCTGGCTCCGCCAGATTTCGAGGGCTCCGCCCGGACCTTGCACCGCCTCAACGCTGACCTCAGCAGCCCAGGACGTGTACAGCCAGCCAGAGGTCATGCCAAGTTGCTCGCTAACCATCTCCGAAATCCGCAGGAACGTGTCCTGCCGAGAGTGCAGTTCATCCGCCTCAATGGCTCGCGATTGCACTTCGGGCTGTGCGGCACTCTGCCGCATCACTTCCAGCTGCTGCGAGAGCATCGTCGCGTTGTTTTCCAGCTGACGTTGCTGCAGGAAAAATCCCACCACAAACCACAGAAATGCCAGGGGACCAAAGGCGCCACCGAGGAATTCACCAAGATCCGGTGCCTGCTGACGAACAAAATCGCCCCAGCCGACAATGCTGCTGATATACACCATACCGAGCAGTAGCCACACACCAGTGACGCCAACGCCAAGGCGAATCCGCCAGTCGTTGCTTGTTGTGATCGATACTTGAGGCGTCTTCACGTTCAATCTCCTGTTAGTCCACACGTCATTCAGTGGTCCGGGTTTGCCACCGAACGACGCCAGAACACATCGGTAGAGGTCATCTGCATCGCCAGCGCGGCGGTGGCAACGATCAGTGCCAACAGCGCGAACCAGCTCTGGTTTCCGCTCACTGAAAGATAAACGCCGGCAACAAAACACACGCCGCTCACCCAGAAAACGAGGAGATAGTCTTTCCTTCCCGCCAGTTTAGCCAGCGAGAAAAAGCTGTCGTTCTCGCCATCCAGCCGCGCCCGTCGCAAGTTCACCTGACTCACCCAGGCCATCGCTACGAATATCAGCGAGAGAATCAGAAACCAGCGCCAGAGCAGATGAGGCTCCTAGCCCACGCCTAGTGGAGCTCGATGGACTGCGCAGTGACGATCCCCAGCGCTACTGGTTACTCGCCTCACTCAGCGAATCGGCCCTGACCCGAGGTGGACTCGTCGAAGCTGCCGGGTGGTTTAGGCAAGCCGTAGAGTCCGGCCTTCAGAGGTTTGGCGACCTGAGTTCGACCCGTCGTCAGGCTCGTTTTCTGCTCGAACACCTCGGCCACGATCCGGGTCTGTTGGATCAGTGGCTACCGCTATCGCGTGTTGTCGTCTTTTCGGGTCACATGCTCGATCGGCCTGAACGTGCTGCGCCGCGATTTCCAGCATCTTCAGAAGCTGCTGCATCTGCTGCGATCCGCAGCTGGTTATCGGATAAAAACAGCTTGATCGGTGCCTCATCCGCCGCCTGCGGTGCCGATCTGCTTTTCCTCGAGGCGATACGTGATCTCGGCGGCGAGTCGCACGTCCTGTTGCCCTACGCCTGCGGCGTGTTCATCGAAGACAGCGTCGAGATCGTCGGCTTTAGCAGATGGCGCGAACGATTTGATCGGCAGCTCGCGTCATTCCGTGTCGTTTATGCGTCAAACACCCGGCCTTTGGACCGAGGCCTGGCCTATGAATACACCGATGACCTGATCCACGGTATGGGGCTGGTGCGAGCGCGTGAATTAGTCGCCGAGGTGCCGGGGCTGGCCAACTTCGTGCCATAGTGTCTCGGTCTTGTCGCCGATCTGATCAATGCCGAAACCGTTTCGATTCCCATGCGCGAGACCTGGGGAGACGGTTTGTTTCTGGCCTGTTCAGACCCGGGTGCAGCCGCTCTGTTC
>JAYSTS010000368.1:0-3998 GCA_043719475.1 Gammaproteobacteria bacterium | reverse complement strand
ACTTCCAGGAGAGTGAGGTTCCTGGTTCCACATCAACACCCAGCCTTATGAACTGCTCGTGTAACCAGCTTCCATACGGTGGCAGCACGTCTTTCGGTATCAGCAGGCGTTCGATGAGTCCGTTCCACAGGTGCGTGGTCAGTGCTCCGCGGGTGGCGACATCACAGCTCTGCCGCGCTGCAGGATCAAACGGTGAAAGTGCCTGCGCGCCTGGTACGGGATAAAAGACGTCGGACGATTGCAGTAACACCCGCTGGCGATTTTCGCGGCAGTAATGTCCAAGCAGACGTGGACCGATGGCTCCCCAGGCAAAGTGATGGCCAAACGATTCTGCGGACCGCAGCAATGAGCGCGCAATCGCGCAGTCGTTGACATGCATGACTGCGCCGTTGACCTGGCCGGGCGACTCTGCACCCAGGATCAGTCCAGGCGACTTGGCAACGAGTGGCGCAAACGCGTCGAAGGGCTGCAGACACATCACATCAGTGTCGAACCACCAGCCGGGTGCGTCCGCGAGCAACCGATAGCGGAACAAGTCTGAAAACGCTGCCAGTGAAACATCGTGATTTCCCTGCTGGAAGCGTTGTGTCTCCGAAACTTCCGCGTACAACCGCGCATCCCGCAGTTCAACGCCGGCCGGAACATGCAGTGTGTCGTCAAAACTGAAAAGACGAACGGCGGCGCCGGCCTTGACAAACGAACGCAAGCACGCTGTTTCGTACAGGGTCAGCGGTCCGCCATGCCAGAAAAAACTGGCAATCACGACGGCACAGTCTCAGCCCGCCGTTCTATGACCAGGGTCAGATCGGGACCGGGCTCCCAGTGGTAATTGCCTCGGATCGGCACCGCATCCCGATGCACGCGGACGGTCCACGCCTGCGCCACTTCTTCGACGAACAGGCTTGTCAGTGCAACCACGTAGTCGACAGCGACGCAGCGGTGGTCGTCAACACCGAATGGCGCAAACCGGTCAATCCCGTAATGATGCTCCATGAACCGCGCCGGCTCGAAACGGAACGGGTCCGGGAAAACAACAGGATCCTTGTGGGTTTCCCACATGCAGACCTGAATCTGGCACTTTGCCGGCAGTGCGAAGCCGGCAAAGTGATGATCGTCATCGAGCTGCCGCTGTATGGCCTCGCTCTGATTGGAGCGCAGTGTTTCAAGTACAAACGCTTGTGCCGCTGCGGCACGTGCAGGCGATCGTTCAGGGCCTGCAGTGGTGACCGCCGATGCGGTGCCGGGGTGTTTTGCGAGGTAGTACAGCGTCCAGCGAAACAGGCTGTACAGGTCGAACCGGCCGGTCTCGACCATGTACGCGAGGATGCCTCGCGATGTGGGATCGAGGTAACCGTCGCTGACCAGCCGCGCGAGCACACTGTCGGTCGCTCGCCGAGGTGCCAACTTCAGACGGCTCGCTTCCGTATTGATCAGCTCGATCAGACGTTCGAATTCCGGGCTTCGAGTCTGATAACTGAAAGCCGGCGCAAGCCCCGGTGTCAATGCGTCATAGGTGGCCTGCAGGATTTTTCCAGTCTGCGAGGCCGGATCGATACCCAGAAACAGCCGCAGCAGCATCCGGGTGCTGATTTCGCGAAGTGTGCCGATGAGCTGCGCTGTCTCTAACGGCCGCTGTGTCGTCGCGAGCGTCCCTTTTGTCGTCGCAAGCGTCCCCTGTGTCGTCGCAAGCGACGGGGATGGGTGTGCCGAAACAAGGTGCTGAAAACTGCGCTGAATATCTGCGCGGATCGCGTCTTCATGGATCGGCACCAGGCCCGAACGCAGCCCGCGAAGAATGATCTGCCGATAGTGCCGGTGCACATCCCCATGCATGGCGCGAAGATGCCCGATGGGAAACAGGTGGTCGGTACTCTTGTAGGTTGACCGCAGTTCGTGGGGGCAGGTCGAGATGGCCTCAAGAGACCGCTCAAAGCCGAGCATCATCACCACGAATTGACCACGCCAGCGGCATTTAAAGACGGGCCCGTAAAGCTCTGCAAGTTTCAGAAGTGCGCGCTGATCAGTACGCATGCGCTCATCGATAGGCTGGAATTTTCCGGGCGGCAACTGCCGGAAAAACCGATGGCCGCCCTGCAGCCCCAGTCGACGGACGAGCTGTAGCCAGAATTGCAGTGCATACCAAGGTTCGGCCAGTGGCACCATCAACCAATAGATTTTTTTCAGCAGCGATCTCATGACTACGATCGGGGTCCGTCCAGTTCCGCCAACATAGAAACGCCGCGTGCCCAGACCTGCGTGGGCATCGCCAGAGTGTCGAGATCAGTCAGCACATCGCCCGGCACCAGCAGCAGATCCGCACTCAAGCCGACCGCAATGCGGCCGGTTTCCCCGCCCACGCCGATCGCCGTCGCACAGTCCGACGTCGCTGCACGCAACACCTGTACCGGCGAGAGGTTGGCAAAGTGGGCAAACATCGGCAGCGCCAGCGGTAGTTGATGATGCAATACGTTGGGGATGCCGGCGTCGGTCGAGGCAATGAGTTTCACACCGGCTTCGCGCATGCGGCGGAAGTTCTCCCGCACGCGAATCTCGAAGTCGCCACGACCGAGGTGTCGCTTCCAGTTCGCGCTCACCGTCGGTGACACCCAGATACCACGTTCACCGATTTGTCGCGCCGTCTCCTCGTCATAGTCCTCGCCCCAGCCAGAGGCGCCAACCCACGAGCAGTGCTCAATCGTGGTGACACCTGCAGCGGTGGCATTGCGGATTCCGGCGGTGCCATGACAGTGGGCTGCGACATGGCGGCCATGGGATCTCGCACGGGCGACGAGAGTCACGAGTGTGGGTTCATCAAACTGCGCAAGCTCCGGCCTGGAGCCAGGGGTCAGGTTACCGCCGGTTGCCATCACCTTGATGAGGTCCGCGCCCTTCTCCACCTGCAATTCCAGAACCGCGAGCGCGGCATCGACGTTGGCGGCTTCTCCACCCCAGAAATGACAGTGGCCCTGAATGGAGGTGATCGGCTGACCCGAGCAGACCAGTCTCGGCCCGGGGATTTCTCCGGCAAGGATACGATCACGGATATGCAGTTCGTCCCAGGTGCCACCGCCAAGATCACGCGCCGTAGTGATGCCGGCACGGACCATGGCCGCACAGCGTTCTGCTATTCGCGTGCGAAGTTCTGTCTGCGTTTCCTTGCCTTGATCCAGCGCAGCACGAATACCGGGGTCAAGACACAGGTGGACATGCGCATCGATCAGTCCCGGCAGGATCGTGCGACCGCCGCAGTCGTAGATGTCCGCGCCATCACCCAGCGCTCGGCTGCTGCCGATGGCGACAATGCGGCCCGCTTCGATGCGGATGGCATCGGCGTTTACCAGGTAATCATCATCAACGCCGTCCCAGATGCGAACGTCAGTAAGGGTGAGAGCGGCAGACATCTGGACTCCTGCTGGTGTTGAGCATGTGGCGTAAATCGTCACATTCTCCGCAAGAAGCGGTCACGTCAAGCGGGTGTCTTCCAGCAAGTGGATCATGCGCGTGCTAAACCACGATCGAATCGGACTTCGGGGATAACAACAAAGCCTTCAAGCGAAATCGATGTCCGCTATCGCAATGAAAAACTATCTTGCCTCAGTCTCAACTTAACCTTGATTCGACAATAATCGGTAAAGCTGCAGATGCACAACCCATCGTTTTGTGGGCGGTCTCCTGACCGCGATTGTTGGGATCATCGATGATCGCGATCAGGAGATCGCTCCCACAAAGTCTCGCAACCAACGGTTCGCGATCGCAAGATCGCTCACACAAAGTCACGGAACCAACTCTCCCACAGACATCGGGTATCGCGACTTTGTGGTCTCCTGGATCGGGTCGGGGTAACGGGATTGCGCCCGTCACCCGGAATGTGTCAATGACATTGAGACACCAGAGTGGATTAATTAGTGTCGATGGATGAGATGTTTCGTTTGTTTGCGGGCTCCTGTTTTGGTTGATTGATCCAGGCGGCCATTGGCAGCTTGGGTGGACGCGGAACG
>JAYSTS010000367.1:0-9864 GCA_043719475.1 Gammaproteobacteria bacterium | reverse complement strand
TCATTGAAGGCGCGGGCTCATCTGTGACTTTTGAGTTCGATGGCCGGAAGATGACTTTGCATCGACCACACCCTGGCAAGGAGGCTCTTCGCTATCGCGTTTTGGCCGTTCGAGAGTTCATCGAAAGAATGGGGATCAAGCCATGAACAATTGCATGACCTACAAGGGCTATACGGCGAGCATGGTCTTTGATGCGGAAGACAAAATCATCGTTGGGCGCGTCCTGAATATCGACGACATCATTTCCTTTCATGGTGAGTCAGTGTCGGAGTTCGAGTCGAACTTCCAAGCAGTCATTCAAGACTATTTAGCTGCATCCGATGAACTTTGCTCCATCCCGGAGAAACCGGCTAGCGGCAAAGTCATGTTACGCATTTCGCCAGAGGTTCATGCGGCGGCTCTCAAGGCCGCTTCGAGAAGCGGTACGAGTCTTAACAAGTGGGCTGAGCGGGCGCTTGGTATGGCAGCCCGAAAACCCGACACTCGAGTTGCGTCGCGCAGCGAAGCTTAGGGAAATCCTGAACAAGTCCGCTCAAATGTGAAGAGATAGATCTGTCCTTGCGGGGCGGCGATTTGATGGACCGGATAAGCTTCGGCGACAGTATGACCCTGTCTCGAATGTAGGAGCGATCTCCTGATCGCGATCAGAATTCTGGGTCAGGAGACCCCTCCTACAGGGGCCTGAGGCCAGCCCTTCAGTGTCGTATGGGATCGCGCGTACCAGCACCGGGTTTTGATGTCGGAGCAGCTCCAGCGGCCGGGTTGCCATTGAGCTTTGCCAGTACCGCCTGCTTGGCGCCGTCTGCGACGATTCGTCCGCCATCCAGCATGACAAGCCGATCAACGAGATCGAGCATCGAACTGCGGTGAGTCACCATGATGAAAGTGCGATCCTTGAGCCAGTCTGCCAATTGGGTTTTCAGCCTGGCTTCGAGATTTGAATCAAGGCCGGTGGCCGGTTCATCCACAACGAGTACGCGGGGATTTCTGACCAGTGCCCTGGCGATGGATACCGTTTGACGCTGACCGCCGGACAGATGTGAACCATTCTCGCCAACGGGCGTATCCAGCCCATATCCCGCCTGTTTCAGAACCTGGTCGAGCCCGGAAATGGTGATCGCTTCAGCGAGTTGCTCGTCGCTTGATTCTTCTGCGCCGAGCAGGACGTTGTCCCTGATCGAACCATCCACGAAAAAAGGTGACTGTGGTACAAAGGCGAGTGCGGTTCGCAGCCGTGCTGGCGCCAGGTCATCGATGTGCGTGCTGTCTACGTCGATGTCACCGTTGTAGCCATGCATCATGCCGGTCAGCAGACCTGCCAGTGTGGATTTGCCCGCGCCGCTCGGGCCGATGAGTCCAACGCGCTCGCCGGCTTTGATCGCCAGCTGTATGTCGGCCAAGGCCGGGCGCTTTTGTCCTGGATAGGTGTAAGAAACGCCACGCAGGGACACGGACCCCTCAATGGCGCCGTCTGCAGATTGGCCGATGGCACGTTCACCCTCGTGCGGCAGTTTGAACAAACCATCAATGGCGATGAGCACGTCGCGGGATTGCTGCCAGCGACTCACCACCCCACCCAGATTGACGATTGGTGCGATCGCACGACCGGCGAGAATGGTGCACGCAATCAGACCACCGATGGTCAGTAGTCCGGCTTGTATCTGGAACACGCCAACGACCACCACGACCACATTGACAAAATTCACGGCGGACAACGAGACGTTCTGGACGAGCCCCAGCATGAACTGGTTGAACCGGGCGGAGCGTGCCGAGTTTTCGGCGACTGCATTCCAGCGGAACAGGCGGCCACCGAGTGCATTGAAGAGTTTGAAGGTCACCGCACCTGCCAGCATTTCCATCAACAGTGTCGACTTCTTCTGTTGAGCCGAAAAGTGGCTCGCGGTAGCCCGATTGATCGGAATCTGAATCGCCGTGTTGATGGCGATAATGACGATCGCCGCGACCACCGGTACGGCGACCAGGGCTGGAGAGATCATGGTCATAACGATCATGAACAGGATGAAAAACGGCAGGTCCACGGCCGTAGGGATCAGGCGTGACGCATAAAATTCGCGAATACCCTGCAATTCCCGAAACAGATTCGCACGCTCCCCGATCGACAGGCGCATGTGTTCTGGATTGATCAGCAGCAATCGCTCCATGAGCGCGCCGTCAAACTGGCCACCAACACGCGCAGCCACACTTTCGAGAATGTAGGTGCGTCCGGTCTTCAGCAGGAAGTCGAATACCAGCGCAATCATCACGCCTATCGTCAGCACGGTGAGCGTTTCTGTTGCGAAATTCGGTATCACCGAATCGTAGACATTCAGTGTGAACAGCGGAATCAGCAGGATAAACAGGTTGATGAACACGGAACAGAGAAGCACTTCTGCAAAGCTGGTCCAGTGTTCGTTCAATGGCCGCCAGAACCAGTCGATAGGTCGACGACGCTGCATGTGCTCCGCAGTGGAAACGGTCTGCTCTTCAAGCGGGCGAATCTGAAAGAGCTGCGCTTCGATATTGTCAAAGTCGGATTCCTGAGCGGCGCGAATCCCCACGCCTGGAATGAACATTCGTTCGCTGCCGGTGCGTTTTGGCAGGAATACGCACGGGTGACTGCCGTCAGCAGCAGTAGTAAGGATGGGGTATTCGGCGTCCCGCAGATGCTCACGGATGGTGTTCGACTGCTCCAGTTGCAGATTCAATCGTTCGCAGAGCAGTGGCAGATCCTGAATCGATAACGCCTGCAGGGGTCGCGGTAGTACGGCTTTCAGACTGTCGATATCGGGTCGCAGGTCATAGAAGCGCAGAACCTGTTGCAGGCACTCGGCGAGCGGGTCTGTCAGATGCGTGTTGTGGTTCGTCATGCCTGTTCCACCGATTCGTACCTGGGCTCAGATCGAAAATTCCCGCAATCGATGCAGTGATGCGAGATGCGCGTAGATCGGTCCGAGATAGCCGAGGCTGCGCAGTCGAAGAAACGATGTGTCATCAAGCTTGCGAAAGGCAGCGCGGTCGAGCAGCTGCAGTCCAGCCAGGGTTCGCGAGCCACTGGAGCCGCGCAGTACGAGCCGCTGTTCGCGCAGCAGGTTCATCTCACCGAGCACAGCGACAAATTGTTCCGTGGCCACATAGTCCTGCTGATAGCTGGTGCAGAAGCCGAGCATTCTGGTGGTGGCTTCGGTCGGCTCGCCATTGTTGAACAGGGAGACACCTTCCGACGTGCTGATCCGGTCTGAAGCGAGGTCTGCGCACAACACGAGGTTGCCACTGCTTTCGTCGGATGCAAAAGCGAACGGATATCGACGGACATAGGCCGGTACATAGGTGCCTTTGCGCCATTGGCCTTCGCCGTTGACGTAGTCATTCTTGTTCTGCGCGATGCTGAGCAGCGCCACCGGCATGGCAGGCTTCGTGTCACCTTTTACGCCGAGAAAGGCGATGGGGTAGTGACCGCTGGCAGCAGAGAATTCGCTGATCGCCAAGGGAACCGAGGACGTATCGCGCGCAAACGAAAAATCGCCGCTGACGACCACCTTGAGGTTGGCGTGAGCGACCCGGGACAAGGCCTCGGGAGCGTTGTAAAACAGTGGTTTGGTCGCAGATGTAGTGGTTGCCATGGGTGTATTTCCGTTATGGGTTTAAGGGTCAGGATTCGCGCAGTGCCCGTTCACCGATCCTGGTGATGGGCTTGAACAACGCATGGAGAACAGAGATCTTGCCGGTGAGGATGCTCACGTCGGCGGTCATTCCGGGTCGGATGGCGAGGGACTCTTCCATACCGATGTGGTCGGAGGCGAGCGACACGCGTACCTTGAAGTGTTCGACGTTTTGTTTGTCGACGAAGCTGTCGGGGCTGATGTACGTCAATTCACCCTCGATGCCACCGTACAAGGTGTAATCGTAGGCGCTGATCTTGGTCAACACCGGCAGTGATGGCCAGACCTTGCCCCGGTCCAGTGTGCTGATCTGGCCTTCTACCACCAGTGCTTCGTTGGCGGGTGTAATCTCGGCAATGGGCGCGCCGGCCTGGATAACACCACCGACGGTGTTGATGTACAGTTTGTTCAGAACACCATCGATCGGCGAAGGGATGGCCGATCGTGCCACTTCATCCTTGTAGGCAGACACACGTTCGTTGAATTGTTGCAGACCAAGTTGCGCCTGGTTCAGCGCTTCCGAGAGTTTGCCGTGCTGAGTCTGACGCGTTTCTGCGAGAGTACTTTCCAGTTCAATTCGTTCCGCCCGAAGAATCGGGATTTCGTTGCGCGCCTGCTCGAGTGATGTGATCAATCGGCGATGCACAGCGATCGCATCCAGATATTGAGCCTCCGATGTGGCGCCTGACTTGAACAGCTTCTGTTTGATCTGTGCCTGGCGTGCGGTGATGGTCTGCTCTTTTTCCAGGTTCTGGACTCGCGCAGTCAGTGCTTCGAGTGACAAGGTCTTCTGGTTGAGGCGCTCCTGCACGGCCTTGATGGATTCATTGAATTGGCGACGATTGGCCCGAAACAGCGCGATTTCCGAATTCACGAGGTCCACGTTCGCCGCCTGAAACTCAGGTGGGAAGACAATCTCATCGGCCTCAGCAAGCTCCGCTTCCAGACGCAAGCGCGACGCGGTCAGTGACTCCTGTTCGAGGCGCGTTTCCTTGAGACGGCTCTTGGCCATGGTGTTGGCAACCAGGAACAGGGTTTCCCCGGCCTTCACGGACTGTCCTTCCCGAACCAGGATTTCTTCGACGATGCCGCCCTCCAGATGCTGAACGGTACGAGCATTGCCTGAAGGCACGACACGACCCGTGGCGCGGACATGCTGGTCGATCTGGGACAAACTTGCCCAGATCAGAAACACCAGAAACAGGCCAACGACCACCCAAACCATGGGGCGATAGCGCCAGAGTTCATCCGTTCTTGCGAAAACATCCATGTCTTGAGGTTAGCTGTCCGTTTCAAGTGAGCCAGCCCGCCGCGAGCCGAGCTATTCCATGCCAAGCTAATCCATGTAGGGATGGCAGGTACTGGTACTCATGCTAGCTATTGATCGCAGTCGCACCGTGATCGGCTTCACATTTGCGCTGTCAATTTTCCGGCGCGAGACGGCCGCGGATCAGTGGAGCTGGATGACGGGAATCAGGCGGGTCTGTCGTCTGCGCCCCCAGCGGATCAATCCCCAGAACGCAAGGCAGGCACCTGCTGCGACAGGAATGATCGTCATCAGTGCGGAGGCCAGGTCCGCTGCACCCCCCGCCAACTGATAGACGATGACGCTGACCGCATACGCCACAGTGACCGACCACAACGTACTGAAGGCGGCCCAGAACGCACCGATCTCTTTGTAGATCACACCAATGGTGGCTACACAAGGCATGTAGAGGAGGATGAACAACAAGTAGGCAAACGCACCGATCCGGCCGTTGAAGCCGGCTTGCATTGCGCCGATGGTGCCGATCTCGATGGCCTGGGCTTCGGCCTGAGCCGTCACGTCAGTGGTGTCGCCAAGGTCCAGTCCCAACGGGTCCAGTACCAGATCGCGAATGGCGGCGAGGTTGCGTGGTACGGATGCAAAGGCTTCGTTGACACCAGCGGCGAGATCGTAGTCCCCACCCGTTGAGCGTGGTGCGTAAAGCGCGTCCAGTGTACCGACCACAACTTCCTTCGCGAAGATCCCGGTGAAGATGCCAACGGTTGCCGGCCAATTGTCTTCTTCGATGCCCATTGGGTGGAACAGCGGCGTGATGGCCTTGCCGATGGCACTCAGTACCGAATTCTCGGAGTTCTCATTGCCGAAGCTGCCATCGGTACCGACAGAATTAGCCGTGTTCAGCAGTATCACCACCGTCACGATCGCTTTGCCTGCCCGCAACACGAAGCCTTTCAGGCGCTGCCAGGTCTGCAGGGTCAAACCCTTCAGCGTTGGCATGTGATACGACGGCAATTCAAGGATGAACACACCATGCGGCTGGGCGATGAGGTAGCGGCGAACGACCAGTGCAGAGAGGATGGCCACGGCAACACCGATGAAATACAGCGCAAAAACGACGTTTTGCCCACCGGTTGGAAAAAAAGCAGTGGCGAACAGGGCGTACACGGTGAGTCGTGCGCCACACGACATGTACGGCGCCATGATGGTGGTGAGGATGCGATCGGGTTCTCGGTCCAGAGCACGTGTTGCCATTACCGCCGGCACATTGCAGCCAAAGCCAACGATCAGCGGTACGAATGATTTTCCTGGCAAACCTAATCCCTTCATCAGTCGATCAACGATAAAGGCAACCCGTGCGATGTAGCCGGAGTCTTCCAGAAATGACAGTGCCAGGAACAGGCAGCCGATCACCGGTATGAAGGTACCCACCAGCTGAAAACCACCACCAACACCGTCGGCCAGCAGCACGGTGAGCCATGTTGGCAAGCCAATGTGCTGCATCACCTGTCTGGGTGCTTCGACAAACAGCACCGTGCCCATGCCATCGAACCAGTCGATAAACGCCGAGCCGACGTTGATCGAGAACATGAACATCAGATACATCGCGGCGAGGAAAATGGGGAATGCAAGATATCGATTGAGCAGGATGCGGTCGATGCGTTCGGTCAGCGTGCTATCGATCTTTGATTGCTGCACACACTTCACAACAAGCTGATCCACGTACTCGTAACGCGCCTCCGGCGATACGAATGCCGGCATGTGGCGCGCAGGATGTGCATCAACGTGTTCGACTGCGTCGCGCAGTACGCCGATGCCTTCACCACGACTCGCGATGATGCATACCACCGGACAGCCCAGTGTGTTGCCCAGTGCGGTGGCGTCGATGTGCATGCCGTGCTGGTCGGCAACGTCCATCATGTTCAGGGCAACCACCACCGGCAGTTTTGCTTCGATGAGTTGCAGCGTCAGATACAGACCACGGGCCAGGCTCGAGGCATCGATGACGTTGAGGATGGCAGCACATGGAGTGGACAGGAGAAAGTCCTGGGTAATGCGTTCATCCAGTGATTCGGCCGTGCCAGCCAGGCTGTAGGTGCCTGGCAGATCGATGACTTCAACGTGTCGGCCGCCGTGTTTGTAGTGACCGGACTTCTTTTCGACAGTGACGCCGGGCCAGTTGCCGACGTGCTGGTGGGCCCCCGTGAGTGCGTTGAACAACGTCGTCTTGCCGCTGTTCGGATTGCCAACCAGGGCGATAGGGGCGGTGGTATTCATCGCTTTTGCACCAGCAGATCGCTGGCTTCCGAGGGACGCAGCGCCAGTGCATAACCGCGAAACCGGATCTCGAGTGGATCACCTAACGGCGCCTTGCGCAAAACTTCGAATTCGGTACCGGGAATCAGGCCAAGTCGCAACAGGCTGTCAACGTAGGCAGTACGATTGACATAACCGACCACCGTGGCGAGATCGCCCACCGCGAGATCGCGCAACGACAGGGCTGCACTCACGACCGGTTTGCCCGCCACGGAATCGCCTGACAGAAAATAAAGAAGGGAGTGGATTTAAATGCAACTAATTCTCATTTGCAATGGGAGATTTGTTGCTGCGATCAGCGACGAGGTTTTCTGACGTACAGCACCAGTTCGTGATCGACGAGATCAAAGCCATGTTCGGCGGCGATTTCCTTCTGCAGGGCTTCGATCCGCTCACTGACGAATTCCATCACCTGGCCGGAGTCGACATCCACCATGTGGTCGTGATGGGTGTCGGTTGCAAGTTCGTACACCGAGTGCCCGTCGTCGAAATTGTGGCGTTCAAGGATGCCGGCGGTTTCAAACTGGGTGAGTACACGATAGACCGTGGCGAGCCCGACAGAGTCGTCCGACTCGATCAGCTTCCTGTAGACATCTTCTGCAGACAAATGGTGAGGATTGGCCCGCTCCAATACCTCCAGCACTTTCAGTCTGGGCAGCGTGACCTTGAGGCCTGCTCTTTTTAGATCACTTCCCTGCACTTGTGTCCGGACCGATGATTTGCCGGCACGATAGCCCACGCGGTATCCCCAGTCCAGCCGTCGCCGCGTACACTCTGGGCAACACTCCGCACGCCACCCAAGACAAGAGAGGGGAAACCATGTCACACGCAATGCTCAATCTGTCCATTCCCGAACACATCCAGCCGTTACGGAACAAGGTGCTCCAGTTCATCGAGCAGGAGGTTTATCCCGTCGAGAAGGAACTTCTCGAGAACAAGGTCAGTTCCCGGCGTGGCGATGTGCTGCGTGGGCTCATGAACAAGGCCAAGGCGGAAGGGATGTGGGCTCTCGGCCATCCCGAAGAAATTGGTGGTGGCGGCCTGCCGTTCATGGACTACGTTTTCATCAATGAAGTGGTGGGACGATCGGAAATCGCGATGGTAGCGCTGGGCACACACAGCCTGCAGGACTCCATCATGCTGCACCGTTATGCGAACCCGGAGTGGCGCGAGAAGTATCTGAAACCGCTCGTTGATGGTGAGGTGTTTCCCAGTTTCGGCATGACCGAACCGGGCGTTGCGAGTTCCGATCCAACGCAGTTGCAGACTCGCGGTGAACTCATCGGTGATGAGTGGGTGATCAATGGCCGCAAGTGGTTCACCTCGGGTGCAGGCAACGCCGCCTATACCACCTGCATGGCGCGCACCGAGCCTGACGGCACACCGCATCATCAGGCGTTTTCCATGATCGTCGTACCCACCAATACGCCGGGGTACAACATCATTCGCGATGTGAAGGTGATGGGGCAGGCGGACGGTCACTATGAAGTGGTCTATGACAACGTTCGTGTCCCCAAAGCCAATCTGTTGGGTCCTCGCGGTCAGGGCTTCAAGATCGCACAACAACGCCTCGGACCAGGCCGAATATTCCATTGCATGCGCTGGTTAGGACAGGCACAGCGTGCCTTTGATCTCATGTGCAATCGGGCGAATTCCCGTGTTGCATTTGGCAAGACGCTGGGTGAGCACCAACAGATTCAGAAGTTCATCTTCGATTCCGCTGCAGAAATTCAGGCGAGTCGATTGTTGACCCTGCATGCAGCACAAAAGATCGACCAGGGTGACGAAGCGCGGGTGGAGATCGGTCTCATCAAGGTGTTTGGAGCACAGATGCTGCACAACGTGATCGATCGGGCGATCCAGGTGCACGGCGCGCTGGGTGTCACAGAAGATACGCCGCTGGAGCGCATGTACCGGCATGCCCGCTTTGCGCGCATCTATGACGGAGCGGATGAAGTGCATGTGCAAAACACCGCGACACGCATCCTGCGCTCCTATCAGCGTGGTGACGGTTTCGACTTTGGTATGCGGTAGATCGATGCTCACATGATAGAACGTGAACTTGATATCTCGACGCTCGACGGTAAGGTCAATACCTTCATCGTCCATCCTGAAGAGAACGGTCCCTTCCCGATCATCCTGTTTTTGATGGATGCGCCGGGGAAACGGGAGGAGTTGCACGACATGGTGCGTCGGCTGGCGAGCGTTGGCTACTATGTGATGTTGCCGAATCTCTACTACCGTCGTGTGCGTGAATTTGTGATGACACCGGACCAGCGCCCGGCAATGTTCGGGCACATGAACTCACTCAGCAATGCGATGGTCTGTGATGACGCTCGCGCGCTGCTCGAATATGCTGCAGCCGATCATGCAGCGGGCGCGGGTCCTGTTGGCTGTGTTGGTTATTGTATGAGCGGTCCATTTGCCTTGGCTGTGGCGGCTGCTCTGCCAGATCGAATAGCCGCCGCAGCGTCGCTGCATGGAGTGCGCCTGTTTTCCGATGCCGCCGATTCCCCGCACAAGGAGGCGCACAAGATCAAAGGCGAGTTGTACTTTGGTTGCGCCGAAACGGACGAATGGGCGCCAAAAACGCTGATCGATGGTCTGGATGCCTGGCTTGCGCAA
>JAYSTS010000366.1:0-4018 GCA_043719475.1 Gammaproteobacteria bacterium | reverse complement strand
CATGACTGAGATGGTGTTCGCTGAACACGAGTCGCTTGTCCCAATCGAAGTCCGGCAGATCGCTTTTCAACTGATTTTGCAGAAGGTCCTTCAGATAGAGCTTTTCACGAAGCCAGAGCGGAATCGCCATCTTGAACGACTGGTAACCCCGAGGCGCGAATGCAAGATAGGTCTCCAGCAGGCGTTCGAACTTGAGCAGGGGCTTGTCGTAGAATGCAATCAGATCGACCTGATCGAGGCCGATGCCGGCTTCCCGCAGGCAATAGTCCAGTGCCTGGCGGGGAAAGCTTGAGTCGTGCTTCTTGCGCGTGAAGCGTTCTTCCTGCGCAGCGGCAATGATCTCCCCGTCGATCACCAGCGCAGCGGCGGCGTCATGATAGAACGCCGAGATGCCTACTACCCGCATCGCGGCCTGCCTCTCAAAATAATGTGTAGATGAATGGCGCCACTGCGGATCCTTGTGCGAATACGATCAGGCCGCCGAGGATGACCATCACCAGCATGATCGGGATCAGCCAGTAGGTCTTCCGGGCCCGCATATACGCCCACAATTCCCTGAGTAATGACATGACGCTCTCCTGCGATCAAAACTGGTGATTCATGCTTTCCGGCTTCGGCCCCGGTGGCTGCCGCTCGATCCAGTAACTTGTTGCAGTGCCACCGCGCCGTAGCCGCAGCTTGTCCATGCCAAAGGCACGCATCAGAAGACCGGTGGGTGTGACAACGCCATAAAACAGGATTCCGAGGATGACCGGGCTGACAATGCGGTGCAACAAGGCACCGAATTTCATCCAGAGTCGATTTGGCAGCGCCAGTAGTGCCGGTGCCACGAGCGTGACAAGCAGCATCACCGCTGCAGCGGTAAGCCATCCCCAACGTGGCGGGTTTGCCGCCAACAGTGGCCAACAGCCAATCACCACAAACACGATCACGAACACCCAGCCAAATCCACGATTCGAAGATGCCTTGACCTGATGGGTTCTGGAAAGGTCCTCGTGGACTTCAGCCATCATCAACCCCTTTTTCGTCCGATCATCATGTACAGACCGCCGTCGGTACCGCCGGTGAGCAACATCTCCAGTTCACTGACGAAGTACTCCAATGAGCTGCGTCGCGCGCGGGGCGAAAACAAGCTGGTGTCTTCAGTGAAGGCTTCTCCGCCGGCTGGCGGAATGCTCATCAGCGTCTGGATGCCTGCCTGCTCAAACCAGCGTTCAACCTCGCTCATCGAATGGCGTGTCTCATGCGGATGTCGGTACTGGTCCATGTACCAGGCGGCCCAACGGCCACTGTTGAGGCGACTCGCACGGAGTTTTGGATCGAGCCTGGCCCAGTGATCGCCGAAGGTCTCGATGGCATAACGTCGCCACAAAGTCGGCAGCCTTCCCAACCAGTTATACAAGCCGATGATGGTCAACCCGCCGGGTTTCAGCTTGCGCGCAATCGAGTGGAAACCGCCTTCAGCGTCACTCGTATGGTGGAGGACACCATTTGAAACGACGAGATCAAAACTCTCGTCCGCAAAGGGTGGCTGGAACAGATTCATCTGGACAAAATTAACGTTGTTGATTGAACACCGGTCGCGAAACGCTTTCGCCAACCGCAGCGAATTCAGACACAAATCGGCACCGATCACATCTCTGTCCCATCCCATGCCGAGAAAGTTGGATAGCTGACCAGTGCCGCAACCTGCTTCCAGTATCTTCGCACCGCGCGGAAGCTGTTCGTCGAGCAGGCGGGCGAAAACGCCACGTTTGGCCTTGCTCAGCAGGCTCTCGCGGCCATCAAGGTCATCGTAATTGGGGAAGGGGGTTTCTTCGTAGAATGATTTGACTAGGTCGGTGACATCGGACCTGCCTTCCGGCCACTCATTCGGGGCAAACAGGCAGGGAATACCGCCTATCACCGGATAGCGCCGCGCACCATCCGAACTTAGGAGCACGCCCTCGTTCGACAGCCATGTGAGCGGCTGCAGATCGATCGGACATCGCAATAATTTCTGTATGTCCAGGAAAGCGATGCGTTCACAGTCCACCGGCGCACCGCCACCATCCCCAAAGGACAATGATTCGACTGGAGATGAAACGTCGATTGCTTTCCCCCTACTAACAAATCGTCTTAGTTTTTTTGATCGAGGTCGAGTCTTACAAAAATCGGTAAAAATATCAATTTTATTTACAACAATGTCGTTGGGACTGAAGTGGTTTCTTGCAGCGAGGATGGCGAACACACCGAAGAGGCACTTAACGGTCGGCCTGTTCGACGATGCAAGGAGAACCAGCTTTTGGCGCAAGACAGTGATCTCACAGCGACATCATTTTTTCCATGAGGTGCTACGCGAGCGGTAGATCGCTATCCTCAGGTCCGCAACAGGGGCCCGTGGAGCAAAACTGTCATGCGCATCATCGATGTCGACGCCCATCTGCATGAATCGGTAGATTGGCTGCAGCGAAACGATCCGAAACTCGCGCAATCGCTCGGTCCACCGGAACGCTTCATCGGCATTGCCGACGCCTTGTTTGGCATTCACAACCCGGCACTGTCCCAACTCCCGGATGCGCAGCGACCAGAAACAACCTGGGACACACTGCTGCCGGGTTTCGTCAAACACCTCGAAATGACGGATGACCGCCAGCCAACTCGCCAGATTGAAGCCGTCGGTGACCCGGTGTTGATCCGGCTGCGCGGCTCAGAGTGTGTGATGCGGAAGGCATTCATTTTCAGTTCCTGAACCCTTCATTCCTCGCCAACCCTCTCGTGCAGGCGGCATGCGCTCGGCGCCCCGACCTCGCGTGGCCTATACGCCACGCCTGGAATCGGTGGGCGATGGACTCCATGTACGGGTTTACCCATCGACTCATGCCGGTTACACAAATCGATCTCAATGACGTTCCCGCTTCGATTGCCGAGATGACTCGCATGCGCGCACTCGGTAGCCGCGGTTTTGCAATCAGCGAATCACCGGTTGGAATGGGTCGTTTTGGTGGTGACGGAAAAAGTGCGCTGGCACGTTCAATCACACACCCGGACTTTGAGCCGATCTGGGATGTAGCTGAAGACCTCGGTATGGCGGCGATAGCCCACGTCGGCTTTTCCCGCGAACGCATCCAGTTCGGATGGGCCAACAACGGCGCTGATGATCTTTCCACCTACAGCCTCTTGAGCATGGCCATTGCGCCGCAACTCGGACCGCAGTTGTTGTTGGGGGCGCTGGTCTATGATGGCGTGCTCGAACGCCATCCAGCTCTCACGGTGATCATCGAAGAAGTCGGCATCTCCTGGTTGCCGCATCTGGTGAGTGTGATGGATCACGCCGTTGGCCGCGCCAAGAGGACACAACTCGCTGATGGTGTGTATAGACCCGATTTCGCGGGTCGAGCCTACAAGTTACCGCTTGCCCCTTCCGAGTATCTGCGTCGTCAGGTGAGCGTAACGCCGCTGGTGGTCAATGAACCGCTACGACCGGTACTCGATGCGGTTGGTCCGGAGATGTTGTGTTTTTCCAGTGATTATCCACACGTTGAAGGCACCGACTCCGCTGTCGCCATCTGTGAGCGGCAGCTGTCGGGTTACGCGCCGGGTGTTCGGGAGTGTTTTTACGGTCGGGTTGCGGAGCGCTTGGGGATGTAGTGCGAGGGCAACCTCATCCGAGGCGTTGGCAGTCGTTCTCTGTCATCGGCGCCGACCCGGTGGCACACCACCTTTTGGTGCCATCATCCCCTGCATCGATCCAAGCCCACGCGCCAGTTTTTGCATGCCACCCTTCTTGGTGAACTTCTTCATCATCTTCTGCATCTGCTTGTGCTGTTTCAGCAGGCGGTTGATATCAGCGATTTGTGTGCCGCTGCCGCGTGCGATGCGCTGTTTTCGCGAGCCTGAGATGATGTCCGGAAAGCGGCGCTCATGCGCAGTCATCGAATCGATGATCACTGCCATGCGTTTGAACTGACGATCATCCACCTGTTCCTGTACGTTTTTCGGTATCTGTCCCATGCCTGGCAGCTTGTCCAGCATACTT
>JAYSTS010000365.1:0-9966 GCA_043719475.1 Gammaproteobacteria bacterium | reverse complement strand
GCGCGTAGTGGGCGCTACGCAACGAAAACGAACGGAAAAGCGGGCCGAAGTGGCGCCGCCGCAGCCTGTCGAGCTTCTGCCGCGCAGGCTCCTAGCCCGGAATATTCATGAAGATTCCGGGCTGGGAGCCTGTCGCCGCGTCAAACGAGCGCGTACAGCGCGATTACGAACTGGGGAGCGATTTGGTCGCGAGCCGAGCGCTAACCGGGGTCTGGCTCAAGGGTAACTCGGAGCTTGAAGACCTCGATATCGCTGATCGTACGCGCCTCATGCTCTTCGAGCGCCGGGCCATTCTGCATTGGCACAATATGTTCGGGGTCCGTGAAGCATGGCGTCTCTTTGGCATATCGTTTGAGCCGCTGTTTCGAAACTTCATACAGGAAGAATTCGCCGAGGCTGATAGTGCGGACGCCGCCCACAAACAAGGATAGGTCGCGCGCAGCCGCGACCTTATCCCAGGTTGGACAAGCCCGGGGAAGGTATCGAGTACTTGAACGCCGCGGTAAAGCTGCCTACGCCCGACCGAGCGTAACCCTGATTTCCTCGTGTGAGGCTTCATCCAGTTTGAAGCGTCCCATGAGGATTGCGCCAGTCGTACAGAGGATGAGCGGAAACACGGCGTAGAGCAGAATCATGGTGAGCTTCACGTCCATGGACTGCTCGGCATTGGGCACAAAACCGGCGATCTGCAGCGCAAAACCTGTCATCAACAGCACCACACCGAGCGCGCTCTTGGCCACAAAGTTCCAGGCTGCGTAATACGAGCCTTCCTTACGCTGCCCGGTGCGCATTTCGTCGTAATCGATGACATCGCTTTGCACGGAAGGTCCGATGGAGCCACCACCCGCTGCACTGAACCCCGCAAACACCGCCATTAGCATAATCCACGCAAGCCGCGCATCAACGGTGTCCCAGAACAACAGCAGCACCATCGCCCCGAATGAAACACCGGTACCAACCATGGCGATCTGCCAAGCCCTGATCTTGCCAATGCGGCGTGACAAGGCGAGCCACGCAGGCACGCCCACGGTCGACGGAATCATGTAACACAGGATGATCAGCGGTGCCCATTGCGGCGCGCCGACGATATAGGCAGTAACGTACAGGGTCAGCGCACCGATCGCCGAGGACCCCACGTTTTCGATGAACCACACCAGATACAGTGTTCGGGCGTGGGTATTCGACAGTACATCCTTGAGCGCCTGAAACGGCCCGTTCGAACCACGACCCTGGTAGTCCTCGCGCTCTTTCAACCGCACCACCGCGTACAGGATCAGGCCACTCATCACTGCAGCGGCAATCCATGATTGCCAGATCGCAACGGAGCGGACTGCGGTTTCGCTGTTCATCTCGGCATTGATCAGGAACTGCATGCTGACCAGCGCCAGGATGGAACCGACGGTGTAAAACGCATGCCGCATGCCGAACAGTCGGGTCCGCTCGTGGTAGTCATCCGAAAGTTCCGCACCCAGGGACATATGCGGAATAAAAAACACGGTCATCGCGGAGTAAAAGCCAATGATGGCAACCGCCATCCAGGCTATCAGCGCACCACCTTCGAGATCGGCCGGTGGCGAAAACACCATGACGAAGGTGAGCCCGACCGGTATGAGGCTGGCGAGAATCCACGATCGACGCCGGCCGAGTCGTGATCGGGTTCCATCGCTAAGGTAACCCGCCAGCGGATCAGATATCGCATCCCAGATGCGCGACGCGCTGAAGATCAGCCCCATCACTGCCGGCGCAATCAGCAGCACGTCAGTCGCAAACTTCATCACATAGAGTGAGAGCAGCAGATACATGTAGCCCGCGCCCACGGCTGGCGCGCCAAACGCCAGAACCATGCGCCACGAGGTTCGCCCTGAAATCTGAGCCATTACTGCAGCCTCGAAAGGTTGGTGGAAATCAGGCGTTTCTAATGGTGAGTCCACCATCGACGGGTAACGTGGCACCCGTAATGAAACTCGAAGCTGGCAGGCAGAAATTCAGCGTACCGTGGGCTACTTCCTCAGGATCTGCATAACGCTTGAGCGCAACGCGCCGGCGTGCGTACTCCAGTTTCTGCTCTTCTGGAATGCCCGCTGTCATTCCCGTTCGAATCGGACCGGGGCAGATGCAGTTGACCGTGATGCCTTCGGTGCCCAGCTCAACAGCGAGCGACCGCGTCAGGCCGATGACGCCGGTTTTCGCCGCGGTATAGGGGCTGCCAAATTTGGTGGCACCCAACCCTTCGGTTGAGGCGATATTGACGATGCGACCACCACCGGACTTGCGCAGATGCGGCAGCGCTGCGCGAATGGTGGCGGTATGTGCAGTCAGCAACACCGCGAGGGTCTTGTCCCAGGCGGACTCGTATTCATCACCATCGATGGGCGTGAAGATCGAAATGCCTGCGTTGTTGACGAGGATATCGATGCCGCCGAAGTGCGCGGCAATTTCGTCGAACACCGGTTTGATGGACGCACGATCCGACAGGTCCAGAGTCCAGCCTCGTACTGGATAGCCGGCCGCTTCAATTTCGCCAACAACACGTGCGAGGGGCTCGGCATTGAGGTCGATGGCGGCTACCTTGGCGCCTTCATCGGCAAACAGTTTGGCGGTGGCTTCGCCCATACCACTGGCAGCGCCGGTGATGACGGCGACCTTGCCGGAAATCGATCGACTGAATTTGCTAAGTTTCACGGAGTTTCTCCAACGTAAGGTTCGAAAAGAAAGGGTTCTAAAGGACAGGGTTTTAGAGTGAAGGGTTGCTTAAAAAGGATTGTCCCCATACAACGCACGCGCAAAGGTATCGAGATTCGGACCACGGCGCAGATGATGTCCACCATCGACAGGCAGATTCACACCGGTAATCCAGGAACTTTCAGGGCCACACAAAAACCGCACTGCCCGACCAATGTCATCGGCCATGCCGGTACGCTCTAGCGGCATGCAGGACAGGTAGTCCTCGTGAACATCGTTGGTGGCGAATAGACCGGCGGCAATTTCGGTATCCACCAGACCAGGACACACGCTGTTCACACGCACCTTCACCGATCCCATCTCATCGGCGAGGTTGCGCACCAGCATATCGATACCCGCCTTGCTGACGCAGTACGTCGACATGAATCGATGAGTGCGCAGACCGGCGATGGATGAGATGGCGCACATGGCACCACCGCCTGCACGCATGATGGCTTGTCCGGCGTGCTTGAACGTATAAAACGTACCGTCGAGATTGGTTTGCATGACCCGCCGCCATTCGTCACTCGTGGTCTTCACCACGGTACCCAGCGCTCCCGTGCCGGCGTTGGCGACGGCAATCGTCAACGGTGTCCAGGCATGAGCCTGGTCAACCGCTGCCTGCACCGCTGATTCATCGCCGACATCACCTGCAAAAATCTGCACTTCTCCGAGTGCGGCCAACGATTCGGCGGCGCGTTCCAGCTTGGCCCGATCTCGCCCCATCAGCGTGACTTTGGCGCCGTCGTTAACAAATGCACGCGCACAAGCCAGGCCAATCCCACTGCCACCACCCGTCACCAATGCATGCTGACCCTTTAATGAACTCATGCTCAGCGAACTCATGCCGCCTCCTTGCCAATCGGGCGCGCGGGCGAAAATACCACCGGCATCGACTCGAAGCCGAGCACGAAATTCCCATGCCGATAAGGGTTAGGCGCTTCACTGGCCAGCGCCAGATCGGGTAGCCGACGCAGGAGTTCTTCAAACATCACCCGAATCTCAAGACGAGCAAGGTTTGCTCCGAGACAGAAATGACGACCATAACCGCCAAACGCCAGGTGATGGTTCGGATTACGATCGATGCGAAATTCATCGGGCGCAGCAAACACGCGCTCATCCCGATTGCCTGATTCATACAGAAGCAGCAGCTTGTCACCGCGACGGATCTGCTGACCGCCAACCACCGTGTCTTCAGTGGCAGTTCGATTCATGTTCTTCACCGGCGTGGTCCAGCGCAGCATCTCTTCGATGGCATCCGGCAGACGCTCCGGATGCGCCACCAGTTGCCGATACAGATGCGGCCTTCGCAACAGTGCTTCTGCACCTCCGGTGATGGTGTGGCGCGTCGTCTCGTCACCACCCACCAGAATCAGCATGGCTTCATACATCAGCTCGACGTGCGACATCCGTGCGCCCTGTATTTTTGCGTGCACAATCGCGCTGATCAGGTCATCACCAGGTTCCGCACGCCGCTTCTCGAACCAGAAGGTGATGTACTCATTCCACGCATTCGCAGCTTCGATCACCTTCTGCATATGTTCGGGCGGCATGTCCTGCAGACCCGTCGCAAAAAGATCGGACCAGTGCAGGAGTTTTTCGTAGTCATCGTTGGGTACACCAAGCATCCGGCCAATGAGCATCATCGGCAACGGTGTGGCGATGTCCTTCACAAAGTCAGCCTCGCCGCGCTCGATGACCCGGTCGATCAGCTGCGTGGCGCTGTCCCTTGCAAAAGTTTCATGGGAACGAACGGCCTGCGGGGTAAAGCGTTTGCGAATCACGCTGCGCTTGGCCATGTGTACTGGCTCGTCATGGTTGATCATCGACGGCACGGGCGGCGAGTCCGGTCGCGAACTGTTGCCCGAGCAGAAGAGCTCCTGGTCCGACGCCACCGCGCGGATGTCTTCATAGCGGGTGACGCCCCACAGACCCAACCCACCATCCCAGGTGCGAGCCTGAGCATCGAAATAGACGGGGGCGTGGCTTCGCATCCAGCGGAATCGCTCGAACGGATCGGCATGAAATTCCGGATGCAGCAGTCGAATGTCTTCGCGTGTCGGATGGTCCGGCATCGTCTGTTCTTCTGTTCTCACTGGAGGGCAGGAGCGTAACACCAATCAGTTGGGTGGGTGAACGTGAGGGGAGAGCGGATGTTCGTGGAGCGGCATTCGCGGACAGGAGTCCGCCCCCACAGGACCCACCCGTGGGAGCGATCTCCTGATCGCGATCTTCGTACGATCTCCTGATCACAAACCCGAATCGAATCCCGATCCCGATTCCGAATCCCCCACACCACAAGTAGCTCGAGATTCCAGTTTCCGTCAGAACCCGGCTGATACATCGATCAATCCGTCCCGTTCAGATAGGCATCCAGCGTCTGGTGAAAGTGCCGGATACGCACTTCCTGGTAGTTGCCGAGTGTGGTTCGACCTTTGCGCGAGGCCTTGATGCCGGCGCGCTGATTACGCAGGTTGTCGGTGTCCTGATCGAAGACCTGTCCGAAGGTGAAACCGGTAACTCTCGGTCAACAGCGTCGCAGGTGCACCGTCGGCGTCCGTTCGCATGACGTCTCGCGCCGAGGTACCCGGGCAGCGCGCATCACCGGGTACTTGATTCATGCGACGAACGAATAAGGCGCGGTGATTTCATAGGCGCAGACGAGGTCGTAACTCTGCCCAGGCGCTGCGTCGTTGCCGGCTTCCCAGCCATGCCAAGGATATTCCACCGCGCCATTCTCGCGCAGCTTTGCCTTGCCGTTGGCATCGATCACAAAAAACGGCCCGTGTTCTTCACCAGGCTGCAGTGGCAATCGGCTGCGTGTCTGCGCACCGGGTTCCGGCGTTCCATACATCCCCCCGTGACCGGTGCCGTTGTAGAGCACCTGATGCACTTCAGCAAACGCCGGTGAATTCGCATCCGGTGACTGTCCATGGTTGTGGGTGGAGAGGTCCACTCCTTTGCCTGCTGTCCAGAAAAAGACGTAACAGATTTCCGCACCATCGTTGTCCAGCAGATGAAAGCCCGGCACAAGGTGCGCGTCGGCACCGTTGAAGAACGGTGTCAACGCGCTGTAGCGCGCCTCGAAGCTGGTCCAGCCCAGTGCTTCTGACAATGGGCCTTCAACAGACAACTGCGCCATGGAGGACAATCGAGCGGGTGCCTTGGGCGTTCGTGTGAACACCGACAGGAGCGCACCGTTAGCACCGGCTTGCACCACGTCGAAGGTCAATCGGGTCGATAAAACCTCACCGACTCGGGGATATGGCTGCCGGGCGGGATTCGACAGACTACCCAGCACCACCTTCAGATACACCTCACCCGCAGCGGCATTCACCTTGAACGAGTCGCCTGCGGCCAGATGCACGAACTGCAGATTCCATCCGGCCATCGACCAGACCGATGAGACCAGCGTGTGCGCCTGTCGTCCCATCTGCAGGTTGATGCCATGCCGGGTCGCGTGTTTCACCGGCACGACGTTGGCGCGTGCTGTGCTCTGGTCAATGGTCTGTGCCATGAGTGAACCCTCGTTGACTGATCAGGCAGCCGTTGTCATGAATTGTTTTTTGGTGCACGCATGCGCGCCACCGCTTCTGCATGAAAAGCCTCGCGCATCGACAACGCTTCATAGGCCATACCGGCATCCATGATCGCGTGCATCGCCTGCTTGAGACCGATGTTGATGGTCACCTTGGTCCAGGAGATGGCTTCGATGGCACCGTTGGCATACTGGTTGGCCAGCTTGTCGACCGCTGCATCCAGCTCGTCATCGGTACAGACTTGATTGATGAGGCCATATTCGCAGGCTTTTGCAGCCGTCAACATCGCGCCACCCATCAACAGTTCTTTCGCACGGGCATAACCGATGAGTTGCGGCCAGATCAGTGCCCCGCCATCACCCGCCACCAGACCCACACGAACATGCGGATCGGCAATACGCGCCGTGTCGCTGGCGATGATGATGTCGCAGAGCAGCGCGAGAGTTGCACCGAGACCGACGGCATCCCCGTTCATGCGACAGATGACCGGCTTCTCCAGTTCCAGCAAACCGAAGACAATTCGTTTGGCTTCGGCATTCATCACCCCGTATGGGGATCGTTGGGCCAGCATGCGTTCCATCATGCCGAGATCACCGCCAGCACAGAACGCCTTGCCTTCACCGGTGAGGATGATCACCTTCGATTGCGCATCCAGGGCAATATCAAAAAACGCCTGCGCCAGCTCACGGTGCAGGGTTTCGTTGATCGCATTGCGTACATCCGGTCGGTTGATAGCCACACGCAGGATCGAGCCCTCGCGCGTAAAGCGGATGCATTGATACTGGCTGTAGTCCACGCTTCACCCTCCCCGGTTGATCGAAAGGGTGGCATCATCAACGCGCAAACTCAATACAGATGCTGGTGATGACCGAACCTGCCCCCGCTCTTGCCATCCATGAACTCGGCACCCGTGCCAGGATCGCCGCCTGGGCACTGTCCGATCACTGGACCCGGCCAATCGCGCAGGATGTGAAGGATGTGCCATGGCACGCCGATGCAATATCACCAGCATGGCTCAGTGCCGTGCTGAGTTCGATGTCTGGCGGTGCTGGCATCCAGGCGATTCACACACTGGGCGGTGACCAGGGGTCCAGTCTGCGCCGGCGACTGCAACTGCACTGGCAATCGGAACACCCGGATCGACTGTTGCCCACCAGCGTGTTCAGCAAGTCCACACCCACCCTCGCGATGCGACTCTCTGCCGGCATCGCCGCCGTAGCCGAAGGACGGTTCCTGTTGGAAGCCGACCCCAGCCTCACGATTGAGAAGCCTGCCTGCTGGTATTCCGCACGCGACGCCGCGACAGGCCGTTCGATGCACATCATGGAAGACCTGGTGGTGACCAAAGGCGCACAGTTTCTCAATGCTGCTTCGGTGCTGACGGAAGCGGAAGCGCTCCAGGTGACACGAACATTGGCGACCCTGCACGGGCACTTCCTGCAATCCGCATCTCCAGCGCCTGCGTGGCTCGCGACCTACGAAGACTTTTTCACCGCTGCGCGCCGCAGTGGCATCGAAGCCGCCCATCAGACGGCGATGCAGCGAGCGAGTTCGGTAATCCCCCCAACGTTGCGTGGTCAAGGGACATCACTGTGGCAAGCCGCCGAACGGGCGCTGATCCTCCACCAGACACCCGAACGCACCGTCATCCACTCCGACGTTCACGTGGGCAACTGGTACCGCACCGGCGAGGGGCTGCTCGGTTTGTGTGATTGGGCGCGGGTGTGTCGTGGACATTGGGGACGTGATCTTGCCTACGCCCTGGCGACGACCCTGACCGTGGATCAACGCAGACACTGGGAATCCGGTTTGCTCGAACACTATGTCGAGGTGCGTAACCAGTTCACGCACGGCAGGACCACGTTCGAGGCGGCACAACTGGCCTGTCGTCAACACGCCTTCGCTGCGCTCCTGATGTGGACGCCGACGTTGTGCCCACCCGACATCCTGCCCGCCATGCAACCGGAGCAGGTGTCGCTTACGATGATCCATCGCATCACCACCGCTATCGATGATCACAACGCACTTGATTCGATCTGAGCCGGAGAAGTTGAAATGACCACGCCCGACACATCGCCTCTGCTCACTCAGTTCGGCACCGCTGCGCTGGAAGAAATACTGGTGAAGGCAGCGTTGGCCGAACCCGTGGATTCGCCGGTTGGTGCACAGGGAGCATGCCGGACCGTGCAACTCACGTTCTCCGTCCGCCCCGGGGATGGTGATCAGCTGCTCTGCATTGAGTTCATGCGTACCGGTAAAGCGGCGCTGATCTTGCCGATCGGTCGTTAGGCAATCTCGGATTGCGATTCTTCTTCGCGGCGCCCAATCGGGGTCTAAGGAACAAGGTGTGGCCGCGTTGGAAACAGCAGGGGAGATGCTTAAACCGGTTCGAAGCGCACAGTCCCGTCACTAACGGCGTAGTGATATTTAACGATGAGTTTATAGGTTCGCGGACAGGAGTCCGCTCCCACAAATCAGGCGCAACCAACTGTGGGAGCGATCTCCTGTGTTGTGGGAGATCTCCTGTGTTGTGGGAGCGATCTCCTGATCGCGAATCATGAATCCGGTCCCGACGTTCCACACCACCAAGATACACCTCGGGGCTGCACATCCCGGGGAATCTCAAAAAGCGGTCCACCAGGCAGCGCAGACGACGAAGCCAATCACAAGCCGCTCAACGCGGATCTTTACCCAAGTACTTGATACCTTCCTCGGGCTCGTCCAACCCAGAATAAGGTCGCAACTGCACGCGACCTGTCCTTATTCGTTAGTGGGCCAGCAGTCGCACAGAAGTTGTAAGCTACCCGACGAATTGATTATGACCTGGGTGGCAACGTGGCAAGCTTGACGATGAAACTGCTGAAAGAACAAGTGTTGAAGCTACCGGAAGGAGAGCGAGCGGAACTTGTACACGACGTCATTGCCAGCTTGGACGGTAATGCCGAGAACGGTGTGGAAGAGTCGTGGGCCCAAGAAATATTAGGACGAATCCAGGACTTTAAATCCGGGACTGTGCAGACGATTGATGCCGCGGAAGTGATGGAGAGAATCGCTGCTCGGGTTCGCGATACGAATTGAGATCGGTACGATTCCACCCCACTGCGGGCGTTGAAGCGGAAGAAGCTGCTACATGGTATTCGTCGGCACGCGCGGGGTACTGGCGCTCCAGATTGACCACCTGACATTTGCGCTCAGCGGTCCAGAACAATCGGTATGGCATTCACGCCAGCATGAAGCAGTCGGGATGCAGAGCCCGGGGAATCTCAAGTGCCAGCCCACCAGAAGGCACAGACGACGAAGCCAATCGCAAACGAAACGCCGGAGTTCTCACATCAGCCCGAGAAGCCGCTCCGCAGGCACGCTGAAGATATCCCCCGACTTTCTCGGTTTGCCATTCCTGAAAACCTGCAGCGACACCTTCGGTTTGATGCGCTCGTGGAAATAACGAAGCGAAGGTGTGGGCTGATCTTCGGACAATTTCGCCTCGATCAATGCAAACGGTTTGATGCCCTCGGCAATCACGAAATCAACTTCACGCCGCTCCTTGTCACGCACGTAGCCGAGGCTGAAATCGCCGTACCCTCGATCATTCCACGTATCAACCAACTTCAGGAGATGCAGTGCGACCGTGTTTTCAAACCGGGCACCCGCGTCCTCGATAACCGTCGGTTCAAAAAAATAGAGTTTGGCTTCCTTGCGTAACGTT
>JAYSTS010000364.1:0-4069 GCA_043719475.1 Gammaproteobacteria bacterium | reverse complement strand
CGATCTTCTCGCTGCGTTCAAAATCTGCGAGAGGGACATAAGCTGTCGATAACAGGCGTTGATCCACCGAGCAGAAGTCCTGCATGGCCCGGTTATGGGTTTGTGCGACGCCGTAGATCAGGTCCAGATCATTCGATGATCGCTCCAGCGTTGCAAGATGGCCGTTCATGAACGTATTGAATACCAGTTGCGATGAAACGCCGATCAGATCCAGGGCACGTGGTCGATCCTGTTTGAACAGTGCGCCGGTTGCCGCCCAGTTCTTGCGCAACATGATTTCGTCTTCATCGCGGGCTCGATAGGCAGCGTCGTTCTGTTTCGACAAGATGTTCTCAAGCTCTGCTGCGGTTGATGAAACTGAAGGCGAACCGTCGAATCCGAGCAGGTGGCGTTTGATGCTGTCGGTTGCAAAACCGGCCAGCCAGTCGGCGGTTTCCATGATGTGGGCATCAGCGTCATGGACGATTCGATCTGTGATGTAGGGCATGGTTCAAGCTCCTCGTTATAGCACCGGAGTCGCAACTTAAGGCCGGAAACGGCAGGCGGTCAATTGGCACGTGGTAAAGTTCCCATTGAATTCGAAGCGTGAGCAGACCTTTGTCCCTGGAGCCTCTCGTCACCATCGTCTCGCCGCTGTACAACGGCGAGCGTCATGTTCGTGGTCTTGCGGATTGTGTCCTGGCCCAGACTTACACCAACTGGCGTCTGGTGATCGTTGATAACCACTCAAAGGATGGTACCCATGCGCTGGCATCCGAGTACGCCGCGAGGGACGAACGGGTTCGGGTGGTCCGTAACCCAGAGACCGTGGATGTCATCAGCAATCATAACGTCGGCTTTCGAGAGATCGCGCAAGGTTCGGCGTATTTCAGGTTTCTGCAGGCGGATGATCGGCTGACCAACGATGCGCTCGCCAAGGGTGTTGCGCTGGCACAGGCCAACCCCCGGGTCGGGATTGTCGGTTCGCATCTGCAGTGGGGCGAGGAGACCGCGTCGACCGAATTTGATCCCGCCGTACCGGTTCATTCCGGGAGTGATGTTGCTGCACGAACGCTGCTGGGTGAAACCTATCCTTGTCTGTCTCCTTCAGCGCTACTGTTTCGTGTCGAGGCGGTGCGGAACCGTCAACCGTTTTTTGCGCCACAATATCTCTATGCCGATGTCATGGCCTTTTACGAGGTGCTCCGGGAGTGGGACTTCGGCGTAGTGCCCCAGATCCTGACCGTGATCGGGAGAGATGCCGGATCGGTCACCAACAAGGTCACGAAATCCTATAACAAGATGTTCGCATCGAATCTGCATCTACTGACCATGTTTGGACCGGAGTTCATCGATGCACGTCGCTACCAGCAAAGGCTCGACGCCCGACTCCAGTTGTACTACGAGTATCTAGGCCGCAGCTGGTTCGATCTGCGTCTACCGGGCTTCTGGGAATTCCATGCTGCTGGACTGCACACGTGTGGGTTGATGCTCGATAAGTCCAGGGTCCGGCGCGAGGCATTGCGGTTCTTGCGCGGCAATCCGGAAGCGGCGGTACGCACTGTGGCGCGAAACCTGCGGGATGGCCGCGTCTAATCGAACTCGACGATTGTCGCTGGCACTGCGCACGCGGTCGGGGATAATGCCTGCCATTCGTTCACTTGCTGGAACCCTCCATGACGCATCCAATGAACAGCGCTGCAGCAATCTGCGGGCTCGGCGTAACGGCCATGGGCCGCGTGTATCGCGATGCTGAAGACCTGGCTGCCGAAGCGGTCTACCTCGCGATCGAAGATGCGGGCCTCGCGAAGTCGGATATCGACGGGCTGCTGATCAATGCCGGTGTCAGCAATGCGGTCAGCATTCCACTGCATATCACGCTCGGCATGCAGGAGTTGAACGTCCTGACGTTCATGCAGGGCTACGGCTCGAGCGCCGGCCAGATGATCCAGTACGCGGCGATGGCCGTCGCCAATGGCCTCGCCAGGAACATCGTCTGCGTATTCGCGGACGACCCACTGAAAGAGGGGCAGCGCACCGGAGCAGCGTATGCCGGTGGCGGGCGGCGCAACGCGATGGGATCACTCTACCCCCTGTACGGTTTTGCCGGAGCGCTACCGATGTATGCGTTGGCAGCGCAGAGACACATGGATTTGTACGGCACCACCCAGTCGCACTTCGCCGAGATCGCGATTGGTCAACGCAAATGGGCGGCCATGAATCCGGCTGCCACCAAAACTGAGCCACTGGACCGCGCCACCTATGATGCATCGCCCTGGGTCGTCGAGCCGTTCCATGTGCTCGATTGTTGTCTGGTCTCGAACGGTGCCGTGGCCGTGATCGTCACGTCCGCCGAGCGGGCGCGAGATATGCGCCAACCCCCTGTCTACGTGCGTGGATTTGCGCAGGCCCACGGTCACGATGCCGGCAGAACCAACCATGACGCTGCAATTCACACGCCTGCGGCGCGATCCGCTCCCCGGGCTCTCGCCATGGCTGATGCGAAACTTGCCGACGTGACCCAGTGCCAGATCTACGACTGTTACACCTACACCGTCATCGCGACGCTTGAAGACTATGGCTTCTGCAAGAAGGGTGAAGGGGGTCCGTTTGTTGCTGACGGCAAACTTGCACCCGGCGGGACCCTGCCAACCAACACCGGCGGCGGCGAACTCTCGTCGTATTACATGTGGGGCATGACACCGATCGCTGAAGCCGTCATTCAGGGTCGAGGACACGGTGGCCGGCGGCAGGCAAAAAACGATCTCATCCTTGTCTCGGGAAATGGTGGCGTACTGAACTATCACGCGACCCTCGCCCTTTCTCCCACCACCGCCTGATTCACCGGAGTAATCATGTCCGAAGTTCGCTCCTGGCTGCCGGAACCCGACGATTCCAACCGACCGTATTTTGAAGGTGCACGAGAGGGCAAGCTGCGTCTGCAGCAATGCGGCGACTGCAACACCTGGATGTTCCCCGTACGTCAACGCTGTCAATCCTGCGGCGGAACGAAGCTGCAGTGGACGGACGCCAGCGGACGCGGCACTGTCTACACGCATGCAGTGCTGCACCGTGAGTATCACCCGCGACATGCAGGTCACCTGCCGCTGGTCATGGCGCAGGTCGACCTGGAAGAAGGCGTTCGCGTGAATACCAATCTGGTCGATGTTGACAACAGTGCAGTCAAAGCGGGCATGAAGGTTGTGGTTGCCTTCGAACATTCACCGGCCGGTGAAGCCATCGTCGTGTTCAGGCCCGCCTGAGACTCAGAGCTGGTGCATCGGAGCTATCTTGAAACAGTACCGTTGGGGCTAATGTTTACACAATTGCTGAACCAGCTCGGTGTTCTCATCCTTCAGGCACCCATGGCGGGTGTGCAGGATGAAAGACTGGCCATCGCCGTATGCAACGCCGGAGGCCTGGGTGCATTGCCGGCGGCCATGCTGAGCGAAGAGCAGCTGGCGGCACAAATCGGCCGACTACGGGCGGTTACCGCCGGGCCGTTTCAGGTCAATTTTTTCTGCCACCAGGATCCTGTTGCCGACGACGGGGCAATGACACGATGGTTAGAACGACTACGGCCATATCATGCGGAATTGGGTCTGCCGTTCACGCCAGTGGCATCCGGATCGGCAAGGCGTCCGTTTTCGCCGGCACATCTCGCGGTGCTGAAAGCGAACCCACCGAATGTGGTGAGCTTTCACTTTGGTCTCCCCCAGGTCGAACTGTTGGAACAATTGAACAAACTCGGAATCCTGGTTCTGTCGACGGCGACGACAGTGGCGGAGGGGGTCTACCTTGCCGAACGAGGCGTTGATGGCATCATCGCCCAAGGACTGGAAGCCGGCGGTCATCGTGGCATGTTTCTGCGCGAAGACCTGGCAGGTCAGCTCGACACACTCTCGTTGGTGCGTGGCCTGGTTCGGGTGACCGATGTGCCGGTGATTGCCGCTGGTGGCATCGTCGATGGGGTGGCCGTTCACGCGGCGATGGCGGCTGGTGCCTGTGCCGTACAAGCCGGTACAGCGTTCCTTTGCAGCGCCGAGGCCACCACATCTGCGGTGCATCGAGCTGCGCTCGCGGAGACACC
>JAYSTS010000363.1:0-32287 GCA_043719475.1 Gammaproteobacteria bacterium | reverse complement strand
ACCCAGTGTCTCCCACAAGAGACGACACAGTCACGATACCCAATGTCTGTGGGAGCGATCTCCTGATCGCGATTTTTGTAACGGTCCATGTCGAAAATCGGCACAGGATGAATCGTTGGGGCGACGCTTACATTGTGCGTCGGAAGCGTTCCCGATTATTGTCGAATCAAGGCTAAGTGCCGACACGGTCGCATCTGCCGCGCGCGAAATTGGCTGTGAAGGTCATCTGCTCATACCGCATCCGCAGCAGGACTCCTCGCTGCCATGGATTCTGGCTCCTACACCGTCAGCAAAGCTGCGGCGGCTGCGTAAAAAGACGCTCGATACGCTGGCTAAGACCCAAGCGTAAGGGACTCAGTCCGTCACATCCACTTCAACTCGATTCGAAATGAAGTCTGCCGCGCCAGGACGAGTGAGACAAAACGATGCTGCTTTCGCTGCGCGATGCATCGACTGCCTCGGTGATATCAACCGCGACCACCGGCAATGTACAGGTGCGAAATTGAGAATGGTCATCGTCGCGCCTTGCGGAATTGCATCAGGGTAAAACTGGCCTGTGTCGGAAGTACGTCGATGTCATCAATCGCCGACAGTCGGTCCTCCGGAACAAACCAGGCATTCGGCGTCATGGCGATCAGCAAGCGCACATCGACTGGTTCCAGTTGAAGTATGGTGTTGATCGAATGACTGTCGGTCAACTCGAAAACACCACCCAGCTGATCAACGACGTGTGTCGCCTTGTCGACCTCGATGGGCAACAACCGCACATGCTGGCGAATTTCATGGAGGTGTCCAGGTGTCGGAATGACTACCACCAAAGTTCCGTCGGCAGCCAATACCCGGTCAAACTCCTGCGGATTGCGGGGTGCAAACAGACTCAGCAGCATGGACATGGACCCCGTGGCAAACGGCAGTCGGACCATCGTGTTACCAACCGTGATACGCAGTTGTGGATTACGCTTCGCGGCCAGTCGGGCGGCTTCTCTGGCCAGATCAAACCCATACAGGTCTGGAAGTTGTTGGTTTACGAAGGTCTCGCCCCGGTCTGCGAATCGCGGCGGGATTTGATGCAACAGCTGATTCAAGTAGTAGCCCTCACCGCAGCCCACATCCAGCAATGCACTTGAATTTGATCGCGCAGACAGAGGGGATAACACATCCACACACACGCCACTCAGTGCTTCGGCCAAAAACTGGTAGTGTCCGCGATTCAGGAAATCTCGACGGGATCGCAGCATGACCGGCAGATCGCCGTGTACGGCATCCTTACTTCCGCTGGCCGGCAAGAGGTTGACGTATCCCTCCCGGGCAATGTCAAAGGTATGACCTGCACCACATCGCAAAGCGCCCCCGGCCAGCAGGAAGCTGCTTTCCCTGCCAACCTCAGCACATACTGGGCAGATACAAAGAGGGAACCCGGCAGTCATCACAAGCCCACGAACAAAGTCAAATCACGCAAGCGTGGGTTCAACTCACCTGACAGGCAGCTTTAGATCCTCGAACAGGCGACTTCGCTCTGCACGGGTCTGGGCTGCTACCGCAGCATCAACCCTTTCCTTGGTCAAGTGTGGGGCGAATCGTCTGATGAAGTCATACATGAAACGGCGCAGGAATGTGCCTTTCCGGAAACCAATGTGGGTTGTGCTGCTGGCAAACAGATGACCGGCGGGAAGTGCTACCAGATCCTGATCCTGGGTAGGATCAATCGCCATGGTGGCGATGATGCCGACACCAAGCCCCAGGCGCACGTAGGTTTTGATCACATCGGTATCGGTTGCCGTGAAGACAACATTCGGGGTCAGTCCCTCGCCCATGAAAGCATCATCAAGTTTGGACCTCCCCGTGAATCCGAAGACGTACGTGACGATCGGAAACTCCGCGACATCCTTCAGCTCCAGAGTTTTTCGATCAGCCAAAGGATGTCCAATGGGTACCACCACGCTTCGATTCCAGGAATAACACGGCATCATCACCAGGTCCTGGAAGAGATCCATGCCTTCTGTTGCTATCGCGAAATCCACCACACCAGTCGCCGCCAGCTCGGCAATCTGAGCCGGAGTACCCTGATTCATGTGCAGCGAGACGTCGGGATACTCGGCCCGAAACCCTTTGATGACCGGCGGCAGCGCGTATCTCGCCTGAGTGTGCGTGGTGGCGATACGCAGGCTGCCCTGCTTTTCGTTTGAATATTCCTGGGCCAGTTTTTTGACGTCGCTAACCCGTCGCAGCACATCTCCTGCCATGCGGATGATTTCCTCTCCAACAGGCGTGACATGAGTCAGGTGTTTGCCACTGCGGGCGAAAATCTCGACGCCGAGTTCGTCTTCCAGAAGACGGATCTGTTTGCTGATGCCGGGTTGAGAGGTAAACAGGCTCTGTGCAGTCGCCGAGACATTCAGATCGTGATGGGCGACTTCCCAGATGTACCTAAGCTGTTGAAGCTTCATGTCATGCAGTCCAGTTATAAGAACCGGCTTGGATTATAACGCTTCATTTCCGGTCGTTGACCACACCGTGTGGCACATGTCCGGCGGCGACGGCATCGCTGGCCTTGGTGACATGACCGGGCTGGTCGTCGAAAAAGATGTCGGCGCCAAATGCCCTCAGGAATTCCGTCTTTTCCAACCCACCTAAAAACAGGGATTCATCCAGACGAATATCCCAGGCGCGCAGTGTGCGGATAACCCGCTCGTGTGCAGGCGCACTGCGCGCGGTCACAAGCGCCGTGCGAATCGGGCAGTCGTCCGGGGAAAATTCTTTTTGCAGATTATGCAGCGCTGCAAGGAATGCTCGAAACGGACCGCCTGCTAATGCCTTCCCCGCTAACGCCTGTTCTCTGGCGCTGAACGCATCAAGCCCCGCTTCCTGAAACACGCGTTCGGCTTCATCGGAAAACAGCACCGAGTCGCCGTCAAAGGCCAGGCGAAGATTAGCGTCATTGTCGTCCCCTCGGCGAGCGGCCTGGCCAAGCAGGGTTGCAGCGGCAATGCCATGTTCCAGCGCATGCTGGACATCTTCTGCGTGAGTCGAGAGAAACAGATCGCAGTTGAACGCTCGCACATACCGATACGGACGATCACCACCACAGAATGCCGCGCGACTGATGCCCAGCCCGTGCGCCTGAATGGAATTGAAAATGCGCAGTCCGGTATCCGCAGAGTTACGTGACAAGAGAATCACGTCGACCCGTGATGCCCCGAGTAAGGTATTGATTCGAAGTAGCTTTTCGACCAGAGGGAACCCTTCTCCCGGCTCCAGCGGCTGGTCTTCATGTGCGATCTGATATTTACGATAGGCTTCCAGGCCCTGTTCTTCGTACACTTGGTTGCTCTGCCGAAGATCAAACAGGGCGCGCGAGGAAATACCAACCGTAAGGTGGGCCGGGCTAGAGTGCGCTGAGCTCATGCGTCGAGGTCCGGGATCAACTGACTTTCCAGTTTGCCGATCATGTCCTTGAGCCGTAACTTACGCTTCTTGAGCCGTTGGATTCGCATCAAATCACCATGTCGTGTTTCGATGAGATGTCGAATGATCTCGTCCAGATCCCGATGTTCAACGCGCATTTCCTCAAGCCAGCTCCTGGTTTCGGCTTCATCCATTGTGTTGGGCGCTACTTTCAATCATTTATTGGCAATCATTTACTGGCAGTCATTTGCTGGCATCATTGGTCCATTCTAACTGCTGCGTCTTGCGGGAGGACATCGCCAATCCATGTCGAAACTAGTTCTCTTTCTGATTCTGAGCGCCATCTTGTTATGGTGGGCCTCGCGCCGGTTTCGCCAAGCACCTCCGCCATCACCCTCATCTGGCGTTTCCACGACGCTCTCCGAGCGGGACGCACGGGAAGTACTGGGGCTTGGACTCAGCCCTACGCGAGAAGACATCATCGAAGCCCACCGACGCCTGATGCAAAAGGTGCACCCTGATCTTGGCGGCTCAACCTATCTCGCCCGTCAATTGAACGAAGCGAAAAAAGTGCTGCTTGAGCACCATCCCAACAAGAAGTGATCGGTTGGCGATAATCGGCCTTGCGATAACAAACCCAACAAACACCTGCTTTTTTTCCGCCAAACCCGTCACATATCCCATCGCTTCCCCGGAATAAACTCAAGGCTCGACAGCTGTAACGTCGCCTTATGTCCAATCCTGAATACGCCGAGCGAAGAACCAAGCCTCGTTATGATGCAGCTGGCCTGGGTATTCTGGTCCGGGCCAAAGGGCGCATTGCCCGTCTGCGCGGCATGGTGCTCAACTTCAACCAGCATGGCCTTGCAGTATTTCTTGATCAGCCACTGCCGAAACATGCGCTGGTTTTCATGACCCTGAAGATGGCGACCAGGCACATCGAAGAAATCGTTGGCGTCGTTCACAACTGCACGGCGTTTTCCGAAGGGTACCGTTGCGGAATTCAATTTCGCACCGATTCCAGCATGCAGTTTGATCAGGATATGATCCGGGAAACATTGGCAACGCTTGAAGCAAGTTTTGCTTCGGACTGAACGGGTCAGAGCATCCGGGCGAGCGCTTCATCCTGAAGGGCCAGCAATCGACGCACCCAGTTGTCAAACAGCAGGAACTCGTCTTCGCTGAAGGAAAACTGCCGAGAGACTTCCTTCAAGAGGCATTCTTCTTCAATTTCGAAGGCACCGTCGACATAACTCAAATGGAGCAGGTTGATCAGAGCAACCACCCGGCTTTTTCGATCAGGAAAAATGGCTTCCAGCCCTTCGAGGGGCAGGTAACCGGTTTCGTGAGATGGTGGCAAGCCCATCTCGACTTTGAACTCCGCCAGCATGCCTTCTTCACCGGGTGCCAGCAGTCCATCAGAAACGACGACGTTGTGCGCCAGATCCAACAAGGCCAGGCGCTGATGTCCCGATAGCTGACTCAACCACACGATCCAATGCTCCTTGAAACAGAGGGATAATCCAGAGGCTACATTTTATCGATCAACACCGGCACCCATTTGCTGACTAGACTTGCCACCATAATGGCGACAGACAGCCAACCCCAGCCAATGATGGCCATCATGACCAGGCTTTGATCAAAAAAGTCTTCAAGGATGTACCACATGGATTCGTTCCTGTGTCGGAGTGTTAGTGTGTTGTTGGAATCGGAGTTTAATTGAAATTAAGCGGCCGACCTACCTGTCGCGAGTAGAGATCGTGATCTGTCGCAGCTTCTATTTCGACCCAGACGAAGTCCCCAGGCGCCAGCCCGTCGGTGCCGTCGATGGTGACAATTCCATCCACATCTGGCGCATCCCGGAAAGAACGGGCAACGGTGATGCCCTCCTCTTCATCCACTTCATCAACCAGCACCTGTAGTTGCCGACCGACCATGCTTTCAAGTTTTGCGGCACTGATCTGTGCCTGCAATTCAAGCAGGGCTTCCTGACGATCGAGCTTGTCCCGCTCAGGAATGTGGTTGGGTAACGCATTCGCCGCCGCACCCTCGACCGCCGAGTAGGTAAAACACCCAACTCGATCCAGTTCGGCATCGGCCAGAAAGTCGAGCAATTGCTCAAAATCGCTATCGGTCTCGCCCGGGAAGCCGACGATAAAAGTCGATCGAATGGTCAGGTCCGGCACCCGTTCGCGCCAGTTCGACAGGCGCTGCAGCACTTTTTCGACTGCCGCCGGTCTGCGCATCGCCTTCAGAATGCGGGTGGATGCATGCTGCAACGGCATGTCGAGATAGGGCAGAACCAGGCCCTCGTTCATCAGTGGCAGCAACTGATCCACGTGGGGATAGGGATAGACGTAGTGCAGGCGAACCCATGGAAACCGACGCCCCAGCTCCGCGGCCAGGGTCTGAATGTCAGATCGCAATCGCTTGCCACCTACTACTCGCTCAACAAATTTGAGATCAAGGCCATACGCCGAGGTGTCCTGCGCAATCACCAGAATTTCTTTCACGCCCTGGGTGACCAGATTGTCGGCTTCCCGCAGAACGTCATCGATGGCCCTGGAGCGCAGTTTGCCGCGAAGGTCAGGGATGATGCAGAACGAACAGGTGTGGTTGCAGCCCTCGGCGATCTTCAAATAGGCATAGTGCGGCGGCGTAAGTTTGATGCCAGCCGGGCCCATGAGATATTCGACATCCGGATCGCCCGGCGCGAGCTTGGTGACCGCTTCGATCACTTGAGCAGCTTGCGCCGGCCCGCTGATATGACGAATCTGCGGAAACCTGGCCCGAATCAGTTCGACTTCTTTCCCGAGACAGCCGGTGACCAGCACCTCGCTGCCCGCAGCCAGCAGGTCCTCGATCGTCTGAAATGACTCGTGCCGGGCTGCATCGATGAAGCCGCACGTGTTGACGACCGTGACATCGGCTGCCTCGTCAACGGTCTCGATTCCCGCCCGCGCGAGTCCCGTCAGTATGGCCTCGGAGTCGACGAGTGCTTTTGGACATCCGAGTGAAACAAAACCTACGGTCGCCATGATGGTGTGCCGGAACTGTGATGCGATGGGCGCGGCATGTTACCGGGGCTGGTCGGGAAGGTCGATGTTTCAGCAAACGGATGCCTTGCCACGATCATAGAAGGAGCGATCTCCTGATCGCGATGTTTCAATATTGTGGGAGCGATCTCCTGATCGCGATGTTTGGTGATCTCGGCAATCGCGGTCAGGAGACCGCTCCCACAAAAAGAGCCCGCTGCCCTGTAAGGGATCTCCTGATAGCGAAAATCGAAGCACCGAATGCACTCACAACCATCATTACAACTTCCCTGCCCGCAGCCGCCTAATGCCCACCCATTGGCGGCGATGTCTCGCCCATGGTAGAACCGCTGTCCGCAAGGAGAAGCCACAATGGAATTAAGGGTTTTGGGTCGCACGGGAGTGTCAGTCAGCAAATTCTGCTTTGGCGCCGGCATGTTCGGGTATTTCGGGAACTCCGATGAAACGCAATGCACGCAGATGGTTCATCGCGCCATCGACGCAGGTATCAACTACTTCGACACGTCCGACGTGTACTCGCACGGTGAGTCCGAATCGATTCTCGGTAAGGCGCTGCGAGGCAAACGGGATGACGTGATCCTGGCAACCAAATTCAGCTTGCCTATGGACGGCAATCCCAATCATCGAGGCAACTCACGCCGCTGGATCATGCACGAGGTCGAGCAAAGCCTGCGCCGCCTGGGCACGGATTACATCGACCTGTACCAGATTCATCGACCCGATGCGTCCACCGACTTCGACGACACGTTGAGCGCACTGACGGACCTGGTGCGGTCCGGCAAGGTCCGCATGTTGGGTTCGTCGACCTTTCCAGCCGAGCAGATCGTCGAAGCCCAGTGGATTGCGCAAAGTCGCAATCGGGAACGACTGCGGGTTGAACAGCCGCCCTACTCCATCTTTGCGCGCCGGATCGAAGCCGACGTGCTGCCAACCTGCCAGCGTTACGGGATGGGCGTGGTGGTGTGGAGCCCCTTGTCACAAGGATGGCTGACCGGCAAATGGCGTCGGGGACAAGTGCCCAACGATACAAACCGCCAGAAGCTGCAGCCGCACCTCTATGACATGTCGCGGGCCGACAATCAGCACAAGCTGGATTTGATCGAAAAACTGGACGCTGTGGCGAGAAGCGCTGGTATTACACTGATGCAGATGGCGATGGCCTTTACCGTGGTCCACCCTGCAGTGACCTCAGCCATCATCGGCCCACGAACCATGGCGCAACTGGACGGGTTGCTGGAAGCTGCGGACATCGTATTAGGGGACGATGTGCTCGATGCCATCGATGCAATCGTTCCGCCCGGTGTCACGGCAAGTCGGGACGACGATGGTTATCTTGCACCCGAAATTGCAGACAAAACCCTGCGACGTCGCACGGCCGTCGCTGGCATCCACGAATCGGCGCGCGAGACGATGAAAAACATAGAAGCGTACCGGCAGCAACACGGCAAGGCTTGAGGAATCCATCGATGAAGACCATTCAGGCGGCCTTGGCGACGACTGCGGATGCGCCATTCACTCTGGAGACCATGGAGCTCGAGTCGCCTCGACCGGATGAACTATTGGTGCGGCTGGTGGCCACGGGTATCTGTCACACCGATGTCGCAGTTAAAACTCAATCCGTCTTGCTACCCTTGCCGATGGTACTTGGTCATGAGGGGGCGGGCATTGTTGAAGCCGTCGGTAGCAGCGCTGCAAACTTCAAGGTGGGTGATCACGTCGTTCTCGCTGGCGATTCGTGCGGACACTGCAATAAATGCCAGGCTGCTCTACCGTCATACTGCGACGAATTCGTAACAAGAAATCTCACGGGTTGGCGTATTGATGGCTCCTCGCCGATGTTTCATCACCATGCGCCGATACGGGGTCGATTTGTTGGCCAGTCCTCTTTCGCAACACACACGGTGGTATCAGCCCGGGCTGCGATCAAGGTGCCGCATGACCTGCCGCTGGAAGTGCTTGGACCGCTGGGCTGTGGCCTGACAACCGGTGCAGGGACCGTCATCAACGCCTTAAAACCACCACCGGGCAGTTCTATCGCGGTGTTCGGTGCCGGTACGGTAGGCCTCGCTGCCGTAATGGGCGCTCGACTGGTCGGCGTCCGCACCATCATCGTGATCGACCCGATTGCCTCAAGACGCCAGATGGCGCTCGAAGTCGGCGCGACAATCGCCATCGATCCTCGCACTGAAGACGTGATTGATCGCATTCTTCATGCAACGGGAGGTGGCGCTGATTTTTCGGTGGAGTGTTCCGGCGTGCCCGCTGCGATAACCCACGCCATTCACTGCCTGGGGCGACCAGGATGGTGCGCACAGGTTGGAGCACCACCAGGCGGCACCCAACTTCCCATCGACATGGATCACATTGGATTTGGTCGAGGCATTCGCGGAGTCGTGATGGGTGACGCGAATACGCAGACTTTCGTCCCCTATCTGGCCGCCCTGTATCGCGATGGCCGCCTGCCCTTCGATCGATTCGTGCGCTACTACGATCTGGCGGACATCAATCAGGCCGTTGCGGACTCAGCCGGCAGTGGGGACGTCATCAAACCCATTCTTCGCATGCCGCACTGACAGGCCGATTCAGTCGCACCAAAAAATTGCATCACGGGAAATGAATGTATGGAACCCAAACTGCAGGAACTACTCGACAAACAGGCCTGTGAAGAAGTCATTCTCCGCTATGGCCGAACCCAGGACTGGCTCGATGATGCCGGCCAGGACAGCTGTTTCTGGCCCGATGCCGACGTCGACTATGGGTTTTTCAAAGGCACCGGCGCGGAATTTGTCAAGACTGTCATGGCACATGAACGGGAAGTGCCCAGACGCTGGCACCTGTGTACGAGTGTGATGGTGCAGGTGACGGGCAACTCCGCCAAGGCCGAGTGTTATGGGATCGCCGTGGGTGGCCGGCAGGTTGACGGCAAGGTGCAATCGAACATGTACGGTGGCCGTTATCTCGACGAATTGCAGAAGCGTTTCGGCGCGTGGCGCATTTCCAAACGGCTGTATGTGCTCGACTGGAGTCATCAGTTCCCTGACGCCATGGCCGATACCGCGGGAGCTGATTTCCCGCTGCATGTGCTTGAGATCACCCAGAGCAAGCATCCGCTGTATCGTCGTCTGTAACAGCGATCGCCGACTTGAGTGATCTGTTGGGGGAGCGATTTCTTGTGGGAGCGATCTGTTGTGGGAGTGATCTCTTGTGGGAGCGATCTCCTGATCGCGAAAACGCTAGGAAAATCGCGATCAGGAGATCGCTCCCACAGGAATGCGCACCTCTCACAGGGAATGATGCGCCGAGCAGAAAGGTGTCTACGAGAACGGCTCTACCAGTGCCTTCATCGCCTCGATCTTGGCCGGCTCGGCTTCACCACCATAGCCGCTGATCACCGCTTGATTGCGCTGATCTACCAGTCCCCTGAATTCCGGATGACTCACAACCCAAAATCGATTCTCACGAATTGCAGCGAGAGTAAAAGCAGCAAAGTCATCCGGTGACATCGCTCCATCAGGATTGCCTGAACCCGTCGCAGGTCGAACGGGTTGGGCATCGGCGTTACGCAGATGCTCAGGGCGATTGCGCTCAGAGGTGGTCAGCGCCGTTGTTATCACGCCGGGACATAGTACCGACACGCCCATGCCGTTGGTCTTCAGGTCAGCTCGAATCGCTTCGGTAAGCCCTACTACGCCAAACTTGCTGGCGTTGTAGATTGCCAGATTGCGCATGCCAACAAGACCACCAACGGACGCGGTATTGATCAGGTGCGCTTCACTGCCGTGCCGCATCAATTCGGGAAGGAACGTCTGCACCCCGTTGATGACTCCACCGAGATTGACGCCCAGAACCCAGTCCCAATCGCGATAGCTGCAGGCATCAATCGGCCCGGCTGCATTAACGCCTGCGTTGTTGAAAAGCAGATGTACCGCGCCATGTGCGCTGATTGCCGCGTCCCTCGCCGAAGCGAAGGCCACACGATCGGTCACGTCAAGCACGTGTACCGTGACTCGGCCACCTGATCCGGAAAGTGATTTTCGTGCGCGTTCGAGTGCGATAGCCTCGATATCTGCCAAAGCCACATGAGCGCCAACATCGAGCAGCGCTCGGGCAATCGCCAGACCGATGCCGCTAGCCCCACCGGTAATGAATGCCGTTTTGCCCTGAAGTGTGGTCATGCTTACAGTCCGTCTGAAAAATCTGAGGTCAGACTGTTACCCAGTCGGGCAGCAAACTCAAATGGAGTTGCAGTGCAATGGTCGCGGGGTCTATTCGAGAATCTTGAGCTTGACCTCTGCACGTCCCTCACTAATGAAACCAAGTTCCTTCGCTGCGCGCCTGGTGAGATCAATCGACGTATTACTACGCCTCGGTATGCGGTCGTTGATTTTTACGACGACACTACGGTCAGTGTTTAGATTGGTCACCTTGACGCGTGTGCCAAAGGGAAGTGTCTTGTGAGCAGCCGTCAGGCCGTCCTGCTCGAATCGCTCGTTGTTCGCAGTACGCCTGCCTTCAAACTTGTCTGCGTAGTAGGTTGCCGTGTTTTTGTGGGGTAAAACGTGCCCGGTCGCTGCATTCGCGGTACCAGCGAATCCAGTCAGAGCGACCAAAACGCTCAATGCAGACAGTAAATTCGTTTTCACGTGCGGGCACCCCCGAAATGGTTTTGTTCTCTTCGGACCACTCCCGGCACGGCAGGACAGCAGCGATCAGGCCGGAGTATAGGGAAGTTGTAAGTCGAGGCAAACCCAAGTGGGGGCTTGTTTGGGGGAGCCGTCACAGAAATCCCAACTTTCAAGTCAACCTAGTTGCCACATAACGCCACTTTAAGATTGTCTGCTTCTCGCCAAAGAGAACTGCGCTGGCTAAGGTAGGCCTCCAGTTTCGGGGAGCAAGATCATGATCAGCCGACGTCGCCTGCTTTCAAACTCGACCATCGCTCTGGCCGCCACCTCTTCGGGCTGCGCCATTTCCAGCAGTTCAATTAGATCGGCGTCACCGTCCGTATTTGCACATGGCATCGCCAGTGGCGATCCGTTCGGTGATCGCGTCATCTTGTGGACCCGGGTCGAGGCATCGAAAGACGCACTGGTACCAGTACGGTGGTGGATCGCCAAGGACGAAGCGATGCAGGAGGTCGTTAGTGGGGGTGAGGTCACCGCCCTGCCCTGGCGTGATCATTGCGTAAAAGTCGATGCGCTCGGTCTTGAACCAGCACGCCGATATTTCTATCAGTTCGAGTCCGGCGGACAACGCAGTATCGCGGGCCGTACCCGCACGCTGCCTGCAGCAACCGTAACCAGTCTCAAGTTCGCAGTTGTTTCGTGTTCGAACTATCCCTTCGGTTACTTCAACGCCTACGGCCGGATTGCGGCGCGTGAAGATCTCGATGCAGTGCTTCATCTGGGTGATTACATCTATGAGTACGGTCCCGGTGGTTATGGCGATGGCAGCGAATTCAATCGTGCGCCTCTTCCCGCCAAAGAAATCGTGACGCTTGACGACTACCGCGGTCGACATGCGCAGTACAAGTCTGACCCTGACCTGCAGGCGGCACACGCGAGGCATCCGTGGATCACCATCTGGGATGACCACGAAACTACCAACAATAGCTGGCGTGATGGTGCGGACAATCACAATCCTGACAAGGGCGAAGGCACCTGGGGTCATCGTCGACAAGCTGGCGAACGGGCCTATTTCGAGTGGATGCCCATTCGTGAAACGCTGGGCGCGCGCGGTTCGTTCACTTACAGGAGTTTTCGCTTCGGCAATCTCTGTGACCTCATCATGCTCGACACCCGACTGCATGGCCGTAGTCAGCAGGTTGTCGCTGCACAGCGGAAGAACCGGACGCTGCTGGATGCACCCGGCCGTTCGCTGTTAGGCGCGGATCAACAGGCATGGCTGGCTGACGAACTACGCGCCTCAAAGGCCGCTTCGACCCAATGGCGCGTGCTCGGTCAACAGTGCATGCTCGGTCAACTGCTGGACGCTGAACGCCAGGTGCTCAATACCGATCAGTGGGATGGCTATCCGCATTCGCGTACGGCGCTGCTCGATCAGCTCAAGACCGAAGGGATCAACAACACCGTCGTCGTCACCGGCGATATCCACTCGGCCTGGGCCATGGACATCACACCCGATCCATTCAACGGTTATGACCCGAGCTCCGGCAAAGGGTCTCTGGCCGTCGAACTAGTCGGCACATCGGTCACTTCTCCGGGACCATTTGGTACAGCGGATGATGCCATCGCAGCCGAGCAACGAACGTTGAAAAACCACCCGCATCTGCTCTGGACCAACTTCCGACATCGCGGTTATTTCACACTCGACCTGAATGCAGAGCGCGCCAACGCACAATGGTGGGCGGTAGATACCATCACCGAACGCAGTGACAAGGAATCCAGAGTGCACGCCATGCTGACCCAGAATGGCCGCAATCATCTGGAAGTCAGTTGATGACTACAGCGCTGCCAGAAGTACAACGCATTCGAACCAATGGCGTCACACTCGAGGTGTACGAAGCCGGTCCGAAGACCGGTTTGCCGGTGGTGCTTTGCCATGGCTTTCCGGAACTCGCCTACTCCTGGCGTTATCAGATCGACGCACTGGCCCAAGCCGGTTTTCACGTCATCGCCCCGAATCAACGGGGGTATGCGGGCAGTGACAAACCTGCAGACGTGCTGGCCTACGATATCCATCACCTCACCGCAGATCTGACCGGCCTGCTTGATCACTTTGGCATCGAGAAAGCGGTGTTCTGCGGACACGACTGGGGTGGTCTGGTGGTGTGGCAGGTGCCGCTGCTGCATCCCTCGCGGGTGGCTGGTGTCATTGGTGTGGGCGTGCCGTTCCTGCCTCGCGCCGTCGAAGACCCGATCGTCACCTTCAGGCGCATGTGGGGAAAGCGCATGTACATCGTCGACTTCCAGGACTCCCTGGAAGCCGATGCCGTGTTCGGCTCAGACCCACTGCGAGTATTCGACGTATTGATGCGCAAGAACCCGCTTTCACTGGCTGATTTCAACAAGCTGCCACACGAAGCCAAGGTGGCTGATCTGGTCAAGCGTATCCAGGCCGGCCCCGGTCAAGGTGAGCTGATTGGTTCGCACGCGGATTTGCAGTTCTACGCAGAGACCTTCCGCTGCTCTGGCTTTACCGGACCCATCAACTGGTATCGAAACTGGAGCCGCAACTGGTCAACGACGGCGCATGTGCGTCAACACATCAGTCTCCCTTCCTTGTTCATCAAGGCTGGCAACGATCTGGCGACCGCTGCGATACCCGATATCGAATCGCTGATGGTGGGTCATGTGGACGATATCGAAGTCCGAGAAGTTCCGGATAGCGGGCACTGGCTGCAGCAGGAGTACCCACAGGAAGTGAATGCCTTCCTTCTGGATTGGTTGCAACGCCGCTTCTAAGGTTGTCTTGCAGGAGCGAACTAGTGGCAGCGAACTCGCAAGGTTTTGTAGCGGTCTCCTGACCGCGAAATCAAGATCGCGATCAGGAGATCGCTCCCACAGTTTGGTCCCCTCGCGTGACATTAACTGGAATGGCGCTCATCACCGGCATGCCGGTACGAACATCATAGTCCTGTTCGACGGACGTCAGCCGGCCGGTATTGGAGCCAATGCTGAACAGACGGTGGTCCTCGGTTGGGGCATCTCCGAAAGCATGTGCCATTGACACCACCCCCGGTCGAACGTCGTCCGCCTCCTCAATCACTCCCAGAATCTTCGCATGGGCCGACGCGATCTCCACCACATCTCCTGCGTGCAGACCCATGGACGCAACATCGTCGGGATGCATGTAAGCCGGGTTGTAACGGCCATTTTTCATCAGCTTGGGAATGTCTCGCCCGGAAGAGTTGTACACGTCATTCAGCCGGCGGCTGACCAGACGATGCGTGAATATTTTCTGTCCGGCATAACCGCCATGCCCGGTGAGCGGCTCGTCTCGCACTTCGGCAAGTTCCGCCAGCATGACCGGATTGCCAATATCGAGCCTTTCCTCGCAGTCATCTTGCCTGGGTAAAACGATGATGGAGCTGTCCGTAAAGATTTGTCCATGTGGATACTGCTTAACTTCAGACAGCGGGATTCGTGATCCTGCGGTCATGATCTCGAACAGCTCATCCGTCGTGTACGACCTTGTCATGTCGAGAGGATGTCCAGCGAACACCAGTGACAATCCCAGACGCTGCGCGAGTCCAAAAAATACCTGCCACTCTTCCAGCAGATCCGAATCGGTGGGAGGTTGAACCAGCGCCGGCTGATACATGGCATAAGGCTCGGGATAACCGGTCGAAGCGCCATAGAACCATATGCCTTCGTTGGGCATGCTGATCGCAGGTGTTTCAAGACCAAGCTTCGGTGGTAGTACGTAGTGGCTCATCCGCGCCGTCGCAGACAACTTGATGTCGAGACACACATTGAGTTCCAGTATCTTCATCGCAGCCCAGGTTTTCAGCTGGTCCGGCCATGCGACGAGAGGATTGCCGCCGACACTGAACAGCGCTTTGACCTGCCCTTCTCCTTCGAGAAGGATCTCGTCCGCCAGTGCAGCGGCAGACAGACCGGCCGCATTTTCACCAAGGTCGCGCACACGCAGGCGGGTACCGTAGCCGAATGCCTGAGGTTTGGGCTCGGCTTGTGCACGCCCGCGGCGTTCCGGCAACAGTACAAACGGATTGGGCATGGCCTCACCGGCTCGTAACCATCGACCACACAGCGAATTGATGACCAGAACAAGGTATTCGGTCAACGTGCCCCGTGGCGCCATGTTTGGTCCGGTGCCTGCGGTTACCATGCCTCGCCGACCGCCCGCGAATATTCGTGTCGCTTCAACAAGCCGGTCCACCGGCACTTCCGCGCGCGCGGCGACGTACTCGGGTGAATACTTCCCAACCGCTGCCTTCAGTGCTTCAAAGCCTGCGGTCTCCGCACGGATGAAGGCGGAGTCATAAAGCCCCTCGCGCAGGATCAGATGGATGATTCCAGCCAGAATTGTAGGATCTTCCCCAGGTTTGCACTGCAGATGGACTGTGGCATTCCGGGCACTCTCAGTCAGTCGCGGATCGATAACGACCAGTTTCATGCCGCGAGCGAGTGCATCGTGCAGCCGCTTGCCCGGGTTGTATTGAGGGATACCGCCCCACTTCGACAGCACCGGATTGGCGCCGACCAGCATCCATGTATCTGACTCGGCAAACGGTTGCGGGCCGGCATGCCAACGTCCGTGATAGGCGATAGCCATGGGCTTTCCGGGCTGGTCAATGGATCCAGATGTGAAGTGCATCGGCGAGCCGATGGCCTTCATGAATGCCGCCGCCATGGCTGATCCGGCTGGATACGGGAAAGCATAGGTACCGGTATAAAGAGCTATTGACCGCGCACCGTGATCTTTCAGCAACTGACCAATTTTGGCGGCGATCTCATCGAGCGCCGCCGCTGAGGTCGTCGTGACGTGACTGGACCCAACTCGTTTTTGTGGGTGGAGCAGACGTTCGGGGTGAGCATGCTGCTCGGGCAGTTGACGACCCTTGATGCAGGTGTAGCCGTGATACATGGGGTTGTCGATGTCGCCGAGTACCTTGATCGGCCGACCACCATCGATCGTGACCTTCACGCCGCAAAAGGCATGGCAGAATCGGCAAATTGCAGTACGAACCTCGTTCACCCGCACGCCTCCTCAAGACCCTGATGCTCAGGACGCTACTCCGCTAGCCACCAGTGTTCAAGCGATAGGAATCCGGTAGATCTCCTGATCGCGAACTGATGGTGTAATCGCGGACGGGAGTCCGCTCCCACAAATCAGGTGCAACCAATTGTGGGAGCGATCTCCTGATCGCGATCCGATGGGGTGATCGCGGACGGGAGTCCGCTCCTACAAATCAGGCCAACCAACTGTTGTGAAGCCTGGCTCAGATAGCCTGCAGCGCCTGCATGGTAAAACCGATGAGTGATCCCAGCACAAAGATGTAGATGGGCGGCATGCTCACCAGCAGACCAAAACTGCGTGCTTCGGCTGACTTGTAGTAACCCAGCGCGTACCCGAGCCGACCGATGGGCCATAACATGCCGATAGCAGCTGCCCAGAGCGGACTGACCGCAAACGAAAACAGCCAGATCCCGGGCAGGAACAGTGCCAGATGCTCGAGCGTGTTCTGATGGGCGCGAACATGTCGCAGGTACTCTTCCGGGCCATCATGAGAAGGCGCCGGCACTTTGAAACGGCCGCGCGCCATGCCTGCTTTGAACAACGTGAAGTAGTACACCAGTAGAGCCAGACTGCTGACGATACCTGGCGAGGCGTATTCGCCCATTAGACTCACTCCAACGGATGTGATTTGCGCGCGTTCATCTGCGCCGCGGGGTTATTGGAAATCCAGACACACAGCTGCGGATCTGCCTGACGCAGTTCACCGGAAATCCAGCGACCCGCACCATCGAAAACACCCTGCAGGTTGCCGTCCGTGACGCTGACATTACCTTGAGCGTCAATTTCGTAGAGCGCCTTAGTGAAGGCGTGTCTCATGCCGGTGTTCATCTACTTGTTACCCTCCACCCACTCGCCCAGCTTGTAGTGCAACCAACGCACCTTGGCTTCGTTGTAACGCGACAGGTAGATCGTCTTCATGTAAGTCGTCTCCAGCCCTGCCTGCACCTTCGGCATGTTGAACACGTCCTGATCAAACACACGACCAAGGAACCCGTATGCCGCAGACCAGGGTTGATCCGGCTCGAGCCAGTGAACTTTTGCTGCTGGGGGACGTTCGCCCTGGAACGGCGCCATCATGATGCATTCCATGATGCTGGTTCGATGGTCGTTACCGTTCGGACGGAAACGATAAACGATGCGGTTGAACGCGCCCCACGGATGGAAATTCGGGAACAGCGTGTAGTCGAGGTTGTCGACCATCTCTGCATCGCAGTAGGTATCAACCACATCACCTGCTGCCGGACGCAGCATTTCCCGGCTGGCCGCAGCGCTCCAGGCACGCGGCATCTTGCCCTGCAGGTCTGGTGTGGGATCACCCTCGCGTAGATCAAGCATCGACCGGACCACGGTTTCGGTCGGGATGTTGTCGCCGAGTAATGGGCTCGGTGTCAGAGACGGCGTGATCACACGAGCGCAGTTCTCCCACACGTCAACCTGGCTGTTGATGTCGCCCAGGGCTTCCAGCATCTGCGGATGTGTGGCACTCACGTGGTATGCCTCGCAAAAGGCTTCCTGCGCGATCTTCCAGTTGCAGGGCATCACCCTCGCGACATGCGCCATCTTGTACTGCTTGGACAAATCCCAGCGCTCGAACTGTCGGGCTAGATCGGCGATGAAGTCATCGAATGGCGCGCAGTTCTGGTCGGGGTTGATGAAGACAAAACCGCCCCAGATACCAACCGGAATTTCAGGCAAAGAAAATTCTGCGGTATTGATGTGCGGAAAATCCCATTGGGCTGGGATATCTTTGAAACAGCCGTCCAGTTCCCAGGCGAACCCATGAAACGGGCAACGCAGTTCTGTCGCCCGACCATCAAACTCCTTGAGCATGCGGCCACGATGCAGGCAGGCATTCGGAAACGTCTTGATGGCGCCCTTCTCGTTCCGGACGATCAGAAATGAAAGCCCGGCAATGTCATAACGAATATGGTCGCCGATTTCAGGGATTTCCTCTTCGCGACAGGCGAACTGCCAGACCTTGCGCCACAGGCGCTCAACTTCCAGGTCATGCCACGCTTTCGAGGTGTACCGCTCGACCGAAATCGTCATATCAGGGATATGCTTGGGCGATTCCTCCCGCAGTACCGCCGGAACCGGGCGAGAATCCTGATCGAGTAATTGCTGATAGGTCAGGCCCGGTGATCGGACCATGGTGTCCGGATTGAGATTCTGGATTGGCTCGGCCATATCGCTGCCTGTGGTCAGTAATGAATAATTGGGGACAGTAGCGCAAGTCCAGCGCACGCATCAACCTGTCGACACCACACCCAGCGCCACACTCAGCTCAAGATTAAGTTCATAGGAGAGGATCGCCAGAAAGGCAGCAAGCCCCAAGTAAAGCGCGCCATAGGTCATGCGGATGCTAGGACTGGCGATGTAGTACTCCGGTGGCTGGTCCTTCCAGCCCCTGATCGCCCGATACACCGCCGGAGCGGCCAGCAAGGCAACGAGGATCAGAATCGGGCTCGGTCGCCAGAAGAACATGGTTATGAGGATAGGCATCCCGACCAGCCACAACTTCGGCGACAACACCTGACTGATACGGCCGCCATCAAACGGCAGCAACGGAATCAGGTTGAAAAGATTGATGAAGCACCCCGCGTAAGCGAGCGCGAGCAGCAGTCGACTGTCCATCGCATGCGCCAGAAACAGACAAGCCAACGCACCAAAGGTGCCTGCCAGCGGCCCCCAGATACCAATATAGGCTTCTGTCTCCGCATCATGAGGGATCGACTTCAACGCCACCCAGGCACCCACAAAAGGAATGAACATCGGCAGCCCGACTTCCAGACCCCGTCGTCGTGCGGCGACGTAGTGACCCATCTCGTGCACAAAAATCAGAATGACGAAACCAACGGCATACGGCCAGCCAAAGAGCAGCGAATAGGCAAATACAGACACGATCATCGTGCCGCCGCTGGCCAGCACTTTGCCTATCTTTGCCGCGTTGAGCGCGAGTAAAAGTAGCTTGATCACCTGGCCGTTACCAATGAGACACCGGTCTGCACTGTACAACGTATCGGTCACCTCGGAGAGTCGCACTCTGCGGCTATTGCCTATTTCAGGCAGGACAAAAACCTGCTGCAATTCGAGAGTATTCAAAGGAGCAACGCACATGTTGCACGAAGTGACCGGTGACATTCTTCTCAGCAAGGCAAAGGCGATTGCACACGGCGTCAGTCCCAATGATCACTTTAATCAGGGGCTGGCGCTTTCTCTTCGTGAACAATGGCCATCGATGTACAAAGACTTTCGGCACTACGAAAAACAGGCAACGCCCGCACCCGGGGGCATCTGGGCCTGGATGGGATATGGCGGACAACATATCATCAGCCTGTTCACGCAGGCGCCTGGTATCGGACACGGTGACCACTCGGGAAAGGCATCCCTCACTCACGTCGGCCATGCACTCAAGGCGCTGAGTCACTTCGTCGTTGATGAACGGCTATCCAGTCTCGCGCTACCGCGTCTGGCAACCGGCATTGGTGGTCTTGACTGGAAAGAGGTGCAGCCGCTGCTCTCCCAACATCTGGGCAAGCTTGAAATACCGGTTTTTGTTTACACAACCTACGTCAAGTCGCAACCAGCGGAGGAATCCAGCGCGGCGGTATAGCTCCAAGTGTGCTCGTTCTGAATGCGTGACAGACCTGGTGCGTCTGGATTGTTCCGAACACCTGAAAGTCTGATACTCGACTTTCACTATAAATAACCCAACACGGGAAGAACGGATGTCCACAACACCACTCATCCTGCCTGTACTTGTTTTGATTGCCTGGACGTTTGTCATGTGGACCTGGATGTACGTCACGCGCATCCCTGCCATGCGCAACGCAAAGATAGACGTCGAAGAAATCTCGAGAACGGGAGCCAAACTCGAACTACCACCAGCGGTTTCGCGAGTTGCCGACAATTACAACCATCTGCATGAACAGCCAACCCTGTTCTATGCACTGGTCATCAGTGCGCAGATGTTGGGTGCAGACGATCCGGTTCAGTTGGGCCTGGCCTGGACGTACGTCGGTCTGCGCACTGTGCATTCCCTGGTTCAGGCAACGCGAAACGTCATACTTATTCGGTTCGGCGTATTCGCAGTAGCCAGTGTCGTGCTCTTCATCCTGCTGATACGTACCATACTTTTCGCGATGGATTGATCCGAACCGCAGCCCCCTCACCCAGCACCTGGAAGCTCCGACCAGATCGATCCCACGCGCGCAACAAGCCAGCCAGCCAAAGCGGCATTGACTGCCAGCGGTTGCTCCTGTGCCATCCAGTGGCCACTGTCGATGACCCGCTCCATCAGATCCGTACATCGCGCTCGCATCGGTTCCGCCAGACGAGACACCATGGTTTCGCAGACATAGTCATAACGGGCGTGCAAAAACAGCACCGGCATCGTGATCATCGTCGACCCTCCAGCCAGGAAGACAGCATTGTCCTGATGATTCATGTAGTACGAATCGGGGCCAAAAAAGCTGTTGCGTCGCAGACTCTCGGCATACGTCTCGAGTTCTTCCTCGCTGATGACATCGCCATCGCGTGGTACGTCAGGGGCTGCGTCGAGTGGTCCGAACCATCCGCCATTACGGCGAACCATGGCGGTCGACGCGGGATGACCTGCGCCTTCCGGGCTGCCTTTGCGAAACAACAATTTTGCTGTGTTGTACGGGTTGGCATCGAACACCGATGTGGCCCGTTCGAATTGCTCTTCGTAGAACTTCATGTATTCCCACTGACCATAGGGATATTCGGCCTCTGGGTAGAGTTTGCGGTCAACAAGTTTCCGCGCCGCTTCGAGGCCCTCCTCGAGGGAGAAACCAGGCACACACAGGTTGGCCACCGCTACACAGCGATCCGGATGCAGGCGAGCGAGACTCCACACCGTCGCGCAACCCCAGTCGTGACCAATCCAGATGGCCTGTTCGCGGCCGAGACTATCGATCAGCTCGATCATATCCCTCACCACCTCGGACTGTGCATAGGCCGCATGGGTTCGATAGTTCGTGGACTGACCGTAACCTCGCATATCCGGAGCTATCACACGAAACCCAAGACCCGCAAAAACGGGCATCTGGTGACGCCAGCTCAGTGATAGTTCTGGCCAACCATGCACAAAGATCATGAGGGGACCGGCCACCGGTCCGGCAGCCAGATAATGAGTTGAATGTCGCGCCGTACGAGCCGTCAGCGATTCAATGGTCATAGTGTTCATGGGTCATAGTGTTCATCGGTCACAGTGTTCATGGGTCATAGTGTTCATGGATACCACGTCCAGCGGAGATAAATCCGGTTGCCGGAACCAATGCTCAGTACCTCTCCACGTGGATCCAGAGCCACCGGTCGACCACCAAATTCCTCGCCGGTTGATCCGGTTTGCACCAGCATTCCAACGTCCAGTTGCTGAGCTGAACTGAGATCGAAAGTCAGCGTGCTCTGCAGGAACGCCGAATCATCCTGCAGATTGTTCACCAGTACCAAGGTCTGCGTCACCAGCGGGTGCCAGCTGATCGTACCGCCAAGCGCGAGGTAGTCGCGCATGACCACGTGGACTTCACCCCGTTGGAGTCGAGCTGACAACGCCGTCGGCAGCGGTCGACCGGGCGTGAGGTCGCGAACTCCGAAACCATTGTGGTAGTACTCGGCAAAAATGTGCACCGGATGATCGGCAGATGTGAAGCTGTAGTCAGCATTCACCAGTCCACTGATTCGAATCTGATTGCCCCGATCAAGTCGGGTGGTTACCAAATCGGTTCGAACCAGCGCGCCGCCTATCGGCCAGCGAACTCCAACGCCCAGAACCTCATCCTGAAGATGTCGTCCGGACAACAGCTCGATCTCCAGGCTCCCTGCCAAACCACGATAGTGCAGGGCAAAGCTGCTGGCTTCGAGGGTCGGATCACCTGCATCGTCACGTCGACCAACACCCAGCACTGAGAATTCTCCGTCTGCGCCGAGCCGGCGCTGTATCTGTATCAAGTCTTCGCCGGGCTTGAAGTCCTTGTCCACCGCAGTCGGCGAAAAGGGATTGAGCAGGTCCATGGGATGAAAGACGAGACCACCGCCATAACTGACCGCTTCCCGTCCTACCACGACATTCCAGTTTTCACCCTGGTAACGGACATTCAGGCGGTCCGCTCGCTGGCGCAGTTCGTGGCGATTTCCCTGATCGAGACGAGTGCTCAGATCGATCAGTCTGGCGGCATCCGTTCCGGGCCTGGATTGCAGTTCGTTCTGGCGCAGCAGATCGCCCAGAGCCCGCGAGAATTCGATCGAATCGCCACTGCGCAGTGCCAGTGAATGGTGCCATGTCCCGGTCCACGACCCAGCCGTTTCCACCAGCATGAGACGCCCATCAATGTCGATATCGATGGGCTGATCCGTACCTATCCTGGCCAATAGATCGTGACGGTCGAGCCTGGCGCCGGTAACAAGCGATGACACACGGAAGGTGGTTTCAGCAAGGACCGGAGCAGTTTCCAGCACGCCGGAAACGACAAATGCAGCCAGGATAACAATTACGGATCGCATCGAACTCATCCGCCACCTGAGTCCAGAACAACCTGACCGTCCTGCAGCGTGACCGTCCGCCTGGCATGCCGCATGACCAGCGGATCATGCGTCGCCGTGATGATGGAGACACCTCTCTCGTCATTGAGTCGGCGCAACAGTGACAGGAGGTGCTGCGTTGCCTTCGAATCGAGGTTGGCACTCGGTTCGTCCGCTAGCAGCAGGACCGGTTCACCAACCAGAGCCCTGGCGATGGCAACCCGTTGCTGCTGTCCACCACTGAGCTCGGCAGGACGACGATGCGCCAGTTCAGCCATGTCGAGCAGGCGGAGCATGTCCATTGCCCGCGCTCTGACATGGCGTTCACCGCGCAATTGCAGAATGAACTCGACGTTCTCAACGGCGCTAAGCACCGGCAGCAGATTGAAAGCCTGGAAAACGAACCCGATCCGGCGCAATCGGATATCGGCGAGTTGGTGTTCCGGCAGCTCGGTGATGTCCAGCCCATCGAGAATCACTCTCCCGGCGCTAACGCGATCCAGTCCACCGGTAATATTGAGGAGCGTGGATTTACCGGAACCTGAGGGTCCGACCAGACAGACAAATTCTCCGGCCAGCACACGCAGCGTAACGTCATACAGCGCGCGAACGGGGACACCTTCATCCGCGTAGACGCGCGACACGGACTCCAGTTGCAACACCGGTCGACCGATCTGGCCAATCATTGTGCGATCGCCTGCAACAGCGGTTGCCGGTTCGCGCGCCAGGCAGGCACCAGACTCGCCAGTACGCCAAATACGCAAGACAACAAGATGACACTCACCAGATCCTCCGGATGGATCTGCAGTGATATGACGCTCGGTAACCCGGCGATGGCAACACCTTCGGCAAAACGCCCAAGATCAATCTCGCCGCCAGCCATCGACACACCAGCCCAACCCGCTGCCATGCCGAGCACAACGCCCGTCAACATGATGAAAAACGACTCGATCATCACCTGGCTCAAGACAGTAGAACGCTGCATACCCAGACAGCGCATGACGCCAAATTCACGATGGCGCTCCATCACTGCCGTCACCAGAGCATTCACGAGTCCAAAGGCCAGTGCAGCCATGACGATACTGAACCAGATCAAGGACACGAACTCCATCATGTCAATAAGTGCCGCAGTCTGCGCATTGCTTTCGCGCCAGTGAGTGACGGTCAGGTCTCTGAAGATCGAATGGAGTTGGTCTTGCACACGCGAGGAGTGCCCCGGATTCGACAACAGGATCGAAACCTCGGTTACCAGGCTGGTGCTGAGAAAACCCTGTAAGGCTCCCCGGCCGATGAATACAAACTGCTGTTCGAGGTTTTTCCCTTCAGCATCGAAGGCGCCACCGATGGTGAAGCCGCGCTCAGTGGCAGTCCCGCTCTCATCCTGGCCCGTCAGTACCACTCTCTTGCCGATGCCACTGCGCAATTGTGTCAGCAGTTCCTTGCCTACAAACAACCTGGTGGAACGAGCATGCGCTACAGTCTCACCGACGAATTCCACATCAGCAAAAAAAGATCCGGCTTCTTGCTGCGGGTCGATTCCGACCAGAAGCACACCTCGGTTTTTGCGTTCACTGGATATCACCATCGGCACAACCAGGCGCGCTGACCACCGCCCGGGCCACAGCCCATCGAGTTGCTCGATCTGGTGCGGCGTCAACTCGAAGCCTCGAGCCGCCTGCGGATCTTCGAGATAGCCTGGCGCGGTAATTCTGTAGTCACCCGTCAAGTTGACCCGCGCGCTATCAACCAGATCTGCCTGCATACCCCGCAGCAACGCGTTCAAAAACACCACGCCGGCGATCGCCACTGCAATCGAGACGAGCAGGATCGTGTTCCGCCGTGCATGACGGAACAGGTTTCGATAACTGAGTCGAACCAGCAGCCCGATTGGCATGGGTCGCAGTGGCATGGGTTTGAGCGGCATGGGTTTGAGTGACATGGATCAGGCCAGGTGCCGCATGGCGTCGGCCGGCTGTATGCGTCGAACCCGCAATGCCGGGACAAGTGCCGCGAGTTGCGTGGTCACCAACAGCACCGCCGGCGTTGCGAACAGGCTACGGGGTGACAGCTCTGCATAAATTCGTGCTGGCATGTACATCTGTGTCATGGTGGCTTCGAGCGATTCACCGAGATACAGACCTTCTGTTTTGAGCCAGAGCAGTAAGGGAATCGCCAACACTAGCCCCGTGACTACGCCGAGCATCCACAAGCTGGCCGCTTCGATCTGCAACAAGCCGATGATGGACCACGGTTGCATCCCGAGGCTGCGCAACATGCCAATCTCCCGCGTGCGTTCGAAAATCACCATGACAAAGGTATTGGCGACGCTGAAACAGACAAGAAACAATACCAATGCGAAAAAAATGTAACCGCCCAGACGATCGAGTTCGATGGCTGACTCGATCTCCGGCAATATCTGCTGCCAGCTGCGCAGGTGCTGGCCTTCCGTCAATATGGCGGCGACGGTCTCGGCCAGCTGAACCGCGTGGAGCGGATTGTCAGTCCGCAACACCAGCAGATGCGCGGCGTCCTTGACCGACAGTGCCTGCGCCAGCGCTTCGTACCTGACCACTGCCAGCGCACGATCGAGATCTGGCATTCCCGATTCAATGACCCCGCTGAGCGTTAGCGCCATGGCAGCCATGCTGCCTTCCGGATCGGCGCCCAGCACCACAACTTCGTCACCCGGTTGAATACCAAGGTGACGCACCAGACCCAACCCGAGTGCAATCTCGCCATCACTTTCCGGCAGTCGACCATCCCGCAACCGTTTCAGCAGTAACGTCACATCGGCTTCACGATGCAGATCGAAGCCGATCACCTGGCTGGCTGCACTGCGCTCACCATGCGAAACCAGCGCCGACATCTGCAGCCGTGGCGTTACCATGGTGATACCCGGCACAGCGACCAATCGTTGGGTTGTGGCTTCCACATTCGTAACGAGCTGGCTCACGTCGGCATCCACTGGCCACGATGGGTGGGATACCTGCAGGTGACCGGTCAGTAAATCGGTCGAAATCTGTCGCTGCATGGCATAACCGCCATCCTGCAGTGCTACCGCCAGCCCCACCAGCCAAACGGCGAAGGCAATGCCGCCAACCGTCAATCCGGTGCGGCGTCGATTGCGTGTGATGTTGCGAAAGCCGATGCGCGCCAATGCACGCAGGTCAATACCGGGTGCCCGCGGCTGCATTACCGGGCTTTCTGCAGATTGAAAAGGGTGAACTGCTCATCGCGCAGTGTTATATCGAACTCTGCTTCCTCCCAGCGCAACTCGGTGTACTGGTCCGGTGAGTCGAATTTGAACATGCGAAGATGTGTCGCCAGCGTGCGGCCACCCATCTCGCCGATGTCCAGAACACTCATGCGTTTCACGGGTTCAAGATCCTGATCAAAAAAGGTCTGTTCAATCACCACATCATCGTCGCGGATCCGTAGTTCTTCCTTGCCCCAGACCACGGGTGCATCAGCATGCGGTATCGCCGCAATCGTGAACACCGTGACACCCTCGATCACTTCGGTGTGTTCGATGGTTAGGTCATAGTGTTGCAGGAGATTATCGGTGCGTGACAGATCATCATACGAAAAGTCAGTGCCAGCCCAGCTTTGGGACATGAGACTGAATGGCAGTCGAATGGTGCGATTGAGCTTGGGCGTGTACGTCCACATTTTAGCGCCAAGTTTGAGCGTCGCATTACCGGCATCCCTGGCGGGTGCGACAAAGCGGATCAGGGCATCTTCCCGCCCGCGGGTCCAGGTTTCAATTGTCGTGGTCCGCTGCCAGGCAGGTCGCACCACATGCATCGTCAACCTGGCATGGGAAGCAAGTCCCCGGGTACGATCAATCGCCCGTTCGATGATCTGTTGTGCGGAGGGCGCCTGGGCAAACGATTCAGCGGCGAAAAACAACACCGTAACCAGCGTCACTCCCGTGACGGCTGCAACTACTGTCCCAGACACCCGGATCATGCTCGCGCCCTCCCCAATCGATCAGCCTACTCGATGCTCCGCTGTTGGTGGAATCGCGTCAATCGGGGCATCAATCGGGGCCTCTACCGGCTCAACGGCCGTCGGCCGCTGCAGTTGTCGTCCCAGCAGGAGGTAAAACGCAGGCACCACAAACAGCGTGAACAACGTGCCGATACCAAGACCTGAGGCAATGACCAAGCCGATCTGATATCGACTGACCGCACCTGGGCCGCTGGCGACCAGCAGGGGAACCATCGCGACCAACATGGCAACGGTGGTCATGAGAATCGGGCGCAGGCGAATCGACGCCGCTTTCTCCACCGCCTCACGTGCTGTCAGTCCTTCCTGCGTCTGCAACCGATTGGCAAAGTCAACGATCAGGATGCCGTTTTTCGCGATGAGGCCGATCAGCGTGATGAGCCCGACCTGCGTGTACAGGTTGATGGTCGCAAAGCCTAACGTCACGAAGATCAGCGCCCCCGCAATCGACATGGGCACCGAGATGAGGATGATGAGCGGATCACGCCAGCTTTCAAACTGGGCAGCCAACACCAGGTAGATCACGGCCAGAGACAGGAAAAACGTCAGCACCAGTGTGCTGCCTTGTTGTTTGTACTGTCGTGACTCACCGATGTAGTCGTAATTGAAGCCGCGCGGGAAAAGGCTGATCGCCGTCTCCTCCATGAAGGTCACCGCTTCACCAATGGTCACACCGGGTGCCATGACACCGCTGATCGTCACCGAGTTGAGTTGCTGGAACTGAACTCGTTGGGTCGGTTCGATGGTCTGCTCGAACGAGACCAGACCGGACAGCGGCACCAGTTCACCCGTTCGGGTGCGCACGTAGTAGTTGTTCAGATCCTCATGGCTGGGACGAAAATCACGTGGCACCTGCGGGATCACTTCATAACTGCGACCAGAGAGGCTGAATCGATTGACGTAGTTACCGCCCAGCATCGTCGCCAGCGTGCTGCCAATCTCATCCATGCCGATGCCGAGATCTCCGGCTCGGTCGCGGTCAATCTCGACCCGCATCCTCGGCAAGGACATATCGAGCGACTTTGCGACGAAAACAAATTTGCCGCTCGCGTAGGCCGCATCCATCATTTCGCCAGCAACAACATCGAGCTGGTCGAAGTCCTGATCGGAAGTAATGACAAACTGTAGAGGCGCACCTTGCGCAGCACCAGGTAGTGAAGGAAAGGAGAATACGGCCACCTGCACGCCTGCGATCTTGCTTACTTTCTGCTGTAACTCTGCGTGCAACTGAGCCTGCGTCCGCTCTCGCTCGGCAACCGGCAGAAAGCGAACGCCCCCAAACGACGTTGCAGGCGAACCACCACCACCGATCAGCACGAAACTACGCAGATACTCGGGAATACTCTCGTAGGCGTTGACCACTTCGCGCACGTAGGTCGTTGCGTACTCCAGCGTCGCCGTCTCAGGGCCCTTGATCTGCACATTCAGCACTTCGCGATCTTCGGTCGGCGTCAGTTCATTGGTGCTGCTGATGAACATGAAGTAGATGCTGACCACCATGATCGCCGCAAAGACGTAAGTCACCGGTCGCCAGTTCAGACTGTTGTGCAGCAACCGGCGATAGGCGTTGGCCAGCCTGTCAAAAAAATGTTCAACGGCCAGTTCGAAACGTTCAGGTTCTTCGTTGCTGGTCAGCACACGTGATGACAGCATCGGCGAAAACGTCAGCGCGACAATCCCGGAGATGAGCACCGCGCCGGCGAGTGAATAAGCGAATTCGGTGAACACGATGCCGACCAGACCACCCACAAAGGCAATCGGCGCATACACCGCGAGCAGGGTCGTCGTCATGGAAATGATCGGCAGCGCCAGTTCCCGGGTGGCATCCCTGGCAGCGAGCAGCGGTGTTTTACCCTGCGCGATATGGCGGTGCACGTTTTCGACCACGACAATCGCATCGTCGACGACCAGGCCAATCGCCAGAAGCATGGCCAGCAAGGTTAACAAATTGATGGAAAATCCCATCAGCAGCATCAGGAAACTCGCACCAATCAACGACAGAGGAACCGACACGGCAGGGACTATGGCTGCATGCCAGGAACCCAGCGAGACCAGCACAATGAGCAGAACGATCACCACCGCTTCGGCCAGCGTACGCAGCACCTCGGCAATGGAATCTTCGATGTACTGACTGCCGTCGTGCACTTTGTTGAGCGTCAGACCTTCGGGCAACTGACTGGAGATCTCGTCCACCAGCGTGCGAACTTCTGCGGAGACATCCAACGGATTGGCACCCGGCGCCGCCTCCAGTGCGACCATGATGGCGGGCTTGCCGTTAAACCAGCTCGTCATCTCGTAATTCGCTGCATCGAGGGCAATGGTGGCAATATCCTCGAGCCGGACCAGCGTTGAACCGTCGGTTCGAACCACCAGATCCTCGAACGCCTTGACGTCGGCAATGGACGTCGTGACGCTTAACTGGATACCGACCAGGTCGTCTTTCGTCTGTCCGACCCCAGCGAGAAAATTGTTACGCAGCAGGGCTGCCCGCACATCGGCAGCAGTCACGCCAAGGGCTACCATGCGCTCCGGATTCAACCACACCCGCATCGCAAAATTCTGGTTGCCATTGATGGAGGCCTTGGCCACACCATCCACGGCCTGCAATCGAGGCAGCACACCACGCAACAGGTAATCGGTGATCTGGCTGGGATTCATCTCCTCGCTGACAAAGGCGAGATACATCAGCGCAAAGCTTGAGCTGGTCCGCAGGTCGATCACCGGATCCGTCGCTTCGCGCGGCAACTGGTTTCTCTGGCTGGCGACCTTGGCCTGAATCTCGGCGATCGCAGCGTTGGGATCGTGGTTCAGCGCCATCGTTGCCTCGATCACGGACACGCCTTGCCTGGAGGTCGCAGTCAGGTAGTCGATGCCCTCGGCCTCGGAGATGGCGCGTTGTAGCGGCGTTGAAATGAAGCTCTGGACTAAAGACGCGTCTGCACCGGGATAGGCTGTGGTGACCATGACCACCGCGCGATCGGCACGTGGGTACTCCCTCAATTCAAGCAACCCGAGGGAGCGTACGCCGACCAGAAGAATGAGCAGCGAAAGGACCGTCGCCAGTACCGGTCGGTTGACGAAGGTATCAGTGAAACTCAACCGCGCACCACGCCTTCGGGCAGCTCGACCGAATTGTCGATCGTCACCGGTTGTCCGGATCGCAGTTTCAACTGGCCTGCGTTAACCACCTTGTCGCCAGCCGATACACCGGACAACACCTCAACCTTGCCTTCCCGAACTCGACCCGTGGTGACATGCCGCCGTTCTGCTGTCATCCCTTCGCCTGCGCCGAGAATCACGAACACCGAGTCTCCATACGGATAGAAGCTGATCGCCGTGCGTGGCAGCGTCAACACTGATTCTTTGCCTCCTGATAGAACGGTCACTCCGGCAAACATACCCGGACGCAGCAGCGTTTCCTCGTTGGGAATCGTCGCGCGCAATTGCACGTTGCGGGTCTTGTCATCCACCCTTGGGCTGATTGCGCTGATACTGCCAGTAAATTCACGATCGGGGTACGCAGCGGTCGATATGGTGACCGTCTGACCGGCTTGCAGCTGCTGCAGGTATCGCTCAGGAACATTGAAGTCCACGAATAGCACGTCGAGCCGCTGCAAACTGACAACAGCCGTACCCGGCGCAAGATACTCCCCGACATCAACCTTGCGAATACCGAGTACGCCCCCGAATGGCGCCCGAATGGACTTGCGATTGATCGTTGCACGTTGTGCGTCTGCTTGCGCGGCCAGGCTATCGAGCTGACTTTTGGCCCGATCAAGCTGGGCCTGGGACAACGCCGTCCGCAATGCGAGTCCAGTGGCTCGATCGTAGTCCAGACGCGCCAGTTTCAGCTGCGCTTCGAGTGCGCGTAGATCGGCAAGCTCCGTGGTGGCATCGAGCTGCACGAGCAGTGCACCTTGTTTGATGCTCGCACCGGAATCGAAACCAATCGAGTCGATGATCCCGGCAACTTCGGAACTGACCTCAACCCCCTGAATCGGGCTCAAAGTACCCACAGCGGGGACGCTCGACTGCCAGCTTTCCGAAGTGACTACCGTCGACGCGACGGTTGCAGCCGGCGCTTTCATCGACGCTACCGTTATGCGGCTTTGCTCCGCCTTGTGATGTTTCCACCCGAAAATGCCCCCGAAAAGGGTACCGAGGACAACCAGCATGACCAGCAGGCGTTTGAGCATGTAACCGGCGGCAGACGTACAAACGATTGACGGATGTTACGCACGTAACACGCGTTCGACCAACAAAGCTTTGTACGAAATACGGTGGTGTCAGTCGACCGATGACTTAAGTTACGACTTAAATCTTAATGTAGATGAGAACTATTTGCATTTAGATTGACGTTGAAAGAAACTGGCCCCTTCCTTCCAACAGGTCTCCTGGTTATGCGCTCCGCTTTCGCCCTTGCGGCTTTGCTTGCCACTGGTACAGCCGTAGCCACAGAGGCCACCCAACCGCCCGAAGATCTCGCTGCTCTTTGGAAAATCGTTCAGGCCCAGCAGGCCGAGATAACGGCCTTGCGCTCACAGCTCGACGAAACCCGCCAGCAGGTCACCGCTACCCACGACAAAGTCGAGATCGCCGAGGAACAACTTGGGGTGACGGCCGACTACCTGGATCAGGTGAGAAGCTCAAACGCCACCACAGCCGACACCACCCAGGTAGGCGGGTACGGAGAAATGCACTACAACAATCTCGATAATGAGGACGATAGCGAGTTCAAGTCGGTGGATTACCACCGCTTTGTTCTCTTCGTGAATCACTCTTTCAGCGATCGCCTGCGATTTTTCTCCGAGCTGGAGGTCGAACACGCCCTGACTGCCAACGGTGCACCCGGCGAAGTGGAACTTGAGCAGGCCTACGTCGAGTACGACCTGAACGACAACCACACGCTTCGAGCCGGGCTTTTCCTGCTCCCGATCGGCATCCTGAATGAAACCCATGAACCCCCTACTTTCTACGGTGTGGAACGCAATGACGTCGAAAGCATCATCATTCCATCGACCTGGTGGGAAGGCGGAGCGGCCGCTGGCGGACATTACGCAAACGGTTTTTCCTGGGACCTTGCCGTCCACTCCGGACTGGAAACACCCACGACCGGTGGCAGTGCGTTTCGTGTCCGAAGCGGTCGCCAGAAAGTTGCCGAGGCCGTCGCCAACGACCTCGCCTATACGGCTCGTCTGAAGTACACCGGCATTCCGGGCCTGGAACTTTCTGGGAGTTACCACTACCAGGCAGATGCCAGCCAGTATCCAGGCGATGGATTGGGTGCTGGTCAGTTGGTCAGTGTGCACGGCATCTGGAACCAGGGTCCGTTCCAGCTTCGGGCCTTGTGGGCCGAATGGAACTTCGAAGGCCGAGCGGTTCAGGTCGCCAATGTCGACAAACAGTCCGGCTGGTACATCGAACCGAGCTACCGACTGACGCTGGGCGATCAAGACTGGGGATTTTACGGTCGTTGGGAGGACGTCGACGGCGCCCGCACGTTCGACCGCTTTGAACAGTGGGAGGTCGGATTCAATTTCTGGCCACATCCG
>JAYSTS010000362.1:0-10141 GCA_043719475.1 Gammaproteobacteria bacterium | reverse complement strand
TCCTGCGGCCGCCCCTTTGCTCCACGCTTCCTTCAGGTTGCCCCTTGCGCTTCACTACGGTTTCAGTCACGTCTTCCGGCTGACTCCTTTCAGTCAGCGAGTACATGCCCATGCCGGGCACACTGGGAGCGATCTCCTGATCGCGATCTTCGATGACACCAACAATCGCGGTCGGGAGACCGCTCCCACAAGAGACCACAAAGTCGCGAAACCCCTGTCTGTGGGGGATCTCCTGATCGCGATCTGGGAGATCTCCAGATCTGGAAAAGTTGTGGGAGCGATCTCTTGTGGGAGCGATCTCCTGATCGCGATCTTCGATGACACCGACTATCGCGGTCGGGGAATCTCCCACAGGAGACCGCACCACCAAGAAACCGCTGAAATCGTCAGACAGCGTTACCGATCCTGTCCTACCGTAGCCGGCCTACAGACCACCAGTGACATACAGACACTGTCCAGTAACCCAGCTGGATGCATCGGAAGCCATGAACACCACAGCGTGACCAATGTCTTCAGGCGTGCCCAGACGTTTGAGCGGCACACCGATGATGTCCTCAATGGGCTTACCTTCTGGAAAACGTGTGGACTGATTGAAGTTCTCTGTTGGAATCGGGCCGGGCGCAACCGCATTGACACGAATGCGTGGCGCCAGTTCCAGCGCAAAGGACTGGGTCAGACTGTTGACCGCCGCCTTGGATGCGCCGTACGGACCATTCTTGATGTTCCCCCCCATCGCGGCGCGTGACGAAATATTGATGATCGCGCCAGTCTTGATGTACTCCGCGGCGATCTTGCAGCCAATGAAAACCGCTTTCAGATTGAGATCGAGCTGTGCATCCCATCGGTCCGTGGGTGTCTTTGTCAGATAACGAGGTGTTGCATCCGGCAGTCCACCGGCATTGTTCACCCAGATATGCGGCCCACCGAGTTCCTTGGCTGCTTCAGCGGCCATTCGCACCTGATCTTCCTGCGTGACATCCGCACTGATCGCGATGGCACGACGGCCAAGTGCTTCCACTTCCGCAGCCACGGACTTGACGTCTGCGGCTGTGCGGGCGCACACCACAACATCCGCCCCTGCTTCGGCCAGGCACAGCGCGATGCCACGACCGATGCCCTTGCCTCCACCGGTGACCACAGCGACCTTGCCTTCCAGTCTGTACGGATTCAATCGCCTCTCCTCAACCATATGGAAATGAAATGTGTCATGCCTTGAGTCGGAAACCGATGTGGAGTTCCTTCAACGCCCGCAATGCAAAATTTGGCATGACAGTAAAATCGTTCATGCCGGGTTGAAACCACATCTCGTCGACTCGATCGACCAGCGCTTTGAAACTCCAGTACAACTCGCGCCTGGCCAGCGGCGCCCCTAGACAATGGTGAATGCCGGACCCGAACGCGAGGTGCCGACCTGGCTTGTCACGTTCGAGGTCAAGCGCTTCAGGGCAGGCAAACTCTTCGCTATCGCGATTGGCCGCCGCATAACGGACGTTGATCATCGAACCCTGGGGAATGTGTACACCATGCAATTCGAGATCGCGCGACGCAGTTCGGAACAATCCCTGCACCGGTCCTTCCAGACGCAGGACCTCTTCGACAAACGTTCGCATGTACTTTTCCGGGTTCGACTTGAGCCGGGCCCACGCTTCCGGATTCTCGATCAGCAGCTTCACACCGTAGGCGATGGCGTTGGTCGAGGTCTCTGAGCCACCGACAAACGTATCGGCCATCATTTCTGCGTGCAGCTCATTGTCATTCAGGGGCCGGCCCCACTCCGGGATCACTCGATTGACCATTTCCGAAACCAGCGTGTCATCGGGTTCGCGACGAAGTCTCTCGAAGATCGGCTGAAAGTAATGCTGCGCTTCGATTTCCATCTCCACGGACCAGCGTTCCTGTTCTTCGGTCTGCATCATGCCCAGGCGCTGTACCCAGGCGTCGGTCCAGGCCTTGATCTTCCAGATATCCTCTTCTTTCACACCCATCTGGCGGCCGATGATGATCAGCGGCAGTGGCACCGCAAACTGCTTGACCCAATCACACTTGCCGTCATTCACGAACGCGTCGATCAACTTGTACGCCGTCTGTTCGACCAGCGGATCCATCGCATCAATCTTCTTCGGTCGGAACGCCTCGTTGAACATCGCGCGCATCTGCTTGTGATTGGGGTCATCGCGACCTGCCAGTGTAGGTGCCGGTACCCAACCTTTATCCTTGTAAAGTTGCAGCATTCGATTCGCACGTTCTGCGTCGAGGCGACTGCGACCCCCGCCCTGCCCTTCGCGCATGCCGTTCACGAAGTCCTCGGTATTCAACAGCAGTTGCCGTAGGTCGTCGAAGCGGGTGACCACGAAAAACCCGGTGAGCGGGTCTTTCCAGACCGGCGCTTCGTCACGCAATTTGGAATAGGCGTGGTAAGGACAGTTCTGCAGGTTGGAGTCGAGAAAATTGATGTCGGTGAGTTTCTCCGGTACGAGCGGAGTGTAGGGTTGTTTGTTCATGCCTGATCTCCTGGTGACGAGGGCTGCAACGAGAGCTGCGGTGCGACCATGCTAATCGCTTGGCCAACCCAATCTTCTCTGTGAATTCTGCCCCTGAACGAGAGTTTCTCATCAACCCAGCAGATTTGCTCGGGAGAAAGACTGGCCAGTTGCATCAGCTGATAGATACCCAGGGCATTCAGCTGCTTCTCGAGTTTACGCCCGATACCCGAGATCTGAGTCAGATCGTCGATCGAGGCCGGTGGCTGTTCATGGATCTCCGCTGCCTTTCCACCACTGACTGTGAATCGTTGCGCGAGTGGCGCGGTCACCTGCGCAGCAGGTTTAGAAGTCACCTGCATAGCAGGTTTAGAGGTCATCTGCATAGCAGGTTTAGTACTCAACTGCGCAGCAGGCTTGGACGGCACCTGCATACCAGGTTGGTATCCCGCTAGCTCATTGCGAGAGCGTGAGGTCTCCTCCAGCGTCCGCGCCCGACGTATGATCTCATCTCGTTCTTGCGAGACGGCCTCCAGGCGAATACGCAGATCCAGTCGCTCACTCTCTGAGTTTTCAATGCGTTGACGAAGCTGCGCAAGCTCGGCGCCAAGATCGCCCACCCGGTGACCTAGCTCCATACTTGCCTGCTGGAATCGGTCACGTTCTGCACTGATGACCGCGAATTGCCCATTATTTGATTGAGTTTCAACGGCATTTTCCTTTACTCGTGCCAGCGCTTTTTGATTTGCTTCGCGCAGGCTGCGCAGTTCCGCATCCATCGCCTTCAACGCCGCAGTTTCCCTATCGAGCGAACTTTCGAGCGCCGATGATCGTTCTTCAGCTACGCCGCGCGCCTGCACCTGCTTCTCAAGACGTGATTCCAGGTCACGCCGTCGGTGTGTTTCGTCGAGCAGATTACGTTCTTTGGCCTGCACCAGTTCCTGCTGGGATTGGCTCGTCGTTTCCAGCTCTGTCCGCAGATTCCGAAGTTCCGCTGAGACCCTGCTCAGACGCAACCGATACCAGCTCGCACCGAGCCACCAACCAATGGCCAATGCGGCGAGGATGAAGAACAATATCTTGAAGATGAGATAGATCATGAACGGTTTCCGGTCGGTGCAATGAGATGGTTGGATACCTGACCATCCACGATGCGGACTTCGATACGTCGATTCTGACGACGACCTTCTGGGGTGCGATTGGAGACGATTGGGCGCCCTTCGCCAAAGCCGATGGCGGACAATTGTGTTTCAGGCACGCCTTTGACAATGAGATGCGCACGAATTGAATCGGCACGCGCCTGGCTGAGTCGCTGGTTAGGGCGGGTTCTGCCACTGTTATCGGTATGCCCGGCGATTTCAGCGCGAGCGTCGCACTGCGCGAGTAGCCCGGCAACCTGCTCAACAATGGGTAGCGCATCTGTTGTGATGTCCGAACTTGCCGATGTGAAAAACGAAGCCGAACCGGTTAACAACGCATCAATGTCACGCTGACATCGTGCCAGTAGCTCCGAGAGCAGTGGTCGCCCGGGTCCCGCTTCGGCGGCTTCGATAATGGGGTCAACCACTGGCGGTGATTTTTGCGATTCGGTTGGAATGGGGAGTTGCGGATCTGCTTCGACCACAATGGGGGTGTCCGCTCTTGCGATGTCCGCTCTTGCAATGTCCATCGAAGGCGAATTCGTCGGATTATTCGTGATGTGCTCTGACGCGACGATATTCGAGGCCGCGTCTTGTCCGACACCGGGAGTCAGATCTGCATTGGACGGGACACCCGTCAGCGATTGATCGAAGCCTGCTGTTGAGTCAATGTCTAGATTGGCGTCCGGATTTTTAATGAGGCTCAGATTGGTGAGCTGGTTGTCCACCTCGATCACACCATCGATTCCCTCCAGCTTGCGTGCCAGCTGGCTGGCGCGTTGTGCGTCGGGGGGCGTGCCTGTGAGCACGATTCGCTGCCCGTCGACCTGAATTAACGCCCAGCCCGACGGAGCTGCCTCGGCACCAGCGGCAGCAAGCACTTTGGCGGAAATGTCTTCCTGGATATGGGGTACGCAGCTGTATAGGGCGGTAGCACCCAACAGTGAAAAACCGATGATGGCAATCCACAAAGACGTCGAACGATCCAACCGTAACCCCCCTCCATGATCCCTAGCCTGACTCTTGACATGACTCTTGACATGACTCTTGACATGACCCTAGGCATAACCCTTGGGCGAACATCAGTATGCGACACAAAGCAGCCAAATCTCCCTCGATTCAGTCTAGTCGACGTCAAGTATAAGATCGAAACGCGCCGAGGTGGTCTTCTTTTCTTGGCGATGGCAACGCCGGCAAGGCATCACCAGCGTGTGGAAACCCTGGCACTGCGCATGACACGAGCCGACTGGTTTGTCATCCTACTGGGGCGCCAATCAGCGTCTTTTCACAAAACGAGCAAATTCAAGGAGTTATAAATGCCTACCACCACCTCTCCGCTGCGAATCGGCATGATTGGCGCAGGCGGCATCGCCGCGACGCAGATGAAGGCCCTGGCCAGCCGGAAGGACACACATCTGGTGGCGCTCGCCGATATCGATCAAAAAACGCTGGACCTGCGCGGTGACACCTTCGGCGTGGCGGCCCGCTACACCGATTTTCGCCAGATGCTACGCAAGGAACATCTTGACGCTGTCAGTATATGCACTCCGAATCTGGCTCACGCCGACGCAGCGGTCGCCGCACTAAAAGCCGGGCTGCACGTCTTGTGTGAAAAGCCCATGGCACATACCGCCTCTGCTGCTAAACGCATGCTTGAAACCGCCAACCAAACCGGTCAAAAACTGGTGATTGGATTTCAGTATCGTTTCAATCCCAGGACCCAGTTCCTCCGTAACGCGGTACAGAACGGCGAGCTTGGCAACATCCGGTTCGGCCGGGTCCAGGCACTGCGACGTCGTGGCATTCCTAATTGGGGAGTATTTGGTCGGAAAGAACTCCAGGGTGGTGGCCCCCTGATCGATATTGGTGTGCACGTCCTGGAAATGACGCATTACACAATGGGATCGCCAAAACCCGTCAGCGCCAGCGCCGACCTGTTTACTTATCTAGGCAACCAGCCATCGAATCGAGTGCAATCGGTGTGGAAAGGTTGGGATTACAAAACGTATACCGTGGAAGATTTGGCGGTTGGCCGCATCCGTTTCGAAGGCGGTGCCGTACTCCACATCGAGTCGAGTTTTGCTGCACACATCGAGAAGGACACCTTCAACTTCGAATTGATGGGCGACGCCGGCGGCTGTACCTGGGACCCCGTCTGCATTCACCGCGACGAAGGTGGCTACATGGTCGACAAGGTCCCCGGTTGGCTATCGCCTAAACAGAGCTGGCAGGACATGTTCGATGCCAAAATGCACGCATTTGTCGATCATGTCTTGTATGACAAGCCAACCATAGCACCCGCTGCGGACGGGCTTGCCGTACAGCAGATGCTTGATGCGCTGTATCGCTCCGCTGAACAAGGCGGTCGCGAAGTGGCGATCAAACCGTAGCGATCAAATAATTGTCGAATGCCGAGCCACGTTGAGAATCCGTCTCAATGAATCCGTATAGCCACCGATCAAACATCGGGGCTAGAATCGGGCGACTAACATTTCTTGATAACACCGGGGGAAACATGGCTGATGCCGCGCTGGAAGACGATCTGAACAATCTCGTAATGTCGAGAGCGGCCGAGCCGTTGCTCGCCGCCGTGAAGCAGCACATCAAGGAAAACGTCGAGCCGATTGTTGAAGAGTTCTACCGTCTGGGCGAAAACCGAACCAATCGATGGAGCTGGGCGCCAGGTCAGCTTGAACTGCTGCAGGTTGCAAAAGACAAGGCCAAGAAATCCGGTTTGTGGAACTTTTTCCTGCCGGATGCTGATACCGGCGAAGGTCTGAAAAATCTCGACTACGCCTACATCGCAGCTGAACTGGGCAAAACACCGCTGGCATCCGAATCGCTGAATTGCTCCGCGCCGGATACCGGCAACATGGAGGTTCTGGAGCGCGTGGGCACCCAGGCACAAAAAGACCAGTGGCTGAAACCCCTATTGGCCGGCGAAATTCGTTCGTGTTTCGGCATGACCGAACCCGCACTCCCGTCATCGGATGCCAAAAACATCGACTGCCGAGCCGTTCTGCAAGGAGATGAGTGGGTTATCAACGGCGAAAAGTACTACATCTCCGGCGCCGGCGATCCACGCTGCAAGATCATGATCCTCATGGTCAAGACCAGCCCCGATGCCCCACCGCATCGTCGGCAGTCGCAGATCCTCGTCCCGATGGACACCCCCGGGCTCGAAGTTCTCGGTCCGATGCATGTGTTTGGTCACGACGATGCGCCACATGGCCACATGCACCTGCGTCTGACCAACGCGCGCGTTCCAAAATCGAACATCCTGCTCGGCGAAGGTCGCGGTTTCGAGATCTCCCAGGTTCGGCTCGGCCCCGGCCGCATCCATCACTGCATGCGCTCCATTGGCCAGGCTGAACGTGCACTCGATCTGATGGTCCGGCGCGGCCTCACCCGAGTCGCCTTCGGCAAACCGATCGCGCAACTTGGCAAGAACATCGAGGTGATCTCACGCGCGCGTATCGAAATCGAAGCGATGCGCCTGATGGTGCTGAAGGCTGCCAAGGCCATGGATGTGCTGGGTAACAAGGAAGCACGCATCTGGGTTCACATGGTCAAGGCACTGGTGCCCGAGCGGGTGTGTCAGATCATCGACCAGGCCATCCAGATCCACGGCGCAACCGGTGTGTCGCAGTGGACTCCGCTGGCCGACATGTACACCGGTCAACGCACACTTCGCCTTGCCGACGGCCCGGATGAAGTGCATCACATGGTGGTTGGACGGGCAGAACTGCGCAAGTACGACGGCCTGTTGTAACCAAGTTGAATCGCCCCTTACTGGATTGGTCTGGTCCTAAACAGTTGGTGCGATACAATGTCTGAACGGACGGGAGCAGTCGCATGACCGCTCCTGCTTACTAGCCCGCACTATTCATGAATAGTACAGGCTTGGTTCCTGTGATCGCCGGAGCAATTCAGGACTTCGCATGAAGTGTGTCTCCTGCAACTACGAAAACCGGACCGGCGCCCGGTTCTGCGACCACTGTGGTAAGGCACTGCCGCGACTGTGTACCAGCTGCGGCGTCGAACTGCGCGCAGCGGCGAATTTCTGCGACGATTGTGGTTCTCCCGTCGGCGCTGCCGCAAAAGCGTCCGATCCTGGGTCCTCTGCCGCATCCCCCACAACGAAAATCTCACCACAGACTTCAGCCACTTCACCTGAAACTCTCACGTCCAATCCGTCCACAAGTAGCTCCCGCAAAATCGTCACCATCATCTTCGCCGACCTGATCGGCTCCACTGCCATGCAAGAGCGTGTGGACCCGGAATCCGTACGACGTTTCATGGAGGGTTATTACACTGCCATGCAAGCTGCAGTCGAAGCGCGCGGCGGTCAGGTGACGCAACTGCTTGGGGATGGTGTCAAAGCAGTATTCGGCGTACCGATCATCGGCGAAGACGATGCCTTGCGTGCCGTCCGGGCAGCAGTTTCGATGCAAGAGGCTTTTCATGAACTCGCTTCGCGCCACAGTTCGGTTGTTGGTAAAACAGGTTTGCGGGTCGCGGTGAATACCGGCGAAGTGGTTACCGATGGCCGCATGGAAGTTATCGGTGATCCAGTCAACGTAGCGGCTCGATTGCAGGAGCAGGCGAAGGATGGAGATGTCGTCATCGGTGGTGCCACGCAACGTTTAGTGAGCACACGTGTCACGCTCGAACCACTGGGAACTTTCCAGTTGAAAGGTCGCACGGAAGCTGTCGCCGCCTTTCGTGTGTTGTCACTCGACCGCCCCGTCGTTGTCTTCGCCAGTAGTTTTGTAGGTCGAGACACCGAGATCACGCGGTTGCAGGTGGTTTTTCAGTCTGCTGTGGCGGCACCCCGAACCCGCCTGACGGTGTTGTTGGGTTCTCCGGGCATCGGTAAATCCCGATTGATCGAAGAATTCCTGCATCGCCTAGGTGACTCGGCAGTCGCTATCACCGCACATTGTGAAGCCTCAGGCGGCGGCAGCTTCCTGCCGATGGTTCGAGCGCTTCGCGGTGTTCTCAAGCTCGATCAAGGCGCAACGGCGGCCGCCATGAAAATCACCATCGAGGCGTCACTTCCAGCAGTTGATGCCGATCGAAGCCGAATCGCCACCGGCCTCGCCGCGCTTGTCACTGGCGCACCGGTATCGCAGGAAGAAACCTTTTTTGTACTGAGGCGCTGGTTGGGCGCTCTATCCACAAACAAACCACTGGTCCTGGTTATCGACGACCTGCACTGGTCCGAGCCCTTGTTACTGGACTTCATCGAGCATCTGGTTCAGTGGGGCGCCGGCAGTCGTCTTATGATACTTGCAGGTGCTCGCCCTGAATTACGTGAACTCCGCGCTGGTCTCACCACGACGGGCGGCCCGGTGGCAGACGTCGTCACACTGGCCGGCCTTGATGCTACGGCTGCGATGCGTCTGGCCACAAGCGTAATTGGTGCAGATGATCTGCCCGCGACCATCGCGGCACGAATTCTGGTTACGAGTGAAGGTAATCCGCTATTCGTGGGCGAACTCATCCGCATGCTGGTGCAGGATGGTGTACTGCAGAAGCACGGTGATCGTTGGCAGATTCGCGAAGGGGCGGAGTTCGAGATGCCGCCAACGATTCATGCACTCCTGGCCTCACGACTCGAACGCCTGAAACCAGAGGATCGACTGGTCATCGAATACGCCGCAGTGATCGGCCGCCACTTCTCTCGCAGCGCTTTATCTGCACTGGTAGCTGCACCGGTTGCAGAACTTGAATCCCGCATCGACGCACTCTGGCGTAGCGAGCTGATCGAGCCCGATTCGAGCTGGTACTTAGGCGAACCCGCGCTGCGTTTTCACCACGTTCTGGTCCGTGATGCTGCCTATCGAAGGTTGCTCAAGGGCACTCGTGTAGATCTGCACACACGACTTGCCAACTGGATCGAAGAACGTGTGGGCGATGCCACCGAACAGGACGAGACCATTGGTTGGCATCTTGAGCAGGCGCACATACACCTTCGTGAACTCGGCCCCACCGACGCCGCCGGACGAACGCTCGGCGAGCGAGCCACCAATCGTCTGGCAGCAGCAGGCAGACGCGCGCTTGCACGAGACGATCTGTCACTCGCCGCAAACCTGCTGGGTCGAGCGATTGCCAGACTGGATCAGGATCATCCACGCCGCGCGGAGCTTGCGCTCGACTGGTGTGAAGCCCTGCTTGCAGCGGGCGATGTCGCACCAGCCGTTCAAGCTCTCGCCACGTTTGCGCAGGCTGGCACACAATCCGAGCGTATGCGCGCATGGCATACCTGCTTCACTGCCCAACTTATCGTTCTGACTGAACCCCAATCATTGATATCCGCCGAGCAGGCTGCGGCATCGGCCGCAGGGGTGCTTGCAAAACTCCAGGACTCTGACGGAGAGGCCAAGGCGCATCAGGTCCATGCTGACGCGTTGGCTCGCCTCGGTCGTGTGGGCGCGTGTGAAACCGCACTCGATCTTGCCCTCGCTGCTGCGCGTCGCAGCAACACAGATCGGCGGCGAGCCAACGCTGTGCTTGCCG
>JAYSTS010000361.1:0-10189 GCA_043719475.1 Gammaproteobacteria bacterium | reverse complement strand
GCAGATGCAGCTTGAGGTAAGCCTCTGCTGTGCCAGTGATCGGGCTGTCTTCCAGCAGGAGTACGGAAACCAGCTTGTTCTTAGTCAGCGGGAGTGGGGCCGGCGCGTGTGGGGTCAGCGCGGGTGGGGCCAGTGCGAGTGGTGACAGCACGGTTTGCAACTCTGCCGGCAAACCCGACAGGGCGGCAGCCAGTTCGGTGGCCGCGGTCAACTGGGTGCCCGACTTGAACTGTTTGATCAAGAACCTGGTCAGCGTCGCGTCCGGATGAAAAACCGGGTGCGGAAAAAAGCAGTCGAGCATGACGCCACTGCGGCTGTAGTGGGCGATGCCGATTCCCCATGCGTGGCATAAACTCATGACTTTAGAACTTCCGGGTGTTGATTCAGCTGCCTACGCTACCACCCGGCAGAGCGGGCGACCAGATCGGCCCAGATCGCCGATGGTTGTGTGTGTGCGAAGTTGTGTTTATCGGCTTGTGATGAATCGCTGCAGACGCACTGCGGCATCGCGGCATTCGGCGATGGAGGCGACCCAGGCAATGCGCACGTGATTGCTGCCGGGATTGCTTCCATCCTGCCCTGGGCGGCCAAGGTAAGATCCAGGTAGTACGGTGATATTCTCCGTGGCGAACAACGCCTGCGCGAAGGTTTCGTCGTCACCATGGGTTGGCACCCACCAATAAAAACCGCCCTCAGGATCCTGTTTCGGCGCAGCCGATGGGGCGAGGGCACGTGTCAGCTCGAATTTCTCCCGATAGGCCTGTCGATTTGCACGCACATGCCCTTCATCCTGCCAGGCGAGCGCGCTGGCAGCTTGCACGTGCGCCGGTAACGCGCAGCCTTCGTAGGTTCGGTAAAGGAAATAACGATCGAGGATGCCTGCGTCCCCGGCGACAAAGCCAGATCGCAGGCCTGGCAGGTTCGAGCGTTTGCTCAGGGAATGAAAGACCACGCAGTGACGATGTCCTCGGTTGCCCATCAATTGACTGGCTTCGAGCAAACCCGCCGGGGGCGAGGCTTCGTGCAGGTAAATCTCCGAGTAACACTCGTCGGCTGCGATGACGAAGTCGTAACGATGAGCCTGCTCGATCAGCCATTGCAGTCGTGTTATCGGCAGGACTACTCCGGTTGGGTTCGATGGTGAACACAGGAAAAACAGCTCCGTCCGTTTCCAGACCTCAGCGGGTATGGACTCGAAATCGGGCAGATAGCCGTTTTGTGGGTCGCTCGGCACATACCATGGTGTTGCCCCACCGAGTAGCGCAGCCCCTTCGTAGATCTGGTAGAACGGATTTGGCAGGATGGCCAATTTTCCGGGCGTGCCACTTAAAGTCGCAAGCCCGAAGGAAAACAGCGCTTCTCGGGTACCTGCGACCGGTAGTACTTCTGTCTCGGGGTTGATGACCGCTCCGAACCGGTTCGTCACCCATGAGGCGATACTGCGTCGCAGTTCAAGCGATCCGCGGGTTGCGGGATACGTTGACAGATCCTTGCGTAGCAGCGGCGTATCGGTCAGGCGTGCCAGGACGAAATCTGGTGGCTCATGTTTTGGCTCGCCGATCGACAGGGCAATGTGTGCAAGACCTTGCGCCGGCGTGATGCCTTGTTTGAGCGCGTTCAGGCGCTCGAATGGATAGGGCAGGAGAGAGTCGAGTCTTGGGTTCATAACGCCTTCTGCAGATGCCAGTCGAGTGCCTGGCGAATGGTCTGACTGAGTTCGTATGCTGCAGCAGCGTCATAGGCCTTGCCGGCTGCAGTCTGAATATCAAACAGATCCTCAGCACGCTCACCGAGCGTTGCGATGCGCGCGCGCAGGACCGAGACATTGTAATCCTGGAACAAGGCTCCGATCTCAGCCAGCAGTCCGGGTCGATCGAGGGCGGTCACGGTTAGTGTTGAGTAGTTGTTGCCCGGGGTTGTGGAGAGCGTGCATTCACTGCGACGGGACAACTGTTTCAGCTGTCGGGGAAGTCGTTTTGACGCCATGCCGCGAGGGTTGTCAGCCACCAGAATCTGACTGATTCGCGCAGCCACCAAGGCATGTTCCCGGACCGGGACGGCAGTGTGTTCATCATTGAGCACGACAAAGTTATTGAAACAGAGGCCATGTTCAGCCGTGTTGATACTGGCTTCGTAAACCGACAGGTTCAACTGATCGAGTGCCGCGGTTGTCGTACCGAAAAGACCTGCTCGATCCCGGGTATAGACATACAGCTCGGTCACTGCTTCGTCCTCAACCTGAGCTTGAGTGTTGTACAACATGACCAGCGGGCCGGCATCAGGGTTGTGTGTGATGCAGGCCACCGTGAGCTTGGCGATTTGCCGGGCGCTGTGCTTCAGGAAAAATTCTTCGTTCGGCGTCCGCCAGAAGTCGAGTACCTGTTGCTGAGTAAGGTCGGGATGGCTTTCCGCAAGCTTTGACAGTGCACTTTCACGACAGGCTTCAATGGTCGCTGCCTTGTCCTTTGGCGACTCGAGTCCGCGCCGCAAGGCTCGCCGGGTTGCACCATATAGATGACGGAGCAGCGTTGCGCGATAACTGTTCCACAGGGTTGGATTGGTCGCGTTGATATCGGCAACGGTCAGCAGATAGAGATAGTCAAGACGGCGGGCTGACTTCACTTCAGATGCAAACGCATGCACGACATCTGGATCGTAGATGTCCTGACGCTGGGCGACGCTTGACATGTACAAGTGCTTTTCAACAAGCCAGCAGACGAGGTTCGTATCTGCCTCGGGCAGCTCATGGCGTTGGCAAAATGCCCGAACGTCGTTAGCGCCCAGCTCTGAATGGTCACCACCCCGTCCCTTGGCGATGTCGTGGTAGAGGCCAGCGATATAGAGCAGCTCGATCTTGGGTAGTTGATGTACACAGTGTGCCGCGACCGGAAATGTCGTCTGCGAAGATCGATAGAAAAAACGCCGCATGTTGCGGATCACCATCATCGTATGTGCATCGACGGTGTAGATGTGGAACAGGTCGTGCTGCATCTGTCCGATCACCCGGCCGAATTCGGGGATGTATCGGCCGAGCAGTCCATATCTGCGCATTCGCGTCAGCTGCGAGACCAGCGTGTGAGGTGCTTTCAACAAGCTGATGAAGAGGCTGGTAACCGCTGGATCGTTGCGAAATTCCTCGTTGACAAGATGGAGGTGCTCCCGCAGCAGCCGGATGGTGCTGGCCCTCACACCGGCGATGTCACGCCGATTGGCCATGATGACAAACAGCTCCATCATCGCAAAAGGATGCTCGCTGAATACGCTGGCGTGCGTGGTTTCGATGTATGCGTTGCGCAGCTGAAACCGCTCGTTTACCGGTTCCATCAGCGGTTCAGCGGTCGGATCGATAATGCGTTCTTCAAAGTCCTGCAGCAGAATGTCGTTCACTTCGCGTAGCGCCAGCACGTGGCGATAGTAGAGGTGCATGAATCGTTCGACGCCAAGTTGCGCACGTGTATCGGCGAAGCCCAGGCGGCGTGCCAGTTCACGCTGCAGCTGAAACTGTAGGCGGTCTTCCTTGCGGCCAGCCAGCAGGTGCAGCCCAAACCGAACCCACCAGAGAAATCTCCGACCTTCCAGCAACCAGTCTTTTTCTTCTCTGGTCAGCACGCCCAGTTCGACCAGTGCATCTGGAGATGCTGTGCCGAATTGGCGCAGACAGACCCACATGACCGTGTGGTAGTCACGAAGCCCACCGGGCGAAGACTTGAGGTTGGGTTCGAGACCATAGTCGACATTGTCGAATCGTTCGTGGCGACGTTCCTGTTCGTCTCGCTTGGCGCGGAAGAACTCATCACCAGGCCAGACGTGTTGCTGACTCAGTAGGGGTTCGAGCCGGGCGGCAAGTGACGCGTCGCCGGCAAGCAGACGTCGTTCGAATAACGCCGTAGCGATCGTGATGTCACTACCCGCCTGCGCCGCACAGTCGGTGAGTGAACGGACGCTATAACCAACTTCGACATTGAGATCAAACAAGTCGCGCATGAACACTTCGATCTGGAATTGCCAGGCACTGGCGTCCTCGACCAACAAGCAGATGTCGATATCTGAACCGGGGAACAGCTCGGCGCGGCCAAAACCGCCCACTGCGATCAGCGCAACTGGCGCCGGGCCGAAGTGCTGGACGAAAAACCTGGTCAGAAGTTCGTCGAACAGCCGGGTTCGACTATCAAGCAGTTCTACGACATCGGCTCTTTGCCAGTAGCGATCGGCCAGCAGAGCGGTGTTGGCATCAATCAGCCGACGGGCCTCACCGACGGTTAGTGCCAACGGAACGTTCGAATCAGCCAAAGGATTCTTCGTCGCGCGCCGTGAGCACTTCGACGCCGCGGCCGGTGACCAGAATCGTGTGCTCCCATTGAGCGGAGAGTTTGTGATCCTTGGTGACCACAGTCCAGCCATCGGGGAGTATGCGCAAATGTCGAGAACCTGCGTTGATCATGGGTTCGATGGTGAAGGTCATGCCTTCTTCGAGCCGCATTCCGGTACCAGCGCGTCCGTAATGCAGGATTTGTGGAGTGTCATGGAATATCCGGCCGATTCCATGACCGCAGAATTCCTGGACCACGGAAAACCGGTTTCTGGTGGCATGCGTTTCGATTGCGTTGCCGATGTCGCCCAGAAACGACCCCGCCCGGACGCTTTCGATACCTCGATAGAGACATTCCTGGGTGATCCTTACCAGGCGACTGGCCATGACTGACGGTTCGCCGACAAAGAACATCTTGCTGGTATCACCGTGGAAACCGTCCTTGATCACGGTCACATCGATATTGACGATATCGCCGCTTTTCAGCGCTTTCTTGTCCGTTGGTATGCCATGACAGATGACGTGGTTAACCGATGTACAGATCGACTTCGGGAACGGCGGTGTCTGTGGGCTGCTCCGGTAATTCAGCGGCGCCGGGATGCAGCCAAGCGTCGTGACGATGAAGTCGTGACAGAGCTGATTCAGCTGTTCGGTGGTGACTCCAGGTCGTACATGATCCTGAATCATCTCGAGCACGCTGGCTGCGGCCTTGCCGGCAGCGCGCATGGCGGCGATATCTGATTCGGTCTGTGCCTTGGCAACCATGCTGATTCCGGTTCTGGTGGTGTTTGAAGGAAAACCGGTTTTGCAAACTGTCATTTCAGCGACGTTATGCAGCGGACGCGTTTCCGGCGGCGGGCGAGGTATGGTATAAAGCGCGCCGCTCGGGAGCAACGTAATAACCGGGCGACCATAATGACTTAACTAAACCTGAAAAACACACGTCACTCGTCACACGATCGCGGGTGCCATCCTCGGGTTTTGTTCCTGTGCCATCCGGCTTGCCTGTCCCTTCAGGTGCGTCTGAGCGCAGGCGCAAATAATCGGGAGGTGGTTCGGTCGTGGGAGCGGCGGAGGGTTAACCCGGAGAAAAAAATATGACTGTTAGCATGCCTGACATGCTGGCCGCTGGCGTGCACTTCGGCCACCAAACGCGCTTCTGGAATCCCAAGATGGCTCCTTACATCTTTGGCGCCCGGAACAAAATTCACATCATCAACCTCGAACATACCGTTCCGGCCCTGAATGCCGCGCTGGTCGAGATCCGTCGACTGTCCAGACGAGGCAACAAGATCCTGCTGGTTGGTACCAAACGTGCTGCAGCCAAGGTGATCGCTGAACAGGCCAACCGGGTCGGCGCCCCCTATGTCGATCAACGCTGGCTGGGTGGCATGCTTACCAACTACAAGACCATCCGGCAAAGCATCAAGCGCCTGCATGAACTGGAAAAACAGGCCGGCGATGGCACCTTTGAGCATCTGACCAAGCGTGAGGCATTACAGCGCCGCCGCTTGACCGAGAAGCTTGATCGCAGCCTGGGCGGGATCAAGAACATGGCAGGTTTGCCAGACGCACTGTTTGTGGTGGATGTGAATCACGAACGAATCGCCATCACCGAGGCCAACAAGCTGGGTATTCCAGTCTTTGGCATTGTCGATACGAACAGCGATCCGGAAGGCGTGGACTACGTCATCCCAGGTAACGATGACGCGATTCGGGCGATCCGCCTGTACGTGTCGGCGGTGTGTGATGCGATTGCCGAAGGTCAGCGCAACGCCAAAGGCGAGGTTGATCCTGGTGAGTTCGTGGAAGTGATTGAAGAAGCGACTGGTGAAGTCGCGACGCAGGAGTGATTGATGGTTACTGCAGGCATGGTGAAAGAACTGCGCGAGCGAACCGGGCTCGGCATGCTTGAGTGCAAGAACGCACTGACCGAAACCGACGGCAACATGGAATTGGCAATCGATTCCTTGCGCAAGAAGAGTTCGCTCAAGGCTGCCAAAAAGGCCGGCCGGACCACTGCGGACGGTTTGCTTGGCATGAAAGTGGCACCAGATGGCAGTCGTGCAGCGTTGGTCGAGATCAATATCGAGACCGACTTTGCAGCGCGGAACGAGAAGTTCCATGCCTTTGTCGCCAAGGTGGCAGAGGCCGCTTTCAGCCTGCCTGAGAGCGATCCGTTGACCGAACTCAACGCGCGTTTTGGCGCCCAGCGCGAGACATTGGTGCAGGAAATCGGCGAGAACATCACCATTCGACGGGCAGTGGTGTTCATTGCCGCGAGCGGCGGCTACATCGCCAACTATCTGCATGGTGATCAGCGCAAGGCGTCACTGGTTGAGCTCAACAAGGTCAATGCCGAGCTTGGGCGTGACATCGCCATGCACGTCACGGCGATCAACCCGTTGGTCGTGCGTGGTGAGGACATCTCGGCCGAAGTCATAACCAAGGAGCGTGAGATCTACACGGCGCAGGCAGCAGAAAGCGGCAAGCCGGCGGAGATCGTCGCGAAAATGGTTGAAGGTCGCGTGCGGAAGTATCTGGCTGAGGTCAGCCTGCTCGATCAACCCTTCGTCAAGGATCCGGGCAAGACTGTCGGCCAACTGTGCAAAGAGGCCGGAGCTGATTGCCGGCGGCTGGTGCGCTTTGAAGTCGGTGAAGGCATCGAGAAAGAAGAAACGGACTTTGCTGCAGAAGTTGCGGCACAAGTCAGTTTATCCAAGGGATCCTGACGCTTGCGGTTGCTGCTCAAGTTATCAGGAGAGGCACTGGCCAGCCCCACGGGTGGTGCCATTGATCCACGGGTCGTTCAGAAGATCACCGTGGAAATAGCGTCTTTCGTTGCCGCCGGCGGCCAGTTGGCCATCGTGCTGGGTGGCGGCAATCTGCTACGTGGTGCGGTACTTGCGCAAAGTGGCGTGGATCGCATCACTGCCGACCACATGGGCATGCTCGCGACCATCATGAATGGACTCGCCTTTCGTGACGTGTTGTTACGGCAGGGTGTTCCCGTCGTGTTGTTTTCCGCCGTACCGATTCCGGGTGTGGCTCAAGGTTATAGCCGAGACCAGGTCGTTGAAAATCTGGCTGCTGGCCGGGTGACGATTCTTACGGGCGGGACGGGCAATCCGCTGTTTACGACCGATACCGCCGCCTGCCTTCGTGCGATCGAAATTCGAGCGGATGGCGTGCTGAAGGCCACCAAGGTCGACGGAATTTACTCGGCCGATCCGGTTAAACATCCCGATGCCGTTCGCTATCATGAACTTGATTACCACCAGGTGCTTCGAGAAGAGCTGGAAGTGATGGATCTGTCGGCCATCTGCCTGTGTCGTGACCATGATTTGCCGATCGTGGTATTCGATATGCACCTAGCCGGCGCACTGGCCAGCATCGCCAGAGGCGAGAAAATCGGTTCCATCGTCAGGTCGCCCATCGTCAGATCGCAACAAGGTCGAGGAGTGCTCCATGCTCGATGATATCCGTGCAGATGCCGAAGAAAGGATGCAGAAGAGCATTGAGTCACTTGGGCATGCCTTTGCCAAGATCCGTACCGGGCGGGCCAACCCCCGTCTTCTCGATGGAGTGACGGTCGAGTATTTCGGCGTCGATACGCCTTTGAATCAGCTGGCCTCGGTGAACGTCGAGGATGCTCGTACGCTGCTGATCTCGCCGTGGGAAAAAAAGCTGCTGCCACAGATCGAAAAGGCGCTGCTGAAAAGTGATATCGGCATTACGCCGAATACGGCCAATGGGGTCATCCGCCTGCCATTGCCACCCTTGACCGAGCAGAATCGGAAAGACCTCGTCAAACACGCCCGGCAGGAAGCCGAACAGGCGCGGGTTGCCATTCGCAATATCCGCCGTGACGCCATGGCCGATGTGCGCGAGGTGGTCAAGGAAAAAGAAGCGTCCGAAGATGACGGTCGGCGGGCTGAGGATGTCCTGCAGGCACTGACTGACAAGTTTGTCGCAGATGTGGAAAAGGTGCTGGCCGGCAAAGAAGGCGACCTGATGGCGATCTGAGAAGGTCGGACGTTTTCAAACTCCATCACAATTACACAGACGAGACTTAATTTCGCAGGGTGCTCGTGCGATAGTCACAGCTACACGGAACAGGATGACCGGTACCCCCATGTCTGAAAGTCAGTCCACGCCTATCTACCTGGCTGCACAAAGTTCGCCGCCCGCACACGGGGTTTCGCATCTGGCGATCATCATGGATGGTAATCATCGCTGGGCACAGGCGAGGCACTTGCCGAAGACCGCCGGCCATCGGGCTGGGGCAAAAAATGTGGCGCCACTCGCCGAGGCGTGCGCTGATGCTGGCATAACCTGCCTGACCTTGTTTGCCTTCAGCACAGAAAACTGGGCGCGACCCCGCCGCGAGGTCAACCTGCTCATGGAACTCATGCGGGGGATGCTCGAAAACGATGTCGATGAACTGAACGAACGTGGTGTCAAATTGTGCGTGATCGGTGACCGGTCCCGCTTTTCGCCAGATCTTCAATCGCACATGCGACGCGCCGAAGCGCTCACTCGGGACAACGAAACCATGCGGTTGAACATCGCCGCCAATTTCGGTGGGCGGTGGGACATTGTCCAGGCAGCCCGCCAACTGGCAGAGGATGCGGCTGCCGGTCGGTTGAGCGCGGCCGATATTGCCAATCTCGATGAGTCGGATTTCGCCCGCTACCTCTCTCTGGGTTCTTTGCCGGCGCCTGACCTGTGTGTACGTACTGGCGGTGATCAGAGGATCAGCAATTTTCTGCTGTGGGATTTTGCGTACACCGAATTCTACTTCACCGAAACCTACTTCCCCGACTTCGATACGATCCAGTTGAATCGTGCCCTTGAGAGCTTTGCCGAACGCCAGCGCCGCTTCGGCCGGCGTACCTGAACCCGACCTGATCGCACGATGCTGCGCACTCGCATCATCACTGCGCTGATTCTTGCCCCCGCAGTCATTGCTGCCATTTATTTGCTGGCGACGCCGTGGCTTGCCTGCCTGCTCTGGATGGTGGCGGCGGCCGGTGCCTGGGAATGGGCAGCGCTGGCCGGGCTGTCGTCCATGCCGTTGCGTGCAGCTTATGTCGGTGCGCTGACAGTACTTGCGATCCTGCTGTACGTTAATCCTGACATTCAACTGATCTGGTTGCAGAGCCTGGCCGCCTTCTGGGTAGTTGCGTTCATCGTTGTTCTCACTTATCCCGGCAGTGATAGCTGGGCTATCAATGCCTGGACCATAGGTTTGGCAGGTGCGCTGGTACTGCCGGGTGCTGTGCTCGGGCTGATGACTATTCACAGCCTGCCCAATGGCGCCAACTGGTTGCTCTTCAGTCTGTTGATCTGCTGGGCGGCCGATATCGGCGCCTACTTTGCCGGGCGTGCATTTGGGCAGCGCAAGCTCGCGCCTGCGGTCAGTCCAGGCAAGACCTGGGAAGGCGCCTTCGGTGGGTTGTTGCTCACCCTGCTCGTTTGTGCAGGCTTGTTGTTTGCTGCCGATCAATTCAGCGCCGCCTGGATACCTGTGCTGCTGGCTCTGGTTGGTGTTTCGATTCTCGGTGATCTCTTTGAGAGCCTGCTCAAACGTGCGTCAGGCATCAAGGATTCTGGCCAGTTGTTGCCTGGTCACGGCGGTGTCCTCGATAGGGTGGACTCCATCCTCTCGGTAGCGCCATGTTTTGCGCTCTGGATGCTGCGGTACGCCTGAATCAAAGTCGGTGGGCGTGTTTCACCAGCCGCCGGGATCATCTTCCTGCATGTCTGTTCGGGGAGCTCGCCCGCACTATTCATGAATGACCTACTGCGGACGCCACGGGCGTAGCGATAGCAGCGAAAACACTGGGCGTGCTCCCTCCGCGTGCTCGACGTGCTGTC
>JAYSTS010000037.1:0-3423 GCA_043719475.1 Gammaproteobacteria bacterium | reverse complement strand
GATGCCGCCATGTTCAACGTGGTGGTTGCGGATCTGATGCAGGCGATGGAGTCCACGCAGACGCCAGTTGCGGCGCGCAATCAGCTGCTTGGCATGCTAACACCGATGTATCGCGACGTTGTGACCCGGCATTGAATACGAACGGATCTGGCGGATAGAAGCTTTAGACCCCCTCCTTGGTTGACTTACGCGCAACCATCAAGGATGGATGCCTCATCGGGTTGTGAGCGGTCACGTCCCCACTGGGGAGGCATCAATCTGCGTGAAACCAGTTTGTGTCGGAATGGGTCGGACAACTCAAGAGTGCGTCACTCGCTATCGGATCTTGTAGTGTGCCGTGGTCCGACGTTAACTGAGCTGATCCCGAATACTAGGTGTCCTTGTGATCCGCGTTTATCTTGCCGGTATGCTCTTGATGATCGGTGCCTCCGTTCTAGCCGACGACGGCAACGTTACGGTGTATCGCGATGAGTGGGGGGTGCCACACATCTATGGCCCAACCGACGCCAGCGTCGTTTATGGTTTTGTCACAGCACAGGCGGAGGACAACTTCTGGCAGGTGGAAGACTCGCTGATCCAGTCCATCGGCCGGTATGCCGAGGTCAACGGTGAGAGTGCGCTGGGCGCAGATTGGCTCAATCGCGCCATGCGGATCAGTGAACTGTCTCGCGCCGAATGGGATGCCCTACCTGCGGAGCCGAAAGCGCTGACGGTGGCTGCGGCGGCAGCCCTGAACGATTTTGTACTGCGTGCCGGTACAAAGTCCCGGCTCATTGAAAAGTTTGAACCTTGGCACTTCACAGCTTTCTCGCGATTTTCGGCGTATCAGCTCTTCATCTTCAACAGGGTCGGGATAAAGCCCGAAGAAATCGCGGCCTTTGCACAATCAGGACAGGTGCAATCAGGACAATCGTCCACAGCCTTGTCAAGGCTGAACTTCAGAATGGGGACGCTGGCTGCACGAGAAGAACAGCTGCTGGCTGAAGCGCAGACAACCGCCGGTTCCAACACTTGGGCCATCGCGCCGTCGCGTTCCCGTACTGGCGGTGCGATGTTGTTCATCAATCCGCACCAACCGTACTTTGGTCCTGGGCAGTGGTACGAGGGCCACGTGCATAGTGCGCAGGGTCTACACTTTTCCGGCGCTAGTTTTTTTGGCTCACCACTGCCAACTATTGGCCACAACGAACATCTGGGATGGAGCCACACAGTCAACACTCCCGATGTCGTGGATGTGTACATCCTGGCCGTTGACGATGCGGAACAGCCAACCCGGTATGCCTATGACGGCGGAACACGTGATCTCGTAACCTGGCGTGATGTCATCAAGGTCAAGACTGAAATGGGCGTTGAAAGCCGTACCTTCACCTTCCAGCGTTCGCACCACGGACCGATCGTTGCGAAGCGCGACGGCAAGGCGCTCGCGGTGCGGATGGCAAAGTTCGAAGAGGGGGGCCAGCTCGAACAACGACTCGCCATGATCAAGGCCAAGAATCTGGAAGAATTCCAACAGGCGCTTGCCCGAACTGCATCGCCGATGTTCAACACCATGTATGCCGACGCAGCGGGCAACATCTACTACGCCTACTACGGTGCTGTACCAAAAAGGCGAACAGACATCGACTGGCTGCTGCCAGTGGATGGGTCGAATCCGGCCAACGAATGGCAGGGTTACCATCCGCTCAATGAATTGCCGACTCTCACCAATCCACCAGCCGGATATCTGCAGAACACCAATGCAACGCCATTTCTGGCTACGGGTGGGAACGGAAACCTGAAGAGTACGCAATTTCCAAAGTACATGGCACCCGAGGCAGACAACAACCGGGCTCGCAACTCAAGATTGCTGTTGGGGGGTGATCGCAAGTTCAGTTTCAACGACCTCCTGCGGATGACCTGGGATACCCGCGTGCTGGAGGCCGACACGATGCTGCCGATGTTGGCAGTGGAAGCCGCTACTCGTGATCTCGCCCCGGATGAGTTCAAACGGGTCAACGAAGCCATACTGCACATGCTGAAGTGGGATCGTCAGGCGCATGCGGATTCTGAAGCGATGAGCCTGTATTTCCAGTGGCGATTTGTCATGACCCAGAAGGGTATCAACGATCCGGTGGTGGCACTGACACAGGCGATGGATGAACTGACAACGCTGCACGGCTCCTGGAAGGTCAAATGGGGGGAACTCAACCGGCTGCAGCGCCGACATTCCAGCGGCCTCACCGGATTTGATGACAACGAACCGAGCCTCGCTGTGTCTGGTGGGCCTGGCGACCCGTTCGGCACAATCTTCAATGTGTACGCCCGTCCGGTACCGGGGCAGAAGCGGCTTTACGCGGTCGCCGGCCACTCCTACGTCGGGCTGGTGGACTTCGCAAATGTAGATGACACGCGGTCGTTACTGGTATTTGGCGAGCGGGCCGATCCGCAGTCGCCCCACCACATGGATCAGGCAGCGCTCTTCGTAGACCGCAAGTACAAACGGGCGTGGTTCAGTCGCAAAGATGTCGTCAAAGCGGCCGTTTCAACGCAGTACCTGAGTTACCAGCCTCACTGAAGTACAGCCCCACTTCAGGGCAGCAGTTCCGACAGACCAGAGAGAAGTTTTAGTGGTAGCGCTTCGACTCTCTCGTGGACTGGGTAACGTTTATCGCCTGGGTAAATGATCCACGCTCGATCCAGTTGCAAGTCGTCCAATGCGATCTGCAGCGATTTGGTCATTCGCGGACCGTCGCCGACTTTGAACTCGAAGCCCCAGGCTTTGCCATTGCGAAACAGCAACAAGTCCAATTCGGCACCGTTGTGCGTGCCCCAGAAATACGCGTCCTCCTGACCGAACAATGACAATGCTTGTTCAAGTGCGAAACCTTCCCATGACGCGCCGAGCTTGGGATGTGACATCAGCGCCTGCCGATTATTAATGCCGAGCAGCGTATGCAACAAACCGGAGTCTCTCAGGTAGACCTTGGGGGCCTTGAGTTCACGCTTGCCAAGATTGGTGTGCCACGGTTGCAGGCGTCGAGCCAGATACGTCCCGCACAGGATGTCGAGATAGTGTCGTGCTGTGGGTTCTGATGCTGACAGGGCCCGCGCCAGCTCGGCCGCGTTCCAGACTTGACCGTGATAATGAGCAAGCATGGTCCAGAACCGACGTAGCGTTTCCGCAGCGGTGCGAATGCCAAGCTGTGGCAAGTCCTGTTCGAGAAGAGTCCGAATGAAGTCGGTGCGCCAGCGCTGACTTGCCCGGTCGTTTGCAGCCAGGAACGAACGAGGGAAACCTCCGCGAAGCCACAGATCTTCTGCCACGTCCACTTCTTCCAAATGGAATCCGCCGAGGTCCATGAATCCGACCCGACCCGCCAGACTTTCGGACACGCCTTTGACAATGGACGGCGAGGCGCTGCCCAGAATCAGAAATCGGGCCGG
>JAYSTS010000360.1:0-10214 GCA_043719475.1 Gammaproteobacteria bacterium | reverse complement strand
TACGGTTTCAGTCACGTCTTCCGGCTGACACCTTTCAGTCAGCTAGTACATGCCCATGCCGGGCACACTGGGAGCGGTCTCCTGACCGCGATTGTTGGAATCATCGAAGATCGCGATCAGGAGATCGCTCCCACAAGAGATCTCCCACAGAACGCTTTTACTCGACGTCTCATGACAGAATCTGGCAACTCCATGGGCTGTGACCTTACGGTTTGATTTCCGCGGCAATCCCGACCTTCTCTCCAGTCAATCGTTAAGCAGCTCTTAAATACCCCTGCATAGATTGGTCAGCTCTGCTCTGGCCGATCACCCAAACTCTTGAGGAGTTCAACCGTCGCCAGCAGCATCGCCTCGTAGTAACTACGGGTTTCGCGACGACGGACATAGTCGATCAGTGGATTGGCCGGATCAGGCCGACGCAACCGCCGGATCTGGCTGACGATTTCGGCGCGCATCTGCCGAGCATGATAAATCTCCAGCAGGTCGACCGTGCCTTCCTGATTCTGTGCCATTCCCTAAAACTGCCACTGCATTGTTGTAGGGTAAATCTAGTTCGTGGCCGCTTCTTCGCCAGTCCTGGCAACTCACTATTTTTCGCCATTATTTTGGCTATGCATAAAGGGATAACCCGAGCACTACGAGGTCAGGGCTTGCATCGCTGGACCGCACTCCTTACCGTCGGTGTTTTACCGGAGCCCTTCGATGACCGACCAGCAAGATGTTCTTTATTCCGTCGACGCGCATGTCGCGACGATTACACTGAATCGACCTGATCGGCAGAACACCATATCCGGCCCGATGCTGGCCGCTCTCTCCGAGTACCTGCTCAAGGCAGATCGAGATCAGGACGTGCGTGCCATTGTCATCACGGGCAGTGGCAAGTTTTTCTGCGCAGGCCTTGACCTGCGTGGCGGTGGAATTGCCAGCGGTTTATCGAATCAGCGCAGCAGCCCTGCAACACTCGACCTGCGCAATACACCACCGACGGTACTTCACAACCTCGACACACCGACCATCGCTGCACTCAACGGCAGCGCCGCCGGTTATGGGATGGACCTGGCACTGGGCTGTGATATTCGAATCATGGCTGACACGGCCAAACTTGCAGCGGCGTTCACGAAGCGAGGGGTGCTGCCCGAGTCTGGCGGGACGTGGATCCTGCCTCGACTGATCGGCTGGTCAAAAGCGAGCGAGCTGATCTTTACCGGCAGGACGTTGAGTGCTGCGGAATGTCTCGAGTGGGGTCTCATTTCTCATGTCTACAACAGCAACGAACTGCAGGATGCGGCCACCAAACTTGGCCGCGAGATCGCAGCCAATGCACCACTCGCAGTACAGGGTTCAAAACGCATGATGCGCATGGGCATGAACGAGACGTTCAACGACCACGTCCATCACGTGTACTTGCAGTTGTTGCCCTTGTTTCAGTCGGATGATTTCAAGGAAGGGATGCAGTCCTTCATGGAAAAGCGGGATCCGAACTTCAAAGGTTCTTGAGGGCACGCTTGAGGGAGCGGGAGAAATTTCGCCCCGTAGTCTCGGCGAGAAAGGTACGGCGAATTTGCTCGGCTTGCCGCTCCCGCTCGCTTTGCAGGCGCCCAAGCGTGACTAGCACTTCGCGATTCTGAGGTATCAGCGGCAACTGCAGCGCCAGTCGCTGGCCATACCCCACTGCAACACAAGCATCCTGGTGGGTGCCGAGCAGATCCTGCACCTCCCGTGCGCTCCGAGTGGCTGCGCGTAGTTCGTCTGATACAACAACCCCATACAGTTCAAGGGTATAACGAAGTTTTTTGATGCGAATACGCAGCCGATGGAGCGCCTCGTCAGAGCTCGCATCACCGAGCCCGCGAATCAACTTTCGGACCTTCCTCGCCGCGCGGACCAGATCGGTGATGGCCAGGTCCCGGATCGTGATTTCCGGATGGTCATCGACCTTGCTCTCAAGCAGCTTCTGGAACCGTTCGAACAACCGGTCCAGATTCGGCCGCTCCAGAAGTGCGTGTGCCTTACGTCTGGCCTGCGCCAATGATTCCTTCAGCGCTTGATCCAGCCGGGTCAGGACACGCGCCCGAACGTCCGGCAGTGTCTTTACCAATGTCGTGGTTTGTTCGGCATACACGTCGAAGTCACGCACTTCACTCAAGCTTGCGGCCAGCTCGCGAAACTGGCGGCTGACTTGCTCACCCTCCGGACCGAGCCATAACGCAGCCGCCGTCAATGCGGCTTGCAGTTTGCGGGTGTGGGTTCTTACCAGATGGACACCTTCGGGGCTCGATCCTTCGAGCGCTATGGCGCGGCTGAGCCCGATGATCCTCAGGTCATGTCGCATTTGTGCCACCAGCAGCGACCAGGCGGGCTGATCTGGCTGCCATGCTTGGGTTCGGGGTGATCGTGCACCGGTCAGCCATAGGCTGCGCTCGAACTTGCCCAGTCTGGAATGTGACGCCACTGCTGCGGCGTCTACCTGGCGCAACAGCGTTTGCAGGTCGGCAAACTCCCCTTGCACGAGCTCGATTTCGACCTCGCGAAACTGTCCAAGCAGCCGACCATCGGGCGATTTGACCTCGACCACATCGATGCAGACATCGAACTCATTGTGCTGTGCTGTCTTCGCCAGATAGTGTTGACGCTGATTGCGAAGGCTGAGAATGACCTGCGGGGGTGAGGTGAGTGCCTGGGTAAGCAGATTCTGGACAGCGCCGGCTGGGAGCGTTTCCGGAGTCACTGGCCCAGGTAATGGATGACGGGTTTCCTTGCGCGTCTTGATGGATTCACCACCATGCTCAATCGCCTTGCATTCCAGGCTCCAGCGAGTGGTTCCAAACTTCGGAATCTTCTGGCGGATCCTGCAACCCAGACCGGTGGTGTAAAGCTCCAGTGCTGCCGAGTCGATGTAATCATCCACCACCTGCTCGCTACCCTGCGCCGAAAGCTCGGCAAATCGACCGATCACGCGCAGCAACTGCTCAGCCTCATCGGCATTGCGAACCACGAACTTGGCCTCGATTTCGTCCTCAATCTGGTGAGCCAAGGTCGTGCCGGCATTTATGTTGATGATTGTGGACACAGGTCAAGTCGTCAAACTGGATGCTCAGGTCCCACGTTACCGACGCAACCCGACGCTGTCGATGAGCGAATGTCCCGTGTGCATGCGTACTTTCCGGTCGATGTCAGCCTCGTTCACCAGCCAAGCCTGTGCAGTCGAACGAAAAACGCCGATTGATGCCACGTAGACCCAGGACGACAATGCCCGTAAACCTGCGCCGAGGAACGCTGTGCACAAAAAGTTCTTGTCCGCTCTGATTGCCGCTCTGATTGCCACAGTTTGTTTATTCGGAAGTCACTTTGCATCTGCGCTCCAAACCAATGATCTGGTTGAGAATTTCAAGTTGCTGGATCACCGGGGGACGGCGCACGAGCTGTACCGGTACGGCGACGCCAGCGCGATCGTCTTCCTGGTTCAGGGTAACGGTTGCCCTATCGTCCGCAACGTCATGCCAACCCTGCGCGAGATGCGGGCGCGTTACGCAGGCAAAGGTGTCCAGTTCTTTCTGATCAACAGCAACCTGCAAGACACGCGAGCTGCCGTCGCCCATGAAGTTGAAGAATTTGGCTACGACATGCCGGTGCTCCTGGACCAGCAGCAGCTCATCGGTGAAGCACTGGGATTTGTACGAACTGGTGAAATCTTCGTGGTCGACCCGACCACCTGGAAGATCGCCTACCACGGTGCTATCGATGATCGTCTGAGTTATGAAAATCAGAAACCTCGGGCAACCCGGGAACACTTAGGGCTCGCGCTCGATGACCTGCTGGCGAAGCGGCCCGTGCAACTGGCAGAGACCCGCGCCATTGGCTGCCTGATCAACTTTCCTGATCGAACCGCTCATGCGTCGCATGGCACCGTGTCCTACAGCGAAACCATCGCCCCCATCCTGCGGGACAACTGCGTGACCTGTCATCGGCAAGGCGGAATTGGCCCCTGGGCCATGACGGACTACAACATGGTCAGGGGATTTGCGCCCATGATCCGGGAAGTACTGCGTACCAAGCGCATGCCGCCATGGCACGCCGATCCCGCTGTGGGACACTTCAGCAATGATCGAGCGCTTGCTGACCTTGAGGTCAAACAGCTGGTGCATTGGGTGCAGGCTGGTGCGCCGCGCGGTGATGGACCAGACCCACTGACCACAGATGACCGAGCCTGGCCGGAATGGAGCCTTGGAGAGCCCGATGTGATCATCGAAGTGCCGGCGATGGAGGTCGCTGCAACGGGCACGATCGACTACCAATATCCCGTCATCCGCAATCCCATCGGACGGGACGTCTGGGTGCGTGCTGCAGAAGTGTTGCCTGGGGATCGCAAGGCCTTGCACCACGTGATCACAAACTTTGGCATCACCAACGCCGACGGAAAGCTGGACCGCAGTCGGTCCGGGACGCTGGGTGGTTATGTACCTGGAGCGAACGCGGACATTTTCCCGGACCAGACGGGTGTCTTTCTGCCTGAAGACGCCGTGTTTCGACCGCAGATGCACTACACCACCTACGGCAAGGCGAGCACCGACCGTTCGCGAATCGGGCTCTATTTTCACCATGACAAACCAACCCACGAACTGCGCTCGATGGTGCTGGCCAACGACCGGATTTCGATCCCCGCGCGAACGCGCGAACACTGGGAGTCGGCAGAACGAACCATCGATCGAGACATTCTCCTCTACAACCTGTTGCCCCACGCCCACTTCCGCGGCAAGGCATCGGAGTTTCGTGCGGTCTTCCCGGATGGCACTGAAGAAGTCCTGTTGTCCGTACCGAGTTATGACTTCAACTGGCAGACCACCTACGAACTGTCCGCTCCCAGGCGATTGCCGGCTGGAACCCGGATTGTTCACCGTACCGCGTGGGACAACTCGGTGAGCAATCCAGCCAACCCGGACCCGAATCGGGTGGTCCCATGGGGCGAACAATCCTGGGACGAGATGCTCTTTGGCGCGCTCAGCTATCGCTACCTGACCGAGGCGGAGATCAACAAGCCCGTCAACGCGATCGTGTCAGCCCAGGGTCAGTGAACATGCTCGTGACGCTCGCGACAATGTCTCAGCCTGAATGAGCATGTCCTTTGCCGAAGTCATGGGCAGGCTCGCTGCCGCATTGGTCGGCTGGATGTGCGTGTACGCCTATGTCATCTGGCTGGCAACGTTGCGAATCATTTCCTGCACCACCGATGGCAATACCCTGTGGGCAGTGCTGCTCGGCTTCGGCTTTTTCACGGCACCGCTCGCAGGGCTCTTGAACCTGACCCGGCCGTTAGGGGAAGTTCATGCATTGCTCAGACATTTTGTGTGGCCACTTCTCATACTGACCACTCTGGCGGTGATTCCTGTGGTTACCGCCTGGATCAACTCAACCCTGGCCGGGGGAGCGCTTTGCACCTCGACGACCGTCGACACCTGGCACATCTGGTGGGCACCTACGCAGACGGTTTTGTTGGTGTGCATTGGCTGGCTGGTTTACCGAGCGATTCGACCTCCAACCAAGATCCTTGACTGAACCGGGCCTTTTATCAAACCTTTGATCGAGCGTTTGATTGTCTGGCTGCGGTTCGAGTGTTATAAACGCCCCACGATTTCGCGTTCGTAATCTTGTCAGCATTTGTAAAATCGAGGTAAGTTCGCGAACCCGCAGACAACAGATTCAAGTCTGATCAATACAATGCTGCCGCCGACACTGATCGCGGCCAACACGTCAACCGGGGGGACCCAAAAATGAGTATGCTCACTGAATTCAAAAGTTTTGCCATGCGTGGCAACGTCGTCGACATGGCTGTCGGTATCGTCATTGGCGGCGCATTCGGCAAGATTGTGTCTTCATTTGTCGCCGATGTACTGATGCCGCCATTGGGAATGCTGCTGGGCGGAATGAACTTTTCCGCTCTCGCAGTCACGCTGAAGGATGCAGCCGTGGACGCCGATGCCGTGTTGCTCAAGTACGGTGTATTCGTCCAGTCCATTGTCGACTTCGTCATCATCGCGTTTGCAATCTTCCTGGTCGTCAAGGCCATGAATTCGATGAAGAAAGAAGAAGTAGCGGCTCCTGCCGCGCCACCACCGCCAAGCAAGGAAGAAGTGCTGCTGACCGAAATCCGGGACGCATTGCGCGCTCGCTGATCGCGCCTCGAAATGGTGGCGCGGTCTCCTGTGCGGTCTCCTGTGCGGTCTCCTGACCGCGATTGTCGATGTCATCGAAGATCGTGATCAGGAGATCGCCCCCACAACTTTTCCAGATCGGGAGGTCTCCCAGATCGCGGGCGGTCAGGAGACCGCTCCTTCAATGCTGCTACACCCATCCTTGTGGGAGCGATCTCCTGATCGCGATTTTCCACCCGGCATCGCGGTCGGGAGACCGCTCCTTCTACAACGGGGGGGGAGGGCCGCCCGACGCCTCCCCCCTGCGTCAGACGCGTTGTGCGTCGGAAGCGGTACCGATTATTGTCGAATCAAGGTTAGTTGCTCCGGTTCGTCGCTTGCGGCACTCTGATCTCACTGCCTCAGCCACCGGACCCATCCATGCGTATAACGCCTCGAGCCTCACTCTTGATTATTCTGACAGCCTGCCCCGTGCTGGCGTTTGCCCACACTGCGTCAAATGCCAAAGCCGAAGGTGATCGGGTTATCGACTTTCCCGACGTTAGCGGCAAGCAGACGTTAGTTGTCGATCTGCACACGCACAGTGTTTTTTCCGATGGCCACGTCTGGCCCAAGATCCGTGTTGAGGAGTCGATTCGGGATGGACTTGATGCCATGGCCGTCACGGAGCATCTGGAGTATCAGCCCCACCGTGCGGATATTCCCCACGCTGATCGCAACCGCAGTTTCGCCGATGCTCTGGACGCCGCCAAAAACTCCAACCTGCTGATCATCAGTGGCTCGGAGATCACCCGCGAAGCTCCAGCCGGACACATGAACGCAGTGTTCGTGCAGGATTCCAACAAGCTGCTGCAAGTTCCCGCCGACGCCGGTGCCATTACCGACGCGATCGAGTACTACAAAGCGGCACAAGGCTGGCCCGCCGACGAGGCAGTGAAGGCAGCCAACGCCCAAGGCGCATTCGTATTCTGGAATCACCCCTACTGGACTGCGCAGAATCCCGATGGCCTAACCCGTCTGGACGACTTTCATGCCGGCCTCATCAAGGCGGGTCAGATGCACGGGATCGAAATCGCCAATGGTGATGATTATTCCGAGGAAGCACATGCCATCGCCATGCAACACGATCTGGTGATGATCGGTGTGTCTGACGTCCACGACCTGATCGATTGGGACTACAGCCCGGCAACCGGTGGTCACCGACCGGTCACACTCGTGTTTACTGCGGATCGTTCCATCGAGGGAATACGCGGCGCCCTGTTCGCCAAACAGACGGTGGTCTGGTTCAAAAACCTTTTGATCGGCCGAGTAGCGGAACTCATGCCTCTCCTGCAGGCATCGCTGACGGTGGATGCAACGACCACCCGTTTCCAGAACGCGGACGTTGCCGTCGTGACCCTGCAGAATCACTCGGATGCCGAGTTCATCCTGCAGAACAAGTCGGCGCACACCTTCATGGGCAGCGCCGACATGGTGTCGGTACCGCCACACGGCAGGACCGAGTTAGCCGTCAAGATCCCGAAGGGAGATGCCAAGGTGTCGCTCGAATTTATCGTGCTCAATGCGTTGATCGCACCGAAGCAGCATCCCGTCATCTCCTTCACTGCCTTGTTGCCGCCTCGCGCATGATCCGCGCCGCAGGGTTTGCGTTCATGTTGTTGTCAACGTTACCGGCTCTTGGTAACGAGAAATGTTCACCAAACCCTGATCTTTCCAGGTGGTACGGACAAGGGTGGGGGCTGGATGTACGCAACACCCGCTATCAACGAGGCTCCTCGATCTATCGTGACAATGTCCAGAACCTTGAAGTTGCCTGGACTTTCGCGCTGGACGGCGGCCAAAGTCCTCATTCCTGGTTTGCTGTCACCGGCGACACGATCTTTGTTGGGTCACAGGGCGGGCATCTGTATGCGCTGGCCAAAGCCAACGGCTGTGAGCGGTGGCGACTGAAGGTCGACGGCAGTATTCGCACCGGGCTCACTCATGGGGACCTCGGTGGTGGTGTCACCGCCCTCTTCTTCGGCACATTTGAGGGTTATGCCTACGCCGTCAACGCAGGTTCCGGCGAACTCCTCTGGCGAACCGACGCGCGCGAACATCCTTTCAACATGCTGACTGGAACCCCGACTTTTTACGATGGCCGATTGTTGGTCCCGGTCTCCTCCTATGAACTTTCGCTGGCAGTCAATCCGCTCTACGGTTGCTGCAAGTCGCGAGGCTCCCTGGCTGCGTTGAACGCCGCAACCGGCACTCTGCTGTGGCGTCGACCTGTGATCGATGAAGCCCCACAAGTATCGGGGCGCCACTTCCTGTTCGTCGAACAGTGGGGGCCATCCGGAGCGCCTGCATGGTCGGCACCCGCGGTTGACCCTGAGACACGGCAGATCTACATCGGCACCGGCGAGAACTACACGGCACCGGCCTCCAAGACCAGTGATGCGATCTTCTCGATCGCGCCGTCAACAGGCGAACGCACATGGGTTGAACAGTTTACAGCCGGTGATACTTTCAACCTGGCCTGCACGGTACATGCAATGCATCCAAACTGTCCGGACGTATCCGGGCCAGACCTCGATTTCGGTGCACCGCCGATCGTTGCCAGTGGTGCAAACGGTGAGCCGATCATTCTGGCCGGCCAGAAGTCTGGTGACGTTCATGCGATGGACGCTGCCAGCGGCAAGCACCTCTGGTCAGTCAATGTGGGACGCGGTGGATACCTCGGCGGCGTGCATTGGGGAATGGCAGCTCACGAAGGACTGCGTTTCCTGTATGTACCGATCAGTGATATCCCGGCGGGGCCTGGTGCAGGCGACGCCAAGCCGGGCCTGTACGCAGTCGCCATGGACACCGGCGAAGTGCGCTGGCAGTACACGCTGGATGATGCCTGCAATGACAAACCCAACTGCCGATACGGCATGAGCGCGGCCATCACGGCGACCGATGAATTGATCTTCGGCAGCGCTCTGGATGGTCGAATGCTGATCAACGATGCACGTACCGGTGAACTGCTCTGGCAACACGATACCTGGAAGAACTGGCCCGCTGTTAACGGCGCGGAAGCGCACGGAGGCACCATCGACGTTCACGGACCTTACGTGGCGGAAGACATGGTGTTCATTCAGAGTGGATATGGAAGCTTCGGGCAACAAGGCGGCAATGCGCTCATTGCCTATCGGCTGAAAGCAGACAGTCGCTGAGACACTCAATCCTTCGGGTACTTCTCACGCATGAAAGTTACGGACTGGCTGATCAAAGTTTCGAGAACTGCAAGCTCTACGTCTGCCAACGACTTGATGTAAAGACACGACTTACCCGTCTTGAACTTGCCAAGTTGTTGCATCAGCGCAGCCTCGCCACCAAATCCTGCCATCACATAAAGTGTGAGTGCCCGAGCACGAGGCGAAAACGCAGTTAATGGCGCGTCACCGGATCGACCACTGGCATACACATAGCGATAGCTATCAAAACCGACGATGCTGCTACCCCACATCTTCGGTTTTATGCCGGTAATTTTCTGCATGAGCTTCGCCACGCGCTTGCAGTCAGCGCGGCGCTGATCGTCAATGATCGCGTCGAGGAACACCCCGACGCTGGCTGCGGTAGCTTTGGTTTTGGGTTCAACCAACGTGGACTGTCTCGTGCAGACGCTTACTGGTCTTTGGCAAACTGTGCATAGGCTGCGGCCGTACCTAACGCCATCTTGTCACCATCGAAAGGAATCGACATCTCGGGTGTGAACTCAAGGACGACGCGCTCAGGTGTGTCGAGGAACTTCACAAACAGTTCCGGCTTGAGATTGCGGGTGAACGCATTGCCCTCATCTTTTGCTGAGGCCATGCCGTGTGCCAACAGGTTGTAAAACCAGAGTTTGATCTTCGCATCATCATGAATGACCGAGTGGCCCTTGTAGGTGACCGTCTTGCCACCACCCATGGGCGTACCCTTGCTGGTGATCACCACGGCAGATCGACCATCCCGGGCGATGGCCTTGATGCGCACACGTTCGCGAGTCGCCGTCATCCAGATCTTGCCACTCACCGGAACATACGCCGTGATCACACCCAG
>JAYSTS010000359.1:0-4116 GCA_043719475.1 Gammaproteobacteria bacterium | reverse complement strand
TGCAGGGCGCGATTACCGAAGACATCCGCACTTCGGTCGGGGCAGTACTCCGGGTCAAACTGAACCTGCAAGAATCCATGGCGCCGCTGGTTGTGCTGATACACGGATGGTTGGGCTCAGATGAATCGTCTTACATGTTGTCCACCGGTGGCAGCCTGTGGCGCGAGGGGTTTTCAACAGCGCGAATAAACCTGCGCGATCACGGCGACACCAGCCCGCACTATTCATGAAGGATCGTAGCGAGGGCGTCGAGAGTAGTGAAAACGCTGGGAGGCGGTACCTGCGCGCGCACAGGCGTGCTTGACAGCACGTCGAGCACGCGGAGGGAGCACGCCCGGTGTTTTCGCTGCTATCGCTACGCCCGTGGCGTCCGCAGTAGATCACTCATGAATAGTGCGGGCTAGTGGCCAAGGCGACTGCATTTCCACATCTGTTCGACTTTTCACGCGCCTACGCATTACGCTCGGTCAGCGCGCTCACCGATTATTTCGTACGCTATCACTCGTAATTCAGAGACACACGGTCCTATTTTGATGCCTACGATCTGACTGGCAAGGCACTGGACGGCGTCAAGGCGACCATCCTCATCGCCGCAGATGATCCAATCATTCCGCGGGCAACCTTTGGGAAACTACCTTCCAGCCTGACCATCGTTGAAACAACTACCGGTGGTCACAATGCGTTCCTCAAGAACAAGGCGCTGGCGAGCTGGAGCGATGAATTTGTCAGCGCGTGGAGCCGTGATCTACTGGGAGATCCGAAGCGTCCTGTCCAGCCAGCCGAGTCAGCCACGGTGAGATGACGAGAAGCACCAGCCCTGCGGCGATACCCCACTGTCCTGCCAGCATGAAAGTGTCTTGATAGAGGGCCATGGATTCCTCACCAGCCGCCGACGTCGTGCTGGCAAGACCAGCCAGGAAACCGCCCACGTAGTGAGCCCCGGAAGATGCCAGAAACCACACACCCATCATCAGCCCGACCACGCGTGGCACCGAGAGACGTGTCACCATCGAAAGACCGACCGGCGACAGACAGAGCTCACCTGTCGTGTGCAGAAAGTAAGCCAGTATCAGCCAGACCAGTGCAACACTGCCCTGTTCGCTGACTTGTTGAATGCCGATCACCAGTGCGACAAATCCGGCTCCAACCTGCAGCAAGGCCAGTGCAAATTTCATACTCGTGGAGGGCTCCTTGCCCCGGCCCGCGAGATTCATCCACAGACGCGCAAAAAAAGGCGCGAGCAGGATGATGAAGGCCGGATTGATGGATTGCAGCTGTGAGGCCGCAATCGTCATTCCCCCGATCTGCCGATCAACCACTCGGTCCGCAAACAAGCTCATGGAACTGCCAGCCTGTTCGAACAGCGCCCAGAAGAGAACCGATACCGCAGTCAGAAACAGTACGAGCAGCATGCGATTACGTTCAAACGGCGTGCAGCGCAACAGACTGAAGGCGATGATGCCTGTAATAGACACCGCTGCCCCGAACCCGAGCAATCCGCCTACCACGTCGTGATGCTGCATCAGCCACCAGGCTGCGGCGATACCGGCACCACTCAGACCATAAGTCATCGTTGCAGGTGAAAGCCCAACGAATTTCCTCGTTCTCAGCAGGGTCGATTGTGGCGGCTCGCCGGCACCCTGCAGCAAACCCTTGCCTCTGACGAAGGTGATCAGGCCAACCAGCATCCCCAGGCCAGCAAGACCAAATCCATAGCGCCAGCCATAGGTCTCGCCGAGATACCCGCAAACCAGGGCTGAGACCATGGCCCCCAGGTTGATCCCCATATAAAAAAGTGTGAAGCCGCCGTCCCGACGGGCGTCGTTCTGCTCATACAGTTCGCCGACGATGCTGGAAATATTCGGTTTCAGAAAGCCGACGCCGACAATGATCAACGCCAGTGACAGATAAAAAAATTGCAGTGCCACTTGATCGCGGACCACTTCGCCGTCGAGTACGTAGGCGGCCTCTCCTTCGAACGCCATGCCGAAGTGACCCAGCACCAGCAGAATACCGCCGAAAATCACGGCCTTGCGAAAGCCAAGAATTCGATCCGCGAGAAGTCCTCCGATTACCGGGGTGAGATAGACCAGCGAACCATAGGTGGCATATAGCCCAGTCGCCATTCGATCATCAAACAGCCAGTGTTTCGTCAGATAGAACACCAGCAGTGCACGCATGCCATAAAAACTGAACCGCTCCCACATCTCGGCGAACAACAACACATACAAACCCGGTGGTTGTTTTTGTGGAACTGCGGTCATTGGCTTGTCCTCCATGGATTTTCAGTCAACCCGGTGTTTCGATACAGCTGTATCTGCAGTGTCAGAGTGATGCTGACAGATCGACATTACCGCCAGTCAATACGATGCCCACCCGCCTTGCGCCGCTTGGCCCGTGACGTCGCAGCGCAGCCCAAGGCACGGCAGAGGACGGTTCCACCAGTACTTTCAGTATCGACATCAGTTCCTGCTGAGCACCCCTGATCTCTTCTTCGCTCACCAGACAGATCACAAGCCCATACGCCCGGAGCATGTCGAAGTTGAGTGCGCCGAGACTGGTTCGCAGTCCATCTGCTACTGAGAGAGGCGGTTTTTGCGGCTGTCGACTCCCCAGACGCATCGATGCTGCAGCGTCAGACGCAAGCTCAGGCTCTGCTCCGACGACACGAATGGTCGATGCTGACAAGGCAGCAATACAACCTGCAGCAAGGCCACCACCCCCAACAGGAACCCACAGCGACTCAAGCCCCGGCACCTGACGTTCCAGTTCCAGCGCTGCAGTCCCCTGACCTGCAATGATGCGGGCATCGTCATACGGAGGAACCACATGTGCACCGGTGGTCGTGACCAACCCTGCGAGCGTGGACTCACGGTCGGCGAGCGAGGGGCCACAATGGATGATCGAAGCCCCGTATCTGGCAATCGCCGCGCGCTTGAACGTTGATGCATTGTCTGGCACCACCACATAGGCGGGTACCTGACGCAGTCCTGCTGCCCAGGCAAGCGCAGCCCCATGATTGCCGGATGAGTGAGTGGCGACCCCGTCGGCGATCAACTCCTGTGATGCGCCTATCACCGCATGACACGCGCCGCGCGCCTTGAATGCGCCCACTTTCTGCAGCATTTCACACTTGAAGAACACCTCGCACCCCGCAAGCGCGTCAAGCGTTCGGCTGACTAGCACCGGCGTCTCATGGATGTAGCCGGCAATGACACGCGCTGCTGCCTCAACGTCGCCTCGACCCGGAGTTTTCAACAGCGGCTCAATTCGGTCTCGATTCAGTTCTGATTCGGGAACGGCCCGGCTTTCAGCAACATCGACGGTACCGGCTTCTTCAACACGCCTTCCAGCCAGCGCGCACTGTCGATACAAGTCACCAGATCAACCGTATGGGCAACACCACATCGGTTGAGCATGTAGACCAGGTCTTCGCTCGCCACATTGCCTGATGCATTCGGTGCAAACGGGCAGCCACCGATTCCACCAATGCTGCCATCCAGTGTTTCAACGCCTGCCTGCAGGGCTGCAAACGCATTGGCGACACCAGTGTTGCGCGTATCGTGGAAGTGCGCACGCAGTGGCATGTCAGGACCAAGCGCATGGCGTAGACGGCCAAACAGATCCAGAACCTGAGTCGGTACGCCGACACCTATCGTATCGGCCAGACCAATTTCCACCGGTCCTTCTTCTGCCAGCCGCTGCGCAATTTCGACCACCCGTTCAGGTGCGACTTCGCCTTCAAACGGGCAACCGAACGCAACTGCGATGGTCGCTTGAACGCGATGGCGTCGAACACGAGCTTCGCGCATGACTGCTTTGGCCATGGTCACTGCGGCATCGACATCCATCCCCTGATTTCTGCGTCCAAACGTGTCGGATGCGGGCACCACAAGCCCGGTTTCATGCAGTCGCTCGGTGGCGAGCAATCGGTGGAATCCGCGCTCGTTCAACACCAGACCGGTATACGTCACATCACCACGTTGCGGCAATTGACTGCAAACCGCCTCCGCATCGGCCATTTGCGGGACTTTCTGTGGGTGCACAAAGCTGGTCACTTCGATTCGTCGGTAGCCCGCCGCCAGCGCCCGATCAATCAACAGGAGTTTGTCTTCA
>JAYSTS010000358.1:0-10219 GCA_043719475.1 Gammaproteobacteria bacterium | reverse complement strand
GCTGGTTTCGAACAGGGCCAGTTCCTGATCAAAGTAACCGATGCGCACATTCGGATTGAATCGAATGTCCCGTTGTGTGCCCTCAGTCCGCGCCGACGCGGCCAGCAGTGCCCGAATCATGCTGCTCTTGCCACAGCCGTTGATGCCGAGCAGTGCAATGCGATCGCCAGGTCGAAACGTCAGTTCGTCGACATTGAAGAGAGGTCGCCCGTCAGGTGCGACGATGCCGGCATGATCGAGTGTGAAGATCTGTTTCGCCTGCATGAAACCGGTATCGACCTTCAGCGACAGACCTGATCCTTCACTCACAAAAGTCACTTCAGTCGCCATGCGCTCAACACGTTTTTCCATGCTCTTGGCCTTGCGCGCAAGACTCTCGCTGTCATGAATGCGGCTCCAGCCAGCAATGCGCTTGGCACTTTCGCGCAGCTTCTCGATCTCCTTGTCTTCGGCAGCCCGCGTCCGACGCGCCGCCTCATCCAGTTCGGACAACGCAGTTCGGGCTTGCGAATAAGGCATGGCGAAGTTGTAACAACGCAGGTCGCGCAGCCACAGCGTTCTGTCCGTCACCGCATCCAGCAGGTCACGATCGTGCGAGATCATCAGGAAGGCGGGAACATCGCCGTTCTGCAGATAGTGTTTGAGATGCCCCATGGCGAGCGAATCCATGTGATTGCCGGGTTCGTCCAGCAACAGGAATTCCGGTTCGGCGATGATCGCACGCGCAAACAGCACCAGATTTTTCTGGCCACCACTCATCTGCGCGAGAGGTCGGCTTGCCGTTGAGTCGTCGAACCCCAATTCTTCCAGCAGCGTGTCTACCCGATAGACATCGGTGATCCGCTGATCTTCTGGCAAACACTGCAAGATCGCGTCCCGCGCGACCATGACTTCAACGGAAGCCGGCAGAAACTGCTCCACCATGCCGACCTTGAGGCCACGCGTACGAACGATTCGCCCGGCATCCGCTGCGATTTCACCGGCCACGAGCTTGAGTAGTGTGGACTTGCCGGAACCATTGTGACCGACCAGACCAACCCGATCACCCGAGTCAATCGTCAGCGACAGATCAGAAAACAGCCGCTTGGTGCCGGCTTGATAGGAAACCTCGAGAACAGAAATCAGAGACATGTTTCACCCATGTGCTAGCAACCTCAGTCAGCACAGAGGATCACTTCAGTGCAATCGAATACGGATTGATATCTGGTGCAGCGACTCTGTGCGTTTACAGCAACAAACGAACTCGCGCTGCCCGACGGTCCCCAAGGACAAATGCGAGATCGAACCCGCATCGGTATGCAATGGCTTGCACGGGAGTCCCCTTGTTGAAGGTAAAAAGTGAAAGTGAAAGAAGTCGTGACAAGCGTAGCCAGATCACCTCACGCTTTCAATTCTTCCGTCCGCCAGAGTTATGAACCGATTCAGTTCCCGCAGTCATGTTTGACCATATCGGGTGTCGCCACCACGCAGGCTGCCATATCATCCGACTCTCAATGTGACTCGCGCAGGGAAGAGGCATGATCTATCTGAACGTAATGCTCACTGTAAAACTGGATGCCGATGTCGACAAGGTCAGAGCGGTCCTTTGCCAACTGACCACAGCAGCCAGAACCGAACCCGGATGTCGCCGCTTCGAAATTTACCAGTCATTGAGTGATCGACGCCATTTCACTCTCGTGGAACGATGGGAAACACAGGCTCACCTGGATCAGCACCGCGTCGCTCCGGCATTTGCCGAGCTGTACGCACCCGTTGTTTTACCGCTGGTCGAACGGATACCACATCCAGGCGAACTCATTGCATGACACTGGAAGGGATTCGAACTCACTCTAAACGTGATGGTCTCTGTGCCAATGCGCGCCTGATCACCGCTGACGACCTCACCGAGCTGCGCGCCTGCGTCAACGACCGTGGGGTGACTCAATCTCGCTCAAACGCATTCAGCTCGTCGAGCACTTCACGGGCCCGATCGAGGCTTCGACCGGCCGCTGAACTTTCCATGCGCGCGGCCCACTGCGGTTTTTGCACAGCCCAGCGATAAACCACGAGTGTCAGCACCCATCCAACAACACCGCCGGCAAACATCCAGGCCATGGGTCCAGGTGCATTGGCATAGATATCAACATCAGCCACTGCGGAAGCAACCACCGCACTGCACGGTACCCAAATGAACCACCACGGCAACCCGACTCCCATCCCTGAGAGCACCTGGAAACGCCGCGCCCGCGCGAGTCGCTTCTGGTTTTCAAGCACACTTTCACCGCGATCAAGCTCGCTGAGTTTAGCGTGCATGATGCCCCCAAGAGCGATCAACACCACACCATAAACATGCATGGTTATCCCCGACCAGAACAGCAGGCTCCCATCCCAGAGCTCAGTCCAGACGGACACTGCCGGCAAAATCAGAAGCCCACCGAACAGCATTTGCACGACCTTGCCAAAACGCAGCGGCAGTAAACGACGGCCAAGTGTCTTGAAGCGCTTTTCACGCGCCTGGTCAAGCAACAACGCATTTTGCAGATCCAGCTTTCGATCCAGGCTCTGCCAGGCGTTTTTCAAATCATCCAGCTCAAGGACATCAGTCATTTCATTTCTCCGTTTGCACAGGCGACACCAGTTTGAGACTCACGCCAGATCATTTCGTATGCGTTGTTTAAGACGACTCAGCCGGGTCGACACGTTGGTCTCGGTAAGACCCATAATTTCACCGATCTCGGCGTTCGAGTGCTCATCGAGATAAAGCAGCATCAGCGCACGATTGAGCGGATCGAGCCGCGCGATGATGCGGTTCAGAACGGCGATCTGTTGCGCCTGCTCAGAATCGTCAGATTCGGAATCAACCTGGTCATGCAGCCTTTCATCGAACTCAATATTCCGCGCTCTTTTTTCGCTGTAGTCGCGAACAAACGAGATCGCCACATTCAGAGCAATCCGGTACATCCAGGTCGAAAACTTCCGGTTGGAGTCGTACTTCGGAAACGCCCGCCACAGCTGTAGCGCAATTTCCTGGGACAGTTCAGCCCGGTCTTCGGGATGCCATGCATAACTGTGGGCAACCTTGAAAACGATCTTGCGATGTCGATCCAGCAGCTCGGCAAAGATATCGCGGGCGTCCAGATTCATCGTGATAACGGCCTCCGGCATGGTGCTTGTCCCGGCATCTTCAAGTTCTTGTCCCATGATTCGCTGGTTCAGCGCATTCGTCACAGAATGGGGACGCTATTTTTATGCCTGTGATTGTTGCCATTTGGTGGCGCCCATTCATCGGAGGTGGTCCGGTCGGCCAGAATGTCGCACTATAGGCGCGGGAACTACACAACCTTCAGGTGAGGATAAGATGGCTATTGATTTCGACATTCCAGCAGAAGCCAAGGCGATGCGCGTGCGGATCAGACAGTGGGTACACGACGAATGCATCCCCGCCGAAAAACGTCTGCTGGCCGGCGAAGACTACAAGACTGTATTGGGAGAACTACGCACGAAGGCCCGCGCGCAGGGGCTGTGGTGTCCCTTCATACCCAAAGAGCATGGCGGCATGGGTCTGGGACCGCTGGCCAACGCACTGGTGCAGATGGAACTGGGCGAGAGTTATCTCGGCGCGCTGTCGATGAACACACAAGGTCCTGACGACGCGACGATGCTGACCCTGCTCGAACACGGCACACCGTACCAGAAAGAGAAGTTTCTCAAGCCGCTGCTCAACGGCGACAAGCGCATCTGTTACTCGATGACCGAGAAGGCATCCGGCGCCGATGCAACAGGCATGCAGACCCGTGCCGAGCGCAGTGGCAATGACGCGTACGTCCTGAATGGGGAGAAGTGGTTCTCGTCAGCGGCCAGTGTTGCCGATATCGCCCTGGTGATGGCGAAGACCGATCCAAGCGCCCCTCGCCATCAGCAGTTCTCGACCTTTCTCGTGGAATTGCCGAATCCAGGCTACAAGATCAAGCGTGACATCAAGACGATGGCGCTCGAAGGCCCCCTGTCGCACATTCTTGGCGGTGGGCACTCGGAAATTGAAATCACCAACCTCGAAGTGCCTGCAGAAAACCTGCTGGGCGGTGAAGGCAATGGTTTCAACATGGGACAGCACCGGCTGGCCTATGGACGCCTGCGGCACGGTATGCACAACGTCGCGATGGCCCAGCGAGCCCTCGACATGGCGACGGAACACGTCACAAAGCGCTCAACGTTTGGCAAGAAGCTCGATGAGCGCCAGGCCGTGCAGTTTATGCTGGCCGAGTGCGCAAGCCAGCTGTACATCGCCCGCCTGATGCTGATGCATATCGCCTACAAGGCCGAAAACAAGATGGATATCCGGCAGGAGAACGGCATCGCCAAGGTGTTCCTCGCCAACATGGTCCATCACGTGGTCGATACGGCGATTCAGTTGCATGGTGCTCTGGGATATTCGCGGGATACGCCGCTGGCCGCCTGGTATACCCATATCCGTTCGCAGCGTCTGGTCGATGGGCCGGATGAGGTGCATCGCTGGACCACGGGACGCAACGTCATCAAGGCGTTCAAGGCAACCGGCACGACGGCGGGCGCCTGTGGTGGCGATCTGCTCTGATATCAGTCTGATCGGCACAAACGGTCGGTGGGTCGCAAGACCTGCCGACTGCTTCGATGCAAATGCCACTGGGCACTATGCACGCAGCACAATGAACTCTCGGGTTACCCCAATCCGGATCAGCGCATAACAACCAAGCGCCAGGACATTAAAGGCGACGACTGCTGCACCAACCTCTGCGGCTCCGAATTGAACGGCAATGCTGCCGGCAACCGCTGCACCCAGACCATTGCCAAGCCCGACCAACCCGTTTGCAGCAGCAAAAACACGACCACTGCGATCAATGGCTGCCGCCAGTCCCAGTTGATACACCAGCGATGACAGGTTGGTAATCGCCTGCACAACATTGGCGATCACGTAGAGGGTTGGATCATTCGAGTAGGTGATGGCCACAATAGAGATGACATTGATGGTCGTCAGCACAAACAGCGGCAGGAATCTTCCCAGCCGCGTTCCCAGCGCAGCAGTACCGACGACACCAACGAGCAGCAGCAGGGTCATTACCGATAACAGGCCACCAATATCCTGTTCCGCCAGGCCTGCATTCGCGCCATAGATGGCCACAAAGGTCCAGAACGCACCCTGTCCCAATTGTGTAAAGAGCACACCAGGCAACACGACGGCTCCGAGTCGACCGTCGATACTCGACGCGAGTTGCGCGGCCTGCTGGCGTGGTGCTCGAAACGCCGGCGACGGCAGTCGTGTCAACAACACCAGACCCAGCACACCACCGATCAACATTGCCGCATAAGGCGCACCATCCCCAACCACTTCGGGAGCATGCGGAATCAGGTAGATCCAGAGTGAACCGTTGAGTACGGCGGCGATCGAGAGCATGGAAATCATGCGCTCGCGATCGAGGCAGCGAGCCACAACCGCCGACACCTCCGCAGTGACGATACCCGCGCCGATCCCTGCCAGAAGGCGAGCGGCGATGAGCAGTTCAAGGTGCGAGCCACTCATGACAGCCCAGGCCACGGCATTGCCCAGAATCAGCAACGCGGCCCCAAAGAGTGCAAAACGACGCCGCGAACGCGGAAGCGACCATGCAGACAGACCAATGGTGGTTATCGATGCAGCCAGTGCCTCAACGCTTACCAGAAAGCCCGCTGACTGCTCATCAAATCCACCGCCGTGCAGCAGCGCCAACACAGTAAACGGAACCACGAACAGACCGGTGGAGACAATCAGCTGGCTACCGATCGCTGGTAGCAGAATTGCCGCATCTCGCCGAACGCGTCGCGCCATGACCACCCCCCGACCTGCCAGCTCAATCGAAGCTCAGCGGCAGGATATTATTCGAGATGTTGCCTGGCGTCTGGACATTGCGGAATCGTCAACGAATCGGGACGCGACAAGTCCCGCGACCGGTCCTTTCACTGCGATTGGTTTACCGACTAATTCGACACTCACTGTAGATCAGGCCCGGAAGCTCCGGAGGCGCTAGCAGTTGCAGCGAGTGCGTGGCAATCTGCGCACTCTAGCGCCCCTACCCAGCGCCCACCTATCACCTCCAGCACCGCACGAGCGCGGTTGTCGACGAACTGACTATCCAGGAGAACCCTACTATTTTCCCCCAGACATTCGCCAAAGAAACAAGCGATACGGTGGTTGCCTGTCAACGAACAAACCACAGCCCCGGGCTGTGGGCGCTGGGTTGCCTACTGGCCACCGTATGCTCGGCACCAGTCAGCGCCGATCTCATCGACCAGTTTTATCTGAGCGCGGGTGCCGGTTGGGACTATGCCAACGGGGTGAAACTTGACTCGAATGGCGCCGAGATGAATTTCGACCAGGGAGTATTCCAGCCAACCGTAGCCGTGGGCATGCGCTTCATGGATGACTGGCGGATCGAGTTCGAACGCTCCGTCAACGATAACAGTCCACAAATTCTTTATTCATCACGTGCCGCAGTAGAGTCCGACTCCGATGAAGCTGATTCGATTCACGCCACGAGCCTCATGCTCAATGTGGTACGGGATTTCGACGTCGGTCTCGCCCTGCGTCCGTACATTGGCTTGGGGTTAGGTCAAAGCGATGTCGCGCTGCGGTTTTCAACTCCGCGCATAGACGAAGAACCCATCAACATCCCGCGGCAGGACATCATCCACGACCACGATTCGACGCTGGCGTGGCAATTCATCGCCGGCTTTACGGTGCCCATCAGCCGCCGACTCGACATCGCCGTTGATTACCGCTTCCTGCAGGCCCCGTCTGTGCAATTGCAGGAGATTTCCGGTGCGGATTTCAAGGACGCTTATGGCGTCCAATCCCTGTGGATGCACCTTCGTCTACACACCGCTGACAGTGGCAGATTTGCTTCACCTGCACCGAGAACAGAACCTATGCGAGGCTGGTACCTGGCGGGAAATCTCGGTGGTGCGTTTTCCGAAGATGCAGAAATCATTGGCACAGAAAAAGTACTCGATGCATTCAAGATCGGGCCACTCACCAACGTGGCAGTGGGTTACAGCTGGCGTGATCGTTTGCGTGTCGAACTTGAAGGTGGATACCGCAAACACTCCGTTCTGGTATTCGAGACCAGTGGCTCAATCGGCGAAGACCAGGCAGATGGTGATCTGTCGATGTCCACGCTCATGATGAACACCTATTTCCAGTTTTTTCCGGGTTCATCACTTCGCCCCTATGTCGGCGTGGGTGTCGGGATGGTGCGGGCCGACTACACGGTCGATACTCGAACATTCTGTCGGCAATTTGTTTGCGGCGCCGTGGAAGAACGGGCGCGGATCGTTAGTGACAATGACACGACATTCGCTTCTCAGGCGATTCTCGGTGTCGATATCGCGGTGTTTCCACGCCTGCACTTCACCGCCGACTATCGATACTTGCTGACCGGCAAATTTGGTCTGCAGGACCCCGCAGGCGCTGATCTGGAAATCAGGACTCAACGATCCAATTCGGTGAGCGTTGGGCTTCGCTATGCGTTGGGTTCTCCCGACTAGCCCGTTAGCCTCCTTAGGAGGAAAGAGCGTGCCCCTTGATTGAATATCCATGAATTTATATATTCTTGATCGGGAAGGTCATAAGGTTCGTGGGTTCCAGTCAAGATGAAATCAGGAATTTCCCGGCTGAAGCCCGTCGGGACGCTGGGTTCCAACGCCAGTTCGTCCAAGCGGGACAGGGACCATCGGATTGGAAGCCTTTAAAAGTCGTCGACTCTGGTGCAATGGAAATCCGAATACACCGGGAAGGCGAGTGGCGCATCGTTTATGTCGCCAAATTCGAACGTGCAATCTATGTTCTGCACGCTTTCGAGAGGAAGACCCAGAGAGCTCGTCAATCAGACATTGAACTCGCCAAGGCGCGTTACAAAGTAGTAGAGGCCTATGAAAAAGCGACGTAAGAAGGCCCAGAAGAACATCTTTGTTGATCTCGGCTTTGAGCCGGCAGAAGCTGCGGTGCTTCAGATGCGCGCAAATCTCATGAGTGATCTACGCGCCTATATTGAGCGTGAAAAGCTAACTCAAGTGGAAGCCGCAATCCGTCTTGGTGTCAGTCAATCTCGGGTGTCGGATCTCGTGCGAGGAAAGTGGGAAAAGTTCAGCCTTGAGATGCTCATTACTCTCGAGGCGCGTCTCGGCCGTAAGGTGAAGGTTGAACTCGCTGCCTAAAATTCGGCGAAGGTTAACCTCAATTGGACAAAAATTACGCAACCGAAAATGCTGCGCAGGGTATTTAAGCGCTGCGGAACGATTGACTGGAGAGAAGGTCGGTATCGCAGCAGAAATGAATCGTCAAGTAACAGCGCGTGTAGCGATCTCCTGATCGCGATCTTCGATGATCCCGAAAATCGCGGTCTGGAGACCGCTCCCACAAGAGACCACAAAGTCACGATACCCAATGTCTGTGGCAGCGATCTCCTGATCGCGATTTTTGGAACGGTCCATCTCGAAAATCGCGCACAGGATGAATCGTTGGGGCGACGTGTGCGTTGTGCGCCTGCAGCGTTACCGATTATTGTCGAATCAAGGCTAACGGTTGCTGCAGCGGACCAGCTATGTGTTCACGCCCTTTGCTGCCGCAAAAGTCGCGCCCACACAGCCGGCCGTTGAGCTGCGGTGTTGGATTCACCCCGCTGGCCCGTTGGATTCATCCGACCGGCCCGTTGGATTCATCCGTGCGAAGCGTGGATCAATGCGTGCTACCGACCAATGGTCAGAAAATCCCGCTTGCCGAGTTTTACACCGTTGTGGCGCAGAATCGCGTACGCCATAGACGCATGGAAGTAGAACTGGGGCTGCGCAAACTTCAGCAGATAGTCTTCGCCGCTGAACGTAGTGCGATCGTTCGGACCGGTCTGAATGGTGATCTCCCGAGTCGCCGCGCCATCCAGCATCGCCGGGGTCATTGATTGCACGATGGTCCGTGCACGGTTGATTCGAGCACGTACATCGGTGGCCGTCTTTTCAATGTCCGGGAAATCTGGCGGTGTCTGGCCGGCCAGCCGACACATGGCATTCTTGGCAAATGCAGTCGCCAACTGGTACTGACCGAGCAGCGTGAACATGTCCGGTGCCAGCCGCTCCTGCAGCAGCACATCGATATCGATCCCCTGCTCTTCGCCGTGGGACTGAGCCAGATCAAGCCAGGCGCTCATACGGTCGAGCATGCCGGTGAACACCGGTACGGTGACATTGAAAATGCCGATCTCATTCATGTACGTATCCTTGTTTGTCGATCGACCACCGAGCGTGGCGCGTGGCGCTATTGTGCAGCACCCGACGGGAGCCATCCACCAGCAGCCTGCAACGGTACTGGATTGTCACCACGGGTCACCCAGGCCACTATGGCTCGACGCGTCGGAATGTCATCGTTGTCCGCCTCTGGCAGATCCAGCTCCCCTGAGCCTGATGCAAATACAGCCTGGGCCTGTGCCAACGCTACAAACCCGTGGTTCAGCGTCCGACCTCGATTTTCTCCGCGCCGAACCCGAGAGGTAAGACCGGCCCCGATGATGGCCACGTGTACCTGTCTTGCGATGCGCGACAGCCCCGCATTGGCGGTATGAACTCGGACATGAGCGCCATCAATCACAATACCGAGACTGCCGATCTGAGTTAGATTACCGATTGGCAGTGACTGCCCGGTAAACCAGCCACGCCACTCCTGACCACCGACAAACCAACCAGGGGTATAGACGCCACTGGCCAAACCGGCACGCGCGTAGTTCCTCTGTCATTGTCCATTGCCGGCGGTGGCAAATCGATCGCGCCATCCCAATCGGTCCCAGTAGTCCACATGCAGGCCGATTGGCGCGAAAGTTTGCCAAAGATCCGGATGATTCTCCAATTCGACCAGCGTGGCATCGGCCCGCGGACAACTGCTACATCCTTCGGAGGTGAAGAGCTCCACGAGTTGCACCTGAGATTCAGGACCCTGGATCGTTGTTTGCGATGCCAACGCGAATGGCGCACTGACACAGCACAGCACAACGCACAGTGAGAACATCGCTCTGCGCTGCCGTTGCAACCCACGACCCGTCCTGAAAACTGATGGAGCCGAAAGAGAAGATCGTGATTTCATCGTGCAACAGTCCATTTTGTGCCTGTTTCTGAGACCATCCTCAGCTCAAATCGTTCAAGCATCCGTCATGACTTCCGAACCCGATACTCACGAAGCAATCAT
>JAYSTS010000357.1:0-10223 GCA_043719475.1 Gammaproteobacteria bacterium | reverse complement strand
CGAAACGAGACCTCAGTTCATTGTTGTCGGTTGGCGGCGGTGGTGCGCCACGTGCACCTGAACAGGTTCGTCAGATCGAAGCGTCCTTTGCAAAGGCATTGCCGGGGACTGGCTGGGGCATGACCGAGACGAATGCCATCGGCACCGGCATCGGCGGTCTGGACTATCTGAATCGTCCCGCCAGTTCAGGTCGCTGCTCGGCAGTGCTTGAACTGAAGGTGCTCGACGAACAAGGCAATATTCTCCCTGCAGGACAGCGTGGTGAATTGCTGATCCGCGGCACTTCTCTCTTCACAGGGTACTGGAATCGACCAGAGGTCAACGCCACAGTGTTTGAAGACGGCTGGTTCCGTACCGGCGACGTCGCGTATCTCGACGAGGAGGGATACCTCTTCATCGTTGATCGCATCAAGGATCTGATCATCCGTGGTGGTGAAAACATTGGTTGCGGGCAGGTGGAAGCGGCGCTGGTCATGCATCCCGATATCTTGGAGGCTGCCGTTTATGCCGTGCCGGACGAACGTCTTGGCGAGGAAGTCGGTGCGACAATCTATGTGAACAAGCCACTCGACGAAAACGACCTGCGCGAATTCCTCAGCCAGCACCTGGCTCGCTTCGAAGTTCCTCGTTACATCCGCATGATTGGCGAACCCTTACCTCGAACCGCGTCCGGCAAGATCCTTAAGCGGGAGCTGCGCGAGGCTGCGATCAAGCTGATGGCCCTGATCGGAGCGATCTCCTGATCGCGATCTGGAAAGTTTTGGGAGCGATCTCCTGATCGCGAATTCCAGCCACCCCAATGCCATTCGCGGTCAGAGACCGTTTATATGGATCCCTCTTCGTGTACAACCCTTCTTCTTGGGCTTTTGGGTCGGCTAGATACTCCCACCGGCGCCGCTTCGTTGTTCATGCTGCGTTTTGCCGGCAGCTGAAATATTTGTCTGTGCGGAGCGGCGGCGGACCAGGTCAAGCCACATCCCATGCAACTGGCAGCGCTCTGATTCCCTGCAGGACAGGCATGCGCTTCTCCGGCAAGACCTCACCGGCGAGCCGAAGGTTGGGTAGCCGTTCACGAACCAGCCTGAGGAAAATCTCTGCTTCCAGTCGAGCCAGCACTGCCCCCCTGCAGAAGTGCAGACCGTAACCGAAGGACAGGTGCCTTTTGACCTTCGCAAGATCCCGGTCGAGGCTGAATTTCAACGGATCTGAAAAGAGATCGGGATCCAGATTCGCCGCTGCCCACAGCAAGATGACCTTCGAGTCCTGTTTGAGGTGAATCGGACCGAGATCTGTCTCCCTGTTGTTCGTCCGGAACAGCCCTTGTACCGGAGAATCCAGGCGCAGCGTTTCTTCGATTGCCAGCGGAATCAGGCTTGGGTCTGCCTGAAGCTTTGCGTACTCCTCGGGTTCGGAGAGCAGGCGATAGATGAGGTTGGAGAGCGTGATGGTTGTGGTTCCGCTACCGGCGATCAGCAGAAAAGAGCAGAACCCGAGAATTTTCTCATCCGACAGGTAGGTTCCATCATCTCCAGCAGTCGTGAGGAATCGACAGACAATGTTGGAGTCAGGGTGGAACTCGCCGGTCTTCAGCTTTTCCTTGCAGACCGCCAGGTGACTGATAAACATGTTCCGAATGAATCCGGCCCGGGTCGTTTGCTCGAGAGAAATCGTCCCTTCGATGATCTCCTGCGTGATCAGATCCGCCGGTTTCATCATCAGCCCGACACCCGCGAGCATCGAGTCCCTCGCCGACTGTGTTTTGTCTCCCTGTTCATCCACCAGAGGAATTCCAAGCATTGCGAATATGACGAACAGCGGGAGTTTCACCGAAAGCGCTTCGTGCAGATCAACTTGACCCTGTTTGTAGAAGCTTGCGATCTGCTGGCTCACGAATTCCTCGATCTCCGGTGCCAGTGACTGAAAGTAGGAAGCCGAGAAAGCGTTCGCGACGATCTTGACTTCGAACGTGTGCTGCGGAGGATCGACGCTGACCAGGACGCCCTCGCCTTCCTGGTATCCGAGACCGGGGCCGAACTTGCTGCTCCACATGTCGTAGTCCCGCAACATCTTCATGATCTGCCCGTGAGAAGCCACGGCGTAGTGGTCGCCTACAGAAGAGTGCGCAAAAGGACAACCGCTGTCATGCATCTGCATATACAGCTCCTTGAACTCGGTAAGGAATGGCTCCGAGTTGAAATCGATTTCCATGATGCCTTCCACAGGGCAGGTTCTTTTCTCAGCCATCGTCCATCCCTCGATACATGTCTTTGTTTAGAGCCATCTCTAGCAGAGTGCCGTCCATTCATTTACGTCAATATCCCCGCAGCAAGATCATGCAGGTACCTGCCGCGTAGCCGCTTTGTTTTGCTAGTCGTCTGTGTGGATCAGCACCCGGCCTGAAGTACCGTCCACGGTGATCGTGGCGCCATCCGGTATCAGGTTGCATGCCGATGTCAGATTGGCCACGCAGGGCAAGCCGTACTCGCGGGAGATCATGACCGCGTGTGCAACCACTCCGCCGGTTTCAACCACCACACCGCCGATGATCGAGAACACCGTGGTCCAGCCCGGGTCGGTCGCGACCGTTACGAGGATGTCGCCTTTTTCGATCTTTCGGATCTCATCCAGCTTCCTGCAAACCCGGGCACGTCCGGTCACCACGCCGTTGCTGGCGCCGATCCCTTTGAGCGCGCCTTCACTGTCAACCATGTCGTCATCGAAAGCCTCCCATCCACGGACATACTTCGGTGGCTCGGTCGTGGCGTAACGCTGATAGACACGACGGCGCGAGCGGATTCTCTGATCGATTTCCCTCGCCGTCAGCTCACCCCGGTCGACCGCCCTGATCTCCTCTTTGCCCAGGAAGAAGATGTCCTCCTCCACCTGCATCAAGCCACGCGCAATGAACTTGCGGCCAATTGCGGTCAGGAAATCTCTCGGCCGAGACATGTTCTTGTCGTTGTAGAAGCGCTCGAAGTCGCGATAGTAGAAGTACTCCTGAACAAGCGCGACGAACCACTTGAAGGCCATGCCAATCAATCCACCGAAAGGGTACTTTCGCAACTTTTCGATGCACTCAGCCTTTGTTTTCAGCATCCGGTCGTGCAAAGCCTGCTCACGGGCCACAGGATCGTCTTCCTCACCCAGCTTGAGCATCGGTACGACGGAGTGAAAGACCATTTCCGGCTTGTGCCGCCACCTGTAGTGAATGGGATCACGCTCGGCACCTCCCCGGTGGCCGTACTTCACGATGAATTCACCCAACACCTTTTTGAAGGCGATGCCTTCTTCGAACCCGTCCATCGCCGGCAGAATCATTGAGTAGTCTTCAGTCCCTGCAACGAGACCGCTCAGCGCAGTGGAGGCCCTGATGTGCTGCGCAAGCTTCCAGACAGCACCGTTCTCCTCACTCGTCTTCGTAAAGAGTCCACCCGCGAGGCTGTTGTAGATCGTGCCGTCATCGTTGAAGAGGTTCTTGCACAGCGTCTTGAGCGCCGCAGGCAGGACGTAGAGATAGATGGTAAACGGCAGACAGACGTTGAGCCCGAACTCCGACTTGCCCTGCGCCCGCATCTCTGTATCGAAGATTTCTGTCACCGTTGCCTTGTCAACGTCCACGGTGTCCCAGACAGACTGCGTGTAGTTCACCCAGTTCTCCAGATTCTCGAAGACATGTTGCGGTGTTTCGATGAGGGAGACCTTTGGGTTGGTCACGTGCAGCTTCAGCATCTGCCAGATGAATCGCGGCCAGTTGAAACTCATGTTCTTCACCGACTCGCGCTCTTTCGCGGGGAAGATCCAGAGTGCGGCTTCATCACGGGCAAACGGAGGAATGTATCGACGAATGCGTTCGCGCTCGAATTGCGCGTTGTAGTAGGCCCGAGCGCCGTACCATCGATACATGGGGATGTCCTGAAAATTCTGCTTTCCGTACCCCAGCCACTCCTCGGCCTCGACGAGTTCCAGGAACAACCACTTCAGCCGTGTCATGCCATTTTCGAGGATGGAGTAGAAGTACGGAGTCGAGGGTCCCGTCTGTACTTCATCCGAATAGGCTCGGGACCACAGCCATCGTTCATCCCGCAGCGTTTCCATGGCTCCCGGTGTTTGCCAGGCTTCCATGCCGTCGCAGAAATCGATGTCGGCCGCAGTCACCTCCCGGGACTGTAGAATCGCGAACCGCCCATCCGCATATCCCCACTCGATGTCCTGCGGAAATCCGTAGTGGGCTTCGATTCGCTTGCCGATGCCGACAAGCTCTCGAATCTGCCAGTCAGACATGGCTTCGGCATCCTGCTTATGCACCGGAACTTCGGCTTCTTCAGTTCCGAATCCGTCTTGCCGGCGAACGGTCATCAGCTTCTTCGTGTTGACGACTTTTTGCTTTATGGCCATGTCACGCTTGGTCACCACATACTGGTCGGGATTGACCTGGCCAGAAACGATAGCCTCGCCCAGGCCCCAGCTGGTATTGATGAACACTTCATTCGTATTGGCGGTGATCGGATTGGCAGTGAACATGATTCCCGCGACTTCCGATGGAAACATCTGCTGGAGGACCACGGCGAGCGCGATATTTTCCTGGCCGATACCCTGCTGGTTACGGTAGGCAATCGCCCGACTGGTCCACAGGGAGGCCCAACATCGCCTGACACAATCCAGAACCTGATCAATGCCCTGGATCTCCAGGTACGTATCCTGCTGTCCGGCAAACGACATTCCGGGCAGATCCTCCGCAGTCGCCGAGGATCGTACCGAGATCCTTACGTTCTGACCCAGTTCAGACTCCATCGACGCATAGGCCGAACGAATATCACGCTCCACCTCAGGTGGTATTCCAGCACCGGTGATCGCTGCCCGGATTCGTTCGGATCTCGCATCCAGATCGACTACATCGGTGTAGTCGACACCGGCGAATTGCGCGCGAATGCCTTCCAACAGGGCGTTCTGGGTCAGATGCGCCCTGTAGGCATGCGTAGTCACACAGGAGGCTACCGGAACCGGCAACCCTGCCGCGATCAGTTCACAAAGATTGGCGGCCTTGCCTCCCAACAGAGACAGACTGTTGTCCTTTGTCCGGCGAAGATCGACCGTAGTAAGTTCAGGCATCGTCACTCCTCAATGGTTTGTCGCATTCTTTGAAAGGGCACGGACGACCCTGAACCGCTCTCGTCGGGAATGTCGTAGCGGAAATCTGCACACCGGGCGCAGCTGCGCACTCAGGAGAATCCGTGAAAATGCCTTCGGACGAGTTTGTCGATCCGCGTTTCCCGGCAACTATATCTATATCAATATAGATATGTAAACTGATATCCCACTGATGGGTGAGGTACTACTTGAGGAGAAGTTTTGGTGGCCAATGCTTGCCGAGGAGCCTGATATACATGCCGGCGATTTCATCGGGATCCACCTTGAGACCTTGGTGGGCCAGGGCGAGGGCCCCATGAACCAGACTCACCGCCATCTCTATCGCGACCTGCCGACGGATTGGATAGAACTCTCCCGCTGCCACTCCTTCCCGCACCAGCTTCGCCACCGCCCGACGCCAAGCCTGCGCCTTGATCGAGGCATTCGATTGTTGCACGGCCTCGTTCGACCTGGTGACGATGAACCACAAATCATAAGGGGCAGTGACCAGCCGGGAAACATGATAGCTGAGGAGGTGATGCAACCCGTCGGCGGCCGAACTGTGCTTCCTGACTACCACCGAAGCGAACGCCACGGATTCATTGACGACGTAGTCCGCCAGCGCGTCAAAGATATGCGCCTTGTCCTTGAAGTGGTAGTAGACCGATGGCTGCTTGATGCCGACAGCTTCCGCGATCTGTGCAATCGTCGTTCCACTGACGCCCTTACTGGAGAAGAGCCTCGCCGAAGCACGCAGGATTTCCTCGCGCGGATCTCCTGCCGTCGCGCCACTGGAGCGGGGGCGCCCCTTTCCCCTGTCGCTGGCTTTGCCGTTGGTTTTGCCACTGCTTCTTGTACTCTGCGAAACCGCCGTCGTTTTGTGTCTGGATTCCATCGAATATGTGCTTTTCCAGTACTATTTAATAATTTAATCAGCTACTCAGTCAGATTCCGGGTAGTTGATTCGTCCGTCGGCAACACTATAAGTCATTTGGATCTCCTATCATGATGACAACGAGCAAGCGCTTCCTCCCGATCAGCAACACATTCAACTTCCGCCATCTTGGGGGATATGCAACGGCTGACGGTCGACTGACGCGGGGAGATCTCCTCTTTCGCTCCGGTTGGTTTGAACTCGCAACGGACGAAGATGCACAGTTGTTCGAACGACTTGGCATCCGGACGATCTGTGACTTTCGTACGCAGGCCGAGAGAGATCGCAAGCCGATATCCGTAGACTGCCGTCCGCCCATCGATCATGTCCATCTGGGCATATCCAACGGGAGCATGGGGCCGTATCTGCAGACCCTTCACAAACTGAAACCGGAAGAGGTCAACTGCAAGGCAGAGATGATCAGGATGCACGAGAGCATGCTGAGTGAAGCGATCCCCAGGCACCGGTCTCTGTTCAGGATCTTGCTGGATTCCAGTGATCCGGTCCTCATGCTCTGCTCCACAGGGAAGGATCGGACAGGCGTGGCTTCCGCCTTGCTGCTGGCCGCGCTGGGCGTTCCCAAGGCAACGATCTTCCAGGACTATCTGCTTTCAGCCCAGGCCTATGCTGGACGCGAAATAGCATTCGCGAAAAATCACGGACTCGAGAGTCTCGGCCACGATGCAGAAGTCTTCAGGGATGTGTTCACGGTTCACCCGGAGTACCTCGACGCCGTCTGGTCGTGCGCGGAAGGCATGGGTGGCAGTATCGAAGGATTCCTGGCCCAGTTCCTTCAACTGGACCGGGAAGCGGTCGAGGAACTCAGGGGCAAGTTCTTGCGCGTTGCGGGCTAGTGGGCCACTGGCGCGCCCATGTCGCGATCTTCGATGACTACGACAATCGCGGTCGGGAGACCGCTCCCACAACAGACCTTCCACAACAGACCTTCAACAAGAGACCTTCCACAACAGACCTTCCACAAGAGACCGCCTCTACAAAAGACCGATCCCACAGGAGACCGTACAACGCAGGGCGGTCGAGTCAGGCTTCTTTCAACGCTGCCTGCGCCGCAGCCAGTCGTGCCGAGGGCACACGGGTTGGTGAACAGCTCACGTAATCGAGCCCGGCGCGATGGAAGAAGTCGATGGATGCTGCATCACCGGCATGTTCACCACACACACCCTGCTTGAGGTCGGGTCTGGCAACGAGACCTCGTTCACCGGCATAGATGATCAGCCGACCAACGCCGGTCTGATCGATGCTCGCGAACGGATTGCTTTGATAGATCTCTTTCTGTCGATACTGCTCGAAGAAGGAGCCCATGTCGTCGCGACTCAGCCCCAGGGTCATCTGGGTGAGATCATTGGTGCCGTAGCTGAAGAACTCGGCGACCTCGGCAATTTCCTCAGCAGTGATCGCCGCTCTCGGCACCTCGATCATCGTACCCACCTGATAGTCGATGGTTACACCGGACTTCTTGCTCACCACATCGGCGACCCGACGAATGATGGCCACCTGGTCCATCAGTTCTGCCTTGAAGCCGACCAGCGGTACCATAATCTCCGGACGAATCGCGAGGCCCTTTTTGCCCTTCTTGCTCAGCTCTTTGGTGACCTGTGCGGCGGCCTCAAAGATCGCTCGACTTTGCATTTCGGTGATTTCCGGATACAGCACACCCAGACGACAGCCTCGGCAGCCAAGCATCGGATTTTCTTCATGCAGTGCCTTGATACGCTCGACAACGAAGTCGTAACTGACACCCAACTGATGAGCCAGTTGACGTCGCACCGCATTGTCGTGCGGCAGGAATTCATGCAGCGGTGGATCCAGCAGACGGATCGTCACTGGCAGACCCTGCATGGCACGGAACAAACCGACGAAGTCACGACGCTGAAACGGTAACAATTTGGCCAACGCCAGCCGGCGCTGTTCTTCATTGGCTGCGAGGATCATCTGGCGCATGAAGCCAATGCGATCATCCTCGAAGAACATGTGTTCAGTACGGCACAGACCAATCCCCTCGGCGCCGTAAGCACGCGCCTGCGTCGCCATCGCCGGCGTATCGGCGTTGGTGCGAATTCTCAGTCGGCGATGTTTGTCCGCCCAACCCATGATCGTATTGAATAGCGTGAAGCTGAGACTGTCCTTCTCTTTCAATTCACCATTGATGACACGCTGCACTTCCGATGGCGCACTCGGAATGATGCCTGCATAGATTTCGCCGGTACTGCCGTCGATAGAGATGTCATCACCTTCGTGCAGGGTCACGCCACCTGACGTCAACGTTCGGGTGACGTAGTCGATGAACACTGCCGTTGCGCCACAGATGCAGACTTTGCCCAGCTGCCGGGCCACCAGTGCTGCGTGCGAGGAAACACCGCCACGCGCGGTGAGAATGCCCTGGGACAACAACATCGCTTTCAGATCATCAGGGGAGGTTTCGACGCGACACAGCACCACCCGGTGTCCCTTGCGAGTTTCGATATCGGCCGCGTCAGCGGAGAACACAACTTTCCCGGAAGCCGCGCCAGGACCTGCCGGTAATCCTCTGCCGATGGATCGCGCTGCCTTGAGTGCTTTCATTTCAAACACCGGCACCAGCAGCGAATCAATTGATTCTGCCGGAATTTTGAGTAGCGCGGTTCGGACATTCATGAGCTTTTCGCGCGTCATCTCAACCGCGATGCGCACCGCCGCCATTCCGGTCCGCTTGCCATTGCGGGTCTGCAGCATGAACAGCTTGCGATCTTCGATCGTGAACTCGAAATCCTGCATGTCGCCGAAGTGACTCTCGAGCTTCCGTTGCACTGCAAGCAGTTCCTTGAAACTGTCGGGCATCTCTACAGCCATCTGCGCAATGGCCTTGGGCGTCCGCACCCCAGCGACGACATCTTCGCCCTGTGCGTTAACAAGGTACTCCCCGTACAACACCTTTTCGCCGGTAGCTGGGTCGCGTGTGAAGGCCACACCTGTCCCGCTCTCATCGCCTAGGTTACCGAATACCATCGCCTGGACATTGACGGCGGTTCCCCATTCCGCGGGAATGCCGTAACGCTGTCGATAAATAATTGCGCGTTCATTCTTCCATGAACGAAACACAGCACCAATCGCCCCCCACAACTGCGCATACACATCCTGCGGGAAGTCCTGACGGCTGCGCCGCTTGACCAGCTTTTTGTAGCGCTGAACCAGTTCCTTCAGATTCGCGGACGTAAGACCAGCATCCTCACTCTGACCGGTCGACGCCTTCATCTCGTCCAGCAGCACCTCAAACGGATCGTAGTGGGCCTCCGAAGTCGCCGTGACACCCATGACCACCATCGCGTACATGTGGATGAAACGTCGATAGCAGTCATACGCAAAACGAGGATTGCCTGATCGTCTGGCCAGCCCTTCGACGGTCTCATCGTTCAGGCCAAGATTGAGAATGGTGTCCATCATGCCGGGCATGGATTCACGCGCGCCGGAGCGGACGGAAAACAGCAGCGGGTTGAGGCTTTCTCCAAACTTCTTACCCTGCTGAGCTTCGATCGTCTCAACAGCCTTTTTCACGTCGGCTTGAAGCGATGCGGGGTACTCCCCACCTTGCTCGTAAAAGTACGTGCAAACCTCGGTCGTGATGGTGAAACCCGGTGGCACCGGCAAGCCGATGGCGGCCATCTCGGCAAGATTGGCACCTTTGCCACCCAGCAGATTCTTCATGGATGAACTACCGTCGGTCCGCTTGCCAAACTGGTAAACATGCCTGGAGCTCGGTCGTTTCCTGGTCGGGAGCTTCGATTTCACAGCAGGCGCGCTACGGCGCGTTGCCTCAGTAGTCTTCCTAGGCACGACAAGTTACCTGTACTTTGATTGAATGGAGCATGTTCGGGTCATGCAGGTGTCCGAGCATGACAGGACTGGACCCTCACTGTAACCAAGCCGCTCGCCCGTTTGAATCCCTCGAACATGTCGACGTGACGGGTGTCATACAGCACGCGTCATTCAGGGCGCCTCCGGACACCTCCGGAAATAGTTGGGCTCTGAAATTCCCAACGATCGGGTGTTGTGCTTGTTTGATCAATTGACTCTAATCCCGAACGCGGTGTTACTCACGGAGCCAGAACTTGCCACGGATGACTGATGAAGCACTTGCGCAGTTTCTGCACCTTCCCCTGATCGG
>JAYSTS010000356.1:0-10303 GCA_043719475.1 Gammaproteobacteria bacterium | reverse complement strand
GAGACCGCTCCTACAGGAGGGTCTTCACATAGCTGGCGGCGTTCTCGCCGGCGAGTTTGCCGAACACCACGCACGGCCCGTACGACCCACCGCCGCCGATATAACGATCACCGTGCAGCGACCCGACCGTCTCTCCTGCCGCAAACAGTCCTGGTATGGCGCGCTCATCACGTCGCAGAACTCGGGTATCTGAATCGATACGCAGACCTGTGCCCGTCCAGCAGATGATCGCGGGCCTGATTTCCGCTGCGTAAAACGGCGGCGACACAACCGGGCTCATGCCAGAGGCTGCGTCCTTGAAGTACACCGAATCCCTGCCTGCCAGGCAGTCAGCGTTGTATCGCGCGATGGTGCCTTCGAGCACGGCCGGATCGGCGCCGATCTTTTTCGCGAGTTCCACAAGCGTGTGTGCTCGCGCGATACGACCTTCGTTGGCTTTGGCCTCGAGTACCTCGTTGACCCAGTAGGCACGTGAAATGGCACTAGGCTTGGCTGCTGCGCGTGCGGCTTCGTCGAACACGGCAAAGGCATGTCCGCCTTCTTTCTGGATGAGCCCGCCGAGTACCGTGTAGGGCGACGTCTCATCAGCAAATCGATGACCTTCGGAATTCACCATGACGATCCAGCCCGGCAGCAGCACTTCGAGATCGCGGCTGAAGCCTGGTGTTACCAGCAGCAGTCCACGATCATGTCCGGCGATATCTGCATCGAGTTGCTGTCCGAGGGTGAGGCCATCCCCTTGCGCCATTGACGTACCGATATACCAGGACCAGTTATCGGCCTTGGCTGCCTGTGGGTAGTGACGACTGAGCAGTTCCTTGTTCGCGCCAAATCCACCGGTCGCCATGATCACTGCACCAGCGGTGGCGCCGTCGTTTCCACTCTGAATGCCTCGGATCCGGCCATCATCATCCGTCAGCAGTTTCGTGACTCGTGCATTGAATACGAAGTCGACGCCGCGTGACCCGCAGTGCCCGTGCAGCACTTCGACAATCCGTTCACCGGCACCTTCCGGGCGATGGCCTCGCGGTACTGAACTCACACCAGATCGATAGACGCCTTCAGGCTTGAACTCGACCCCAAGGCCCATCAACCACTCGAACGTAGGCGCAGAGAGATCACAGTAGCGTCTGACTACCGACGGCTCGACGAGCCATTGATTCAACGTCATGTAGTGTTCGTACATGGCGTCCGCAGTATCACCCTCAATACCCGCCACTTTCTGCGCAGTCGTTCCTGCGGCATAGAAGTGGCCACCGCTCAGTCGTGAGGAGCCCCCAACCTGCTTGTCCGCTTCCATCACCAGTACGCTGGCACCACCGAGACTGGCACCCAGTGCGGCCGCCAGACCTGCAGCCCCTGCCCCCACCACGATCACGTCATAGTCTCGTGACATGCTTTCCCCTTGTGGATCATCGCTTACCGATACTGTACACGCCTGTCAGGTGGCGAACAGCCTGACGAATCAAGCCGGCGCGCGTAAGATCCCTGCATCGCGAATGAAGGAAGCAAACAATGAAAGCAATGAAGTGGCTGGTGGGCATTTTCGTGGTCTATGCAATTCTGGTCGCGGCATTCGAGACCTTTCTCGGCTACTCGCAGCCTACCAACGAAGGCACATTGATCATCACCACCACGAACACTGCCGGTGAACAGAAAGATCGTGTGCTGTCGAAGATCCAGATCGAAGACACACTCTACGTTGCCGTGAATCACTGGCCACGCAGCTGGTATCGTCAGACCCTGGCGAACCCGAATGTCCAGGTCGAGGTCAACAGTGCCAAAGGTGACTACGTAGCGACTGAGGTCGAGGGTTCGGAGCGAGACAAAGTCAACGCTGCGCGACCACTCGGACTGTTCTTCAAGGTTTTGACAGGCTTTCCACCGCGCCGCTTCATTCGTCTTGATCCTGCCGGGGTGGAAGAAGCGTCCTGAGTACCGCGGTCATGACCTTGCCGGCCGCAACGGCCAACCTGCAGCACGCCCAGTCTGATCTGCGCGAACACGGGATCTGCCTGGTCACGAATGTGCTCACCGCAGATCAACTCACCGACGCTCGCACCGCGCTCTATCGCGCTGCCCGACAAGACAGCGAACGTGGTAACCGGCAAGATGGTTTTGGCCTCGACTACGGGAGCGGGAACCACCGGGTCTGGAATGTGCTCAGTCGTGATCCGGTGTTCGTGAACCTGGTCGAGCATCCGGCAGCGCTCACATTAGTGAAGTCGACACTCGGCTGGCCGGCGCTCCTTGGCAACCTGTCGGCCAATATCGCCCTGCCGGGCAGCGAAGGGGGACGATTGCACGCCGACCAGATCTTCGTTCCGGAACCCTGGCCGGCTCGACCTCAGGGATGCAACGTGTCCTGGCTGCTGGATGATTTCACCGCAACCAATGGCGCCACCGAAGTGGTGCCGATGAGTCATCTGCAAAACTGCATGCCTGGGCCTGACGACCAGATCGAGAGCGTGCCGATTATCGCCCCAGCAGGAACGATGGTTGTGTTCGACAGTCGCGTGTGGCATCGCACTGGCGCCAATCGAACCACCGGGTCCAGTCGGGCTGCCCTCTTCGCCTGGTACTCACGTCCGATTTACCGCACCCAGGAAAACTGGTTCCTTTCGCTGAGCCCGTGGGTACTCGAAGGCGCGTCTGATGAATTGTTGACCTTGCTGGCCTGGAAATCCGAAGGCTTCGGTCTGGTGAACGGGCACTCGCCACGCTGATCCGCGTGAGTCGATAACAACCGCTTGTTCGTATTACCAGGACGTATTACCAGGAGAGAGGCAGAGTCGTCATGGTGCGCAGTTGACCACTCTCATAGCGTGGTCTAGCCCCAGGTGTCAGTTCGAAGTCCGGGATCTGGCGGAGCATCTCTTCGATGGTGACCCGAATTTCCAGGCGAGCCAGGTGTTCACCCAGACAGCGATGCGGGCCGACGCCAAACGCGGTGTGAACGATTTCCTTACGCGCCGCGTCAAAAACGCCAGGATTTTCACAGACCGAAGGGTCACGGGAAGCCGCCGCAAAATTGAGCGCGATGCGATCCCCTGCCCTGAACTGTTCACCTGCAACGGATACATCCGCACGAACGGTTCGACCCACCGCGACGACCGGCGCGTACATGCGTACGGTCTCTTCTACCATGCCATCAAGTTTACCGGGCACAGTGAGCACCGTGCGCCGCAATTCCGGATCTCGCGCGAGTTCCAGTACCGCACCTGCCATGGCGTGGGTTGTGGTGGCCAGACCGCCAAATACCACATCGAGTGCCGTATGAACCTTGTCTGCCCATACACAGGGTTGTCCGCGTACATCATCGACCCCGGTCAGGATCATGCCCAGCAGATCTTCACTATCACCGTCCACCGCTTCAGACCGCTCTCGCAGCAGCGCCTCCAGAAACCCATAAACGCGACCGAACGCCGCAGCCCTGTCCGCAACCGGACCAAAGGAATAACGTTCAATTTCCAGAAATAGCTCCGGCAGTTTTTCCACTGGAACGATCAACAGGTGCTTGAACAGAATCAACCCCGGCAGCTGCGCCGCAAAATCAGCGATGAATTCACACTGCCGCTGCCGCGCAAATCGACTGACGAGCTGCCTGGCATAGCCGCGCGCCTGAGCTTCAAGGGCAACAACCGACTCCAGACGGAAAAACGGATTGAGCACACGTCGCCAGTTCGAGTGGTACGGCGGATCCAGATCCTCCGGAAGAATCGGAATGTTGCCTTCGGGCGGATTCAGCATCCAACCGTCGGTGCTACTGAACGTACGCCAGTCCTGAGCACAGCGGCGCACATCAGCATAACGATTCAATGCGCGATACCCGCCAGGGCCGACCTGGCTGTGCGCTACCGGGCAGTTCGAGACCAGATGCGCAAGTGTCGCTTCGAAGTCGTCAGCAAAAAGGGGATCTTCGATATCGAACCGGTCAGCAAGATGCAGGAGGCGTTCCGGGTCATTCATCCGGAAATTCCCCGTCTGCCGACCCCACGACAAACCGCTGACTTTTCGAGATTACCCATCGTCATCGCCGTGCCCCATTTTCATCCGCTGTGCGACCAACAGGACGCCTGTGTCAGCAACAGATTTTGATCATGATAGTCGTCTTGAGCACACGCCGCGTACCGCACCCGATTAGTGACGAAGACAAATCTCACCTTTCCAGGCCTTCAGCGCGGAGGCCCCGAACCCGCGAGGATGGCGGGCAGTTACACGGACACATCCCTCACCAGCTTCTCCACCGCCTGCTGAATCACCGCCTCTGCCTGCGCGGCAGAAAAACCCTGGTCCTGACGTAATCTGCGCCAGGACTGGAACCCAAGCAGCAGCTCCAGCGCAGCAAACAGCATGGCATCAGTCCTGATCACTGAAGGCAGGATCGAAGACAGCGTTGCAGATTCGAGCGCCGTGTTCTTGTGGTAGTCCTCCATCAGGAAGCGGGAGTGGAAACGACGCAGGTTCGCTGCGATCCGGTAGGGAAATATCTCCTCGAACACTTCTGCCCGTCGGCTGACATGTTCACGCAACACGGCTTGCCAAGAGGTGCCAGCATACGGCGCGGTCACCTTCGGCATCACTCGGGCTTCCACCCGTTCTGTCATGCCGCGATACAAACTGTCCATATCTTCAAAGTGACGGAACACGGTTCGCAGTCCCACCCTGGCTCGCTGCGCCACGCGCGCCGCACTGGGTGCAAAATCACCTTCGCTGATCAGTTTCAGTACCGCCTCGATGATCTGATCACGACTGCGTTCACTGCGTTGACGTCGTCCGTCTGTCTCTTTGTCAGCAACTGATTCTGCCGGCGGGACAATAATTTCAGGGTCAGAAGTCATGGGTATTTAGTTCCTTGATGATTTTACGGCGGATTCTCAAACCAAGTTGTGCTTCGTCAGGGCGACTGGCTCGAAACTATCCGACGAAGCTCGTCGTCGACGACCCAAAGGCGATCCTGCCCCCACACGGCCACATCGCCAACCTTGAAACATGGCACGCCCCAAAGGCCAAGCGCAAACATTGCCGCACGGTTCGCCTCTGCAACGGGGTGCCACTCCGGGCTATCCAGATGCTCTTTGGTACGCTGCCAGTCGAGCCCCGCCTGCCCCGCGATTCTGCGCAACCCTGCGCTGCTGCCTGCATCAATACCTTCCGACCAGGCCGCTCGCATGAACGCTTCGCACCACTCGTACCCCTTACCCTCTCGCTCAGCCATGGGGAACAATGAATAACCGAGTTCAACCGGTCGTCCCACCGGATCGGCTATCCGTCCGAATGGAAGACCCATCCGACGAGCTTCCCTGGCTGCATCGCGAGCAAAGTACAGCCCTTTCATGCGCGGCACTGGCATCCCGCGCATCACCATGGGTAACACGTAACGCAGGCGTAATTTTGCACCCCACGCATCGGCCAGGCTCTTCACGCGTGGCACGGCCAGCCATGTGTAAGGGCTGCGAAATGATAAAAAGAACTCGATGGTCGCACCGCTAAGGGAACCTGTTGGCGCCTGTTCCAATTCCATCGGGCAGGGAAAGAGCAGCGCCTCAGGTGCGCGAGCCCCCAGCGACATCAGGCGCCGTTCCAGGTAATGGAGCCGGTCGACACCCCAGTACCACTCACCGCCGTAGAACAGCATTGCGCTCATGAAATGGCCGTTCGCCTCTCGTCGTGCTTCCCCCGCCGCTATCGCCGCGCCGGTATCGGCATGGTGACCGTGATCGAGTTGAACACCGGACCAAAGTTTTTCACCAACGCTCTGGGCTTGCGCGAAAAAGTGATCGGACGCCAGAACAGAAACGAGCAACGTGTTGGCGGCGTCTATCTGATCCTGATCGGGTTGTGTGTCCATCGGTGCCATGTCCAGCGCATGACGAGCAGCCAGCCGCCGGACATCTGCACGTGCATAAGCCTGCAAACGTTCCCGTTCGGGCGCGGCCCAGTCCGCTGGCGGACCAACCAGGTGAGGCACAATCACAACATCGTAAGCCGACTCGATCTTCGCCAGTGCCTGCACCGTCAGATGTGAATATGGGTCGTCAACCTGATGGAAGTACTCGATGACATGGGGTCCGCCAGCCCGCGTCCGTTCAGCTTGAGCGTGAACCTTCCGTTCGTGCTCGAGACCGGCCAGCCGATTCATGACCCGGCTGGCTACCCATGTTTGCAAGGACACTGATCAGCTCCTTTTTCTGAACAGACCGAAGGGATCTGCCATGCATGGATATTGGCAGTCGCCGCCGTTTGCCTCAACCCGTGCCCAGCCCCATGCCAGCCCGAGGCCAAAACTGCTGCATACATGCCCACCGAAAAAATATGGCTCGGCATAGAGTTTACAGTGGTCTGTTTACGTCTCGTGTGCAGAACTCGGGCATGCGTAGTAGCGGATTGGAACCGAAGCTGCCTCTCCTTCCACGCCCTACCACCTCCCATACCCAGATCGTCGAACGACCAGCCCCCTCTCCTCAAGTCTTTGTTGCAGGTTGTTTCCCACTAGATACAAAGCTATCCTCCCCACTAGAGATGTTCATTGAAGCCGAATCTTGGGTACATGGGCCGCATCCCGGATTGATGAGTCGTGCAATGGACCAAGTCGGTCCTTTTCGAGTTCGAGTCAACGCAAGTGATAAATAGGGGTAAAGATTGAAAATCCTTCATAAAGTCGGGCGCTTGAGCGTTCTGGCGACGCTGCTGGCTGGCACGTCTGCCTTCGCTGAAGAAGGCGCCATAGAAGAAGTTGTAGTCACCGGTTCATACATCAAGGGCACGCCTGAGGACGCAGAACTGCCGGTGGATGTAATCACGCGACAGGATCTGGAAGACGTTGGTATGCCATCGGTTACCGAGATGGTGCGTAACCTCACTATTGTCGGTGGAACCATCGGCGAAACCAACCAGTTCCAAACCAACGGTGGTCAGGCCAACGAAGGTGTGACCACCATCAACCTGCGGGGTCTCGGCTCGGCACGAACCCTCGTTCTGCTCAATGGTCGAAGGCACGTTGGCACAGAATCGCTCGGTGTGGACGTCAACGCCATTCCTGCATTCGCCATCGGTCGCATGGAAATCCTGAAGGACGGCGCGGCAGCACTCTACGGCTCCGACGCCATTGGTGGTGTAGTCAACTTCATCACCCGCAAGGACCTGGATGGTTTCGAATTCGGGGGCAATTATCAGACTCTCGACGATGCTGGCGACTTCGACGTCAATGTTGCATGGGGTCACCAGAGTGATCGCTGGCGAGTGATGGTTGCTGGCGAGTATGCGGAACGCAAGGAACTGCAGATCAAGGATCGTGACTGGGCAATATTGCCCTATTCCGAAAACCCGCAAGGCGGATGGTCCGGCATATCCAATGCCGCCAACATCCTTTTCCCGGGCGTCGGTGTTCGACTCGACCCACGATGCCAGGAGCTTGGCTCTTTCCGCGACGGAATCAATTCCTGTGGTTTCCAGTACACGTTCTTCGACAATCTGATCGAAAAGACCGAAACCACCAAGGTGTTCGGCCAGTTCGAGTTTGATGTCAGCGAAAATTCGACCCTGCACGTCGAGGCCATGTACGCGCTGGTGGACCTGCCGGAATGGAAGTCGTCTCCGTCGTATCCACCCCAATCGCTGTTTGGTGCAGACCGTATTGCCCTGCCAAACCATCCCGGACTCGTGGCTCTGCGGCAACAATATCCATCACTGCCGCAAACTGGCGCGGCGATTCCAATCGCGCGTGCGCTTGGCGTCTCCGGCCGTAACGGTGGTGGCCCACTCGAGTCTTATCGTGAAACAGAAACCACACGGCTGGCAGCTGCCCTCGAAGGTACGATTACCGCCGTTGAAGTCGACTACAAACTGAGCGCCAGCTACTCCGAAAGGCAGCGTCGTCTTGGTGGGTCGGACATGTTCATTGAACAGATGGCGTTCGCAATGCGTGGCCTTGGTGGCCCGAATTGCAATCGCGCAGCGGCCAATGCAGCCGGCACCCACGGGCAAGGCGGATGCCAGTACTACAACCCCTTCTCCAACGCGATTGCACAGTCTGTCGTCACCGGCTTCACAAATCCCGACTTCCGCCCCAACCTCGCCAACAGCCAGGAATTACTGGATTCACTGTTCGCGGACACGGAGTCGGAAGCGACCAATGAACTGCTGGTTTTCGAGGCCATATTCTCCGGCATGACCGGCTTTGAGCTGCCTGGCGGCACCGTCGGCTGGGCGGCTGGCGCACAAAGCCGAAGGGAGCGGTACGACCTTCGGCTTGCTGACATCGTGAATCGTGAGCTGAATCCTTGTCCGTGGACTGATCCATTGTCGATCACCCTTGGATTTACCCCTTCACTTGCCTGCACCACCCAGACCGGTCGACTGGCCTTTCTTGCGGCTGGCGACGAACGCACCACCTCGCGGATCGTTTACGGCGTCTTTGGCGAATTGAATCTGCCGATCACGGAAGACCTGAATGTTCAGGCAGCACTTCGCTTCGAAGACTACGGCGGTGAAGTCGGCTCGACAATCGACCCGAAAATCGCCTTCAGCTGGAACCTCACTGACCAGTTCAGTGTTCGTGGTTCAGCCGGTACCACGTTCCGTGGCCCGCCGCAAAGTTTCCTGTTTGGAACCACGACCTCGCTGCAGTTCATTTCTCAGGTCAACGCCTTCAAGGCGGTAGATATTCAGGGAAATGCGGGTTTGAAACCGGAATCTGCCGTTACGACCAACCTTGGAGTGATCTTCCAGACCGAGAGCTTCTACAGTTCCATCGACTGGTGGCGCTATGACTTCAAGGATCCGTTCCAGACCGAGAGTGCACCGCAGATCAATTCAGCGTACTTCAACGGTCTCTGCTTTGACGGCGGTGCGAATGCCGCATCAACAAACTGTCAGGCGCTTCGTGCACACATCTTTCCGCTCGGTACCAATGCCGCCAACCTGCAGCGGACAGTCGTCAACATCATCAACGGGTCGAATATCGAGACCTCAGGTATTGACGGAACTGCACGTTACGAACTCAGCGAAGTCATGGGTGGTACACTCACGCTGGGTGTGGAATTCAGTTACATGCTCGAATACAAGTCGGATGACTTTGTCGATATCGGCGGCGTAACGCTGGCTCCCGGTGGTGACTTCGTCGGCTTCCTGAACGATGGACTGAACCCCTTCCAGTCCCTCCCGGAGTTGAAGGGTAACCTCTCCGCCCGCTACAGCATCAACAACCATAACGTCAATCTTGTCGCACGTTATGTTGATTCCTACAAGGACGCTGATCCAAGCCTGAGAGCGCCGGTCGGTGCGGCCGCCCCGGCGGACCCGTTCCGGTTCACACCGGAACTCGCAAAGATCGACGACCACTGGACGTTTGATCTGCACTACAACACGACCGTGTTTGAAAACCTGTTCGTCTCTCTTTCAGTCATGAACCTGACGGATGAAGATCCACCGAGTGCGCTGACTGACCTTAACTACGACCCGTACCAGCACAGCGCCTTCGGCCGCATGTTCAAACTGGGCGTGCGATATAGCCTGGACAGCAACTGATACCGAAACCTATCGGTTGAGGTAACAAGCCAGTCCCGCGCACCTCAAGGTGCGCGGGATTTTTTTTGTTCCAGATTCCTACTTCCTGTGGGAGCGATCTCCAGATCGGGTCGGGGTAACGGGATTGCGCCCGTCACCCCTCCCACACCACCGGACATGCGGACCCGCATCCGGCGGTTGGACTCATCGAAAACAAACTACATTTCGATGCCAAACGATCACCGATACTGCGGGTGATCGAATAGTCGGCACATCTCTTCTCCTCTATCGCTGCACAGGTCACTACTCATCCTACGGGCCGACTCTTCCGGCGATCCACGCCGTCTTCCTCGCCCGCCGAGGGGATAGCTGTCGGTATTACCGCGTCCGCTCGTTGCAGAATGATATGCGCTCTCCTATGCAAGACTTCGGCGAGTGCCTTCAGTCCTTCGGCCCTTCGCTCCACCCGCATTACCAGGCTTCATCACTACTATGGCCTCTGCTGACTGCCCTTCCGCTCTCACAGAAGGGCTCTCCCCGGGTAAGGTGCATGGTCTTTCGGGACATCCCGCCAAGCTCTACTTGATGCGTCTTTCGGTGACCTTTGGACTTCGCGTTTCCCAGCACGCTCGTCGCCCGCATCCTGCCTCTCTGCTTGTTCGTGTTCCTGCGGCCGCCCCTTTGCTCCACGCTTCCTTCAGGTTGCCCCTTGCGCTTCGCTACGGTTTCAGTCACGTCTTCCGGCTGACACCTTTCAGTCAGCTAGTACATGCCCATGCCGGGCACACTGGGAGCG
>JAYSTS010000355.1:0-4150 GCA_043719475.1 Gammaproteobacteria bacterium | reverse complement strand
TTCCTGCTACTAACCGCCTGCTCACAGATCAGTCAGGCGCCTGCGCCCGCAGCGGCAGGCTTCGACTCGAAGGAACTGGATACCTCGATCCGTCCTGTTGATGATCTCTTTGCCCACGTGAATGGCAAGTGGCTCGCGGCCACACCGATCCCGGACGACCAGGTTCGTTATGGTACCTTCCAGCAGATGATCGAGCGTGTCGAAACACAAGTTCGAACTGTGGTGGAAGAAACAGCAGCAGCGCCCAAGCCAGCAGGCGAAGCCAAGCAGATTGCTGATCTGTACCGTGCCTTCATGGATCAGACCGCTATCGAGGCCGCTGGCCTGAAACCGCTGGACGACCTGTTCGCAGACATCGCCAACCTGAAAAACCACGATGACGTCTGGCGCGCATTCGGCCGACTGGCAGTACAAGGTATCGAATCACCCATTGGGCTCTTCACGGAAACCGACGCCGACAATCCTGATCTGGTATTGGCCTACGCGTGGCAGTCGGGCCTCGGTCTGCCCGATCGAGATTACTACTTTTCGGCGGAGCCCAAGCTCAAGGCTGCGCGCGAAGCCTACGTTGCGCACATCGCCCGCCTCTACAAACTTGCTGGCTGGCCTGATGGTGAAGTAGATGCGCAGAAATTGCTGGCGCTGGAAACCGTCATCGCCAATCACCAGTGGACTCCGGTGCAGAATCGCGATCGGCAACGGATCTATCGCAACAAATACACACTCATCACGGCCTGGGAACACACCAACGGTCTCAACTGGCGCAGCTGGTTCGCAGCGCAGGGCTACTCACAGCAGGGCGAGTTCGTGCTGGCCCAGGATACCTACTTCTCCGCCTTGAAAGACATCGTGTATTCCCATGATGTCGAGACCTGGAAGCGATACCTGCGCCTGCGCACGCTGAAATCATTCGCGTCCTATCTGCCAAAAGCGATCGACGATGAAAATTTTGATTTCGAGGGCAGGACACTGCGTGGTCAGCAGTCGCAACGCGAACGCTGGAAGCGTGCCATGTCCATGATCAATCAACTGGCAGGTCAACCACTCGGCAAACTGTATGTAGCCCGCCACTTTCCGGAGAGCGCCAAGGTCAGAATTCGTGCACTGGTTGAAGAACTTCGAATCGCTTATCGGCAAAGCATCGAGCGCAACGACTGGATGAGTGACACAACCAGAGCCGCCGCCATCACCAAACTCAACGCCTTTGGGATGAAGCTGGGTTATCCGGATGTCTGGCGCGACTTTGCAAGCCTCGCCACATCGCCAACGGATCTGCTCGGCAATGTGCGGCGAGCCACGGCATTCGAACATGCTTTCGCCATTAGCCATATCGGCAAGGCCCCGGACCGCAATGAGTGGGGCATGACACCGCAGACCGTCAACGCCTACTACCGACCCACCGCCAACGAAATCGTGTTTCCGGCGGCGATCCTCCAGCCCCCCTTCTTTGATCCGTCTGCCGACGACGCCGCCAACTACGGGGCGATTGGCGCCATCATCGGCCACGAGTTCAGCCATGGTTTTGATGATCAGGGACGCAAGTTTGATGGCACCGGTCGGCTGCGTGACTGGTGGCAACCGGATGACGCCGAGCGTTATGAGGCCCGAGCCAAACGTCTGGTCACACAGTTCAACGCCTACCAACCACTACCAGGTGCCACGATCAATGGTGAATTGACGCTGGGCGAAAACCTTGCTGACCTGGCCGGCGTCACCATGGCGTTTCGTGCCTATAGGACTTCACTGGCCGGTTACCCAGCACCCATCATCGACGGGCTGACTGGAGAGCAACGATTTTTCATCGCCTATGCACAGGCGTGGCGGTTAAAGGCACGGGACGAATATCTGCGTGAAACACTCCTGACCGATTCCCATTCACCTGCACAATATCGTGTCACCGGAATTCTGAAAAACGTTCCCGAATTCCATACGGCATTCGGCGCCAAGGACGGTGATCTACTTTATCTGTCGCCGGCGGAGCAGGTGCGTATCTGGTAGATCCAGGCGGTTGCGAGCGGGTTGACCCCGGTGCATAGTCACCGCTGGATTCACCGGGGACTGGAAATGAACAACTCACGTCGCACCTTCATGCAATACCTCACCCTCGCCGGGGTCAGCGCAACGACCCTCTTCAGGGGTAGCGATGCAAAAGCCGCTGTCGCCATGGGCCGGGAAGCAGCCGGGCTCGCCTCACCCTGGCCGCAGATGACCTATCGCACGCTGGGACGAACCGGTTTCAAAGGCAGCCGTCTCGTATTCGGCTGTGGTGCCGCGCTGTCCAGCCGTCGACAGGACCGCCTGCTGCATACCGCCTTCGACGCCGGGGTCAATGTCTTCGATGTCGGCTACAAACACTACTATGACCAGGCCGAAAAACATCTCGCGCCTTTTATCAAACAACGTGGCGATCGTATCTTTCTGATCTCCAAGGCGATCGTGCCGATTGACAAGGCGCCCCACGAAACCCCAACCGTCGCCGAGTTAGCCGCGGCTGCCACGAAGTGGAGCGCGCTACTCGATGAAAGCCTCCTCGAAATGAGGGTCGAGCACGTCAACGCCTACTACCAGATGGGTGCCAACAATCCGGCGGTGATCGGTAGCGAAGAACTCTATCGTGCGTTTGAGGATGCCAAGGCCGCCGGCAAGGTTTCGTTCCTCGGGCTGAGCACTCACCAAAATGCCGAAGCTGTGCTCACCAAGGCCATTGAGACAGGCTGGTTCGATTTGGCACAGATCGCCGTAACGCCCGGTGGATGGTATGACTGGGAAACCAAAAAAGTACTCCCCAACACACCTCCGATGCAGGCACTACGGCCATTGTTTGATCGGGCAAGAACCTCAGGCATGGGTCTGATCGGCATGAAGGCCGGACGTTTCCTCGCCGGCCGAAATTTTCTAGGCGCAGGCGACGCCAGCGCATTTGATGGTCAATACAGCGACGCGTTTATGCAAGCTTCGCTCTCGCCATTCCAGCGCAGTTATGCCTACGTCCTCGCCAATGGCCTGGACGCCGTGAATGCCGACATGCAGAACCTGCCGCATCTTAAGGAGAATTTTATTGCGGCCGCAACCTCGCACACCTACTTCCCGGATGAAGCTGGCACGATGCTGAGTTGAGCAGCAGACGCCCAGGTCGATAATCAGCGCCCGGTTTGTCGGGGGCGACGACCTGACCGGGTCTGCGTAGAATCGCGCGATCCATTCTCGGGACGACCAACGTGCGCACCCTCTTCTACCAACCCACCGCCGGGATCGCTGGCGACCTGCACCTGGCCGCGCTTCTCGATCTAGGCGTACCGCTGGAACACCTCGAAACCGAGCTGGCCAAAATGAATCTGTCCGGGCAGTTTCGACTGGAGGTCACGCCATCATGGAAGATGGGGATTGGTGGCACACGGGTGATGGTTCACCAGCAAGATCAGCAGGATCATCGTCACTACAGCACCATCCAGCGCATCATCAACGACGCCGGTTACTCACAAGGCGTTACCGAGCGGGCACTGTCCATGTTCCGCGAGATCGCCGAAGCGGAATCCCGGATTCACCGTATCGATATCGAGAAAGTCCATTTCCATGAAGTTGGCGCCATCGATGCCATCGTCGATATCGTCGGCAGCGCCATTGCCCTGGAGTGGCTGGACGTGGAACACATTGTCAGCGCCGCTGTAGAACTGGGCGCAGGTCAAGTGAAGTGCGCACATGGTCTGTTACCGGTACCCGCGCCGGCCACCCAGGAGATCATGTTTGGTGTGCCATGCACTTATGGTGGTGTTCAGGGCGAAGCGACTACCCCAACCGGCGCGGCAATCCTCAAGGCCAACGTCCGCGAGTACCTGCCAAAGGGTCGATTCACACCTGAAAAAGTCGGCTACGGCATCGGTCACAAGGACTTTGTGATCCCCAACGTGCTGCGAGTGGTCCTCGGGGACTACGAAGCCGTAGGCACGACATCAACCGAAACCCTCTTCACCGAAACCTACTTCACCGAAACACACTTCAAACTCGAAGCCAATATCGATGACATGACACCAGAGGCGTTCGAGCCGCTGATGCAGCGCTTGTTTGCAGCCGGTGCGAGTGATGTCTACCACACACCCATCATCATGAAAAAAAGTCGTTCAGCGACTTGTCTGACCGTGCTCGCAGACGC
>JAYSTS010000354.1:0-1982 GCA_043719475.1 Gammaproteobacteria bacterium | reverse complement strand
GCGTCTCGGTCTTCTCATCTCTGCTCCTTTGGACCTCCGTCCATTGTTGAGCAGCAATTCCACTTATGCGACTGTCCGATTTAGCGCGACCAGCTCTGTGTATGACGTCGATGAACAACTCGACGCCTGGAGTAAACGCGCGGAAGTGACTTGCTGGGCGCGTAGAAAACCAGCGGTACCTGATGACGTATTCAGTTGCGACGTTTTATGGTTTGCAGAGAAAACGAATGGCAATGAGATGATCTTGCTCCGTCACGATATTCCGTTGCCGCGAGTACTGGAATTACACACCGAGTTATCACAGCAACTCCCGCACGGCAGTCAGGTTGTCGAGTTGGACTTCATACCCGTCGCTGGGGGCGACTCCTGGTCGGCTTCCAGGTATGGCTATGCGCTAACCCTGGCAGATCACCAGTGCTTTGTCGTGACACTCCAGTGCGCGCACGATGTCTGTCATTGGTCCATGGACCGTGCTTCTCCTGGCCTTCGCTGATTTCATCAGCCCACAACAAGGCTGAGAGATCAATGGAGTCCTTCCTCCCATCCCGTAGGCCTTAGCTTACCTTTGATCGCTGCCGTGCCAACAACGAAGACGGCGGACTGAAACTCTCCACCGATGCCTGCTCCCAGAACGACTTGAACACTGGCGAACGGTAGATCCCCTGGTTCAAATCGTTGGTGCGAACCCACTTGTGGAGGCCGGCGAGCGAACGAATCTCCTTCGACGAAACGCGACGGATGATGTGTTCCGGACCAAGTTCCCCTGGATGATGGAGTCCGGCCGCCGTCACGAGTTCCTTCAGTGTTTCCATGGTGGTTTCATGGAAGTCGTGCACACGATCGGCCTTTTCAGGTACAACCAGCGCACGCATGCGGACCGGGTCCTGAGTGGTGACACCGGTCGGGCACTTCCCTGTATGGCAGGTCTGCGCCTGCACGCAGCCCAGCGCAAACATGAAACCACGCGCCGAATTGCACCAATCCGCACCCAGCGCGAGCGTTCGTGCAATGTCGAACGCAGTAATCACCTTGCCACTCGCGCCGATCTTGATCCTGTCGCGCAAGCCCGCCCCAACGAGTGCGTTCTGTACCAGCATCAACCCTTCACGCAGGGGTGTGCCGACATGGTCGGAGAATTCAATGGGCGCAGCGCCAGTACCACCCTCACCACCGTCGACCACAACAAAATCGGGCAGGATTTGTGTGTGCAGCATCGCCTTGACCATCGAGAACCACTCCCACGGATGACCAATGGCAAGCTTGAAGCCAACCGGCTTGCCGCCTGACAACTCCCTCAAGGTCGCGACAAATTGCAGAAGTTCGATGGGCGTGCTGAACGCTGAGTGACTTGCTGGAGATATGCAATCAACCCCTTCTGGTACACCACGAGCGCGGGCGATTTCACCGGAGACCTTCGAACCGGGCAAGACGCCGCCATGACCTGGTTTAGCGCCTTGTGAAAGTTTGATCTCGATCATCCTCACCTGATCACTGGCCGCGTTGTCGCGAAACTTCTCGGGATCGAAACGACCGTTGCTGTCTCGGCAGCCGAAGTAACCACTCCCGATCTCCCACACCAGGTCACCGCCACGTTCGCGGTGCCACTTCGAGATCGAGCCTTCTCCTGTATCGTGGTAGAACCCGCCTCGCCGTGCGCCCTCGTTCAGCGCCAGCACTGCGTTCGCCGACAACGAGCCGAAACTCATTGCCGAAATGTTGAATACGCTCGCCGAATAAGGTTTTGTGCACTGGTCTCCACCAATCATCACGCGAAAGTCGTGGCTGTCGATTTGCGTTGGCGCGACGGAGTGATTGATCCACTCGTATTGCGATTCATAGACATTCAGCTGCGTGCCGAAAGGACGCTTGTCGGCAACACCCTTGGCGCGTTGGTACGCAAGCGAGCGTTGCGCACGGGAGAATGGAATCGCATCACTGTCCGACTCCATAAAATATTGGCGGATTTCCGGTCGGACATATTC
>JAYSTS010000353.1:0-10345 GCA_043719475.1 Gammaproteobacteria bacterium | reverse complement strand
AACAACCGGAGCTTGTCGTACAGCACGCCCGCCCTGCGGGAAATATCGTCAGCATTTCGATTCTGTCGCTCGGTGCGCCAAAGGTTGTGAATAATGCGTAGCGACATCAACAATGTGGTGGGGCTGACGATCACGACATGATCGTTGTAGGCGTCGGTGACCAGATTGGCATCACTCTGCAGCGCCAGCACAAAGGCGGATTCCACGGGCACGAACATCAGGACAAAGTCCGGCGCGACGAGGCCAGGTAGATTTGCGTAATCCTGTTCCGCCAGCTTTTTCACGTGCGCCCGCAGATTACTGACATGCGTTCGAACGTGCCGATCCCGCTCCTGATCATCCTCGCTGTTGACGGCTGCTTCATAAGCATTCAACGACAACTTGGCGTCAATCACGATCTGCCGATCCTCGGGCAGGTGCACGATGACATCCGGACGCTTCATGTCGCCGGCATCATTACGAAAAGTTGATTGCAGAAAGTACTCTGCATCCACGCGCAGACCGGACTGTTCCAGAATTCGACTGAGAACCAGTTCGCCCCAGTTTCCCTGCAGTTTTTTGTCGCCCTTCAACGCGCGGGCAAGATTGGCGGTTTCCTGATTCACCCGGTCACTGGAAACCTGTAGATTTCTGACCTCAGTGAGCAGTGAGCTGCGATCCCGCACTTCCGTCGAATGGACTTCATCAACCCGACGTCTGAACTCGTGCAGTTGTTCACGCAAGGGATTGAGTAGCTGTCCGAGGCCTGTCTGATTCGTCTGTTCCTGCTCAGCCATCAGCCGCGTGGCCAGCACAGAGAATTCATTACGCAGCGCGTCCCGCCCTTGGTCGGCGACGAGGGCGGCGAAAACATCTCTTGCCTCTACACCCTCACGAAACTGCGCAAAGCGCGCCTCAAGAGCAGCCAGTTCGGCACCACGCTGCGAGTGAGTCTGCGCGCTCTTCCAGGCCACCAGCAGCGCTCCCACCAAGGCGCCAATCGTGAAGCCAGCGGCCACGAGCATAATGTCGATCAACGGCAATGAGTCCTGCATGCGCGCGTTCTCGTTCGTCTTCTCGATTGGGGCAAATAGAATCGGCTGTCGAAGGACAGTACACTACCTGTCAATTTCTCGCATGGACTGCATCATCAGCGATCGATCGTTCATTCTTGTGGTCGATGACGACGCAGCCCACGCGGAAAGCGTACGTCAATTGTTAATGGCCCATCAGCATTCCGTGGTGGTCGAGACTGACCCGGTCGTGGCACTGCGCCGTGCTCAGGACGACCCGCCTGCGATACTGGTGCTTGATCTCAATATGCCAGGCATGACCGGTGTCGAGTTGCTCGAAGCGCTGGTTCAGGTAAACCGCTCGACCAAGGCGATCGTGGTGAGTGGCGAACAGGCCCACACCACCGTATCACCGCTCCTGCGACTGGGTGCCTACGACTTCATCAGTAAACCATTCGCTCCGGACCAGCTTCTGCGAAGTGTTGGCCGTGCTCTGGAACAGTGGCAGCTGGAGAAGTCGCACAGCGCAATGCAGGTGCGTGAAGAACGCACCAACGAACTCAATCGATTCCTCCTCGATGCCTTTCCCGATCTGTTGTACATGCTCGACAAGGAAGGAAACTTCTCCTTTATCAACAATCAGCTGGAATACGTTTTTGAAGCGGATCGGCGTGCACTGGCAGGTCAGTCCTGGCAAACACTGTTCACAGATCCGGTGCTTCGAGAGCGATTGCAGAACCAGATCAATGAGCGGCGTGAGGGATCCCGCAAGACCCGTCAACTGGAGTTCGAAGTCAATTCCAGGACAGGTGGCACCGTACTCATTCAGTGTTCGGCCAGAGGTCTGTATCGGCCCGGACCGGGCGCCGCGTCTGATCGATTTGTAGGAACCTACGGCGTGCTGCAGGATGTCACCGATGCACGCCAAGCGCGGCGAGAACAACTGCAGAGCCAGCGCAAATTCCAGGCGCTGGTGATGGAAAGCCCGGATGCGGTGTTCATCTCCAGAGCAGGCAGCGGGGACGTACTGGAAGCCAACGAGATCTTTCGCGGCTGGCAGAGCACAGACAGCACGACGGATCACTTTTTGTGGCCCTCCCCGGCTGCTCGCGAGGAATTCATCAACGCGCTGCGCCGATCGCCTGAACACCTCAGCCTGTCGGTTGAACGCACGCTTGGGGACACTTCTCGCTACCTTGAAATCAACGCCAGATTGCTGGAACTCGAAGATGAAGACTGCATGCTCGCAACGGTGCGTGATCGCAGTCGGGAAAGACGGGCCGAACTGCAGCAGCAGGAATTGCAGTTTCAGTTGCAACAAGCCGGCAAGATGGAAGCACTGGGCCAGCTCGCCGGTGGTATTGCCCACGATTTCAACAATATTCTGGCCAGTATCATCGGCTATGCGGAACTGGTACTGACCTCCCGCCATCGTCTGGATGGCACCAAAATTGACGGCTATCTGCGGGAAGTTGTCACCGCCGGGCACCGGGCCCGTGATCTGATTTCGCAAATGCTGACGTTCACACGCGCATCTCGCGGCGAACCGCTACCAGTTGATATCGGCGAGGCCATCGAGGATGTCTCACGCATGCTGCGGGCCGCGATTCCATCGACGATTCGCATCGAAACACTTATTGAACCCGGGCTTCGAACTGTTCGCCTTGATCCCATGCAGTTCCAGCAGGTGGTCATGAACCTGATGATCAATGCGCGTGATGCCATCACCGGCACCGGCCGCATCACGCTGCGACTGGCGCAGTCCGACCGTTGCCCTGCTTGTCAGATTTGCGGCGAGAGCTTTTCGGGCAAACACGTCGCCGTATCGGTAGAAGACACGGGCCACGGTATAAAACCCGAAGATCTGGCTCGCATCTTCGAGATGTACTTTACAACGCGAGAACCCGGCAAGGGGACCGGCATAGGTCTGTGGCTGGTGGATGGCATGGTACACAGCGCTGGTGGACACCTGAGTGTGGATTCTGTTCCCGGACAGGGCACACGATTTACATTGCATCTGCCTTTTGAGCCGGAAATCAAACCGGTCGCCACGACACCGTTATCCACAAGCGCACTGGCCGGACGCATCGTGGTGGTTGACGATGAAGTGTCGGTGAGCAGCTTTCTCGGTGAAATCCTTCGGCACTCGGGATACGAGACGGTCGTGTTCAACGAAAGCCCGAAGGCACTCGACTATCTGGTGCAACATCTGGACGACGTTGCGCTTCTGCTCACCGACCAGGCTATGCCGATGCTGTCCGGTCTGGATCTTGCGCAGTTTGTCAAAGGCCGCAAACCTGAGATGCCTGTGGTGTTGATCACCGGATTTAGTCAGGCGCACGACGCACGCAAACTCGAAGAAATTGGCGTGGATCATTATCTGATCAAGCCCTTTGGAATCGAGAGCCTGCTGGAGGTGGTGCGAAATGCCACACGCGGCGGGGCGCAGATCGAACAACCTACGGATACGGTTGCAATAGATTGAGTGACCGATGTGCAGCGAGAATTTGTGGGCGCGATCTCCTGATCGCGATAAAGACATCGGGGTCAGGAGACCCCTCCTACAAGAGGTCCCATCACCTCAGGTGTAGGTGCGGTCTCCTGACCGCGATCTGGTTCGTGATCGAAAATTTGCAGCAACAAATGATGGGCACGCGCTGCGACGATCCGCTCGCTGATCAGAGCGACGCGTAGACCGCCCGCACCAGACGTCCCGCACGTGTATCGTCATTCAGATTCATCTGCATCTGGTTCATGACGTAGGCAATACCAAGCCCGCGCACGGGATCGGCAAAACCGACCGAACCACCCGCTCCGGCGTGACCAAAACTGGCAATGTTCGGGCCGTATTGCTGTTCGGTGTTGAGAATCATGCCGGGGCTTCTGCGCAGAGCCCGACCCAGAACCAGATCCGGTGTCTCGTCGACTTCCTGCCTGGCAAGTTCGGCAACGGTATCGGCCCACAGGACACAACCACCGCCTGACGCAAGCGCACCGTAGACCCTCGCGACACCTCGTGCATTGCCTTGTCCGTTGGCCGCTGCAATCTCTGCACTACGCCAGGCCGCGCTGGAAACATCCTGGAACGGACGCACCGACGGATTCTGCAAAGCAACCGAGTACAGTGGCGGCATCTTCATGCCCATCATCGCCGCCAGGTCCGGCTGAATTCTGGCGTGATTGGGCCCAATCATGTCCGCCACTCGATAATGTTCAGCCGCAGGCAGACCGATGTGACAGTCAGCGGCAAGCGGCAAGGCGATTTCTTGCTGGAAAATATCGCCTAGTGTTCGGCCCGTGATTCGCTTCGCCAGTTCCCCAGGCAGGTAACCCCAGTTGATAGCGTGATATCCGGCTGCAGTGCCGGGTGTCCAATACGGTTGCTGACGTTGCATGAGGTCGATCATCTTGTCCCAGTCGTAAAGGTCTTCGACGGAGATTTTTGTATCGACACCGCAGATTCCACCTTGGTGCGACAACAACTGGCCGATGGTCAGCCCATCTTTTGCTGCGATCAGTTCGGGCCAGTAACGACGAACTTCATCGTCATATCGGACACCAGCCTTTTCGACGACCCACGCAAATGCAGCTGCACCAAGCCCCTTGGTGGTCGAGTACAGATTTACCAGGGTGTCTTGATTCCAGGTTTTCGTACCAGCACGATCCTGATAACCGCCCCACAGATCAACGAGCAATTGCCCATCCTGCACGACACAAAAGCTCGCCCCTACGTCAACATCATCGGTGAAGTTGCGTTCGAAAACATCGCGCACCTGCTCAAACCCGGGCCGCACAAAACCGTGGATGGGGTAGTCCATGACTTGATTCCTGACTGATGGCGGAACTGATGATAGCCCATGGCGGTCGGATGCTGCTGTGCCCGCGCTTTCCACGCATCGATTTCGCCTATCGATTTCGCCTATCGATTTCGCCCATCCTTGTCACGACCGAAGGTCACCCGTACCATGCCGCGCTCGCCCAGGTGTTGAAATTGGTAGACAAGCTGGATTTAGGTTCCAGTGTCCTAGTGACGTGCGAGTTCGAGTCTCGCCCTGGGCACCATTTTTCGCGTCTCGCCCCGCAGTCGCATCCGCCCGGATGGTGAAACAGGTAGACACAGGGGACTTAAAATCCCCAGGCCCTAATCCGGCCGTGCCGGTTCGATTCCGGCTCCGGGCACCAGAATTCATTGGTATTTCAGTTTTGGTGTTTCGTTCGATTTCTTGCCAAGTCGGCTTGTTCGTAGACAAGAGTAGGCAGGATAAGCCGGGGGGCCTGAGCGGAGATTCCGGCTTTTTCTCTCGTCGATGTTGGCGTTTCGGCAACCTCTGCCGGCCTCGCTGACACGGGGAGTAAATGGAACTCGTCAACCTCGCGGATCCCGGGCTTTACTCTCCCTTGAAGCGCTGACCCAATCGATCCTTCCGCGAGGCCGGGTCAACCCTGCCAAGGATTCTTGGGTCTGACGGACCGTGTGATGCCAGGACTCAGAATTTCCATTTGCCTGAGATCACGAAGGACTTGTTCTCGCTGTCGTTTTTGTCGATGTTGGAATCGAGTTCGCGTGTTTCGAAAGCGACAGTGGTCTCGAAGCTCTTGCTCCATTGTTTGGCAAGTTCGATCGCATAGGCTCGGACGTCATCACTGCGCTGCGGAACCAATTTATCGAAGTCCGTGGCGTCGTTCTTGGCACCGAGACTGAGGATCATCTTGTAGGGCAGCTTCCGCGAGTAGGAGATTGCCCAACCGTCTGCGTCCTTATCCTTGGTGAACTGCGACGAGTCCTCAACCTTGGGCGAGTAGCGCAGCTTGAAAATGTCACTCTTGGTGGCGGTCCACTCGACGCCAAAAGCGAGGGTGTCGATCACAGCGTCAGGTGAATTCGGGTCGGTGATGTCGCGGTCCTGATAGTTGTACGCTGCGGTGAAGTCCAACGCCTTGCTGAATTCGTAACCCACGGCCAGCGTTCCGACCCACGTGCTGGTGACCTCGCCCTTGTTCTCCTGGTGGACTCGCAGCCAGGAGACCGCCGGCTTGATCTTCAGCCGCATGCTCTTGATATTGAACTCGGGACCGGTCGTGAAGGCGTAGTTGTCCTTGTTTTTTTCGGAGTGATTATTGTTGTAATCGGTCACCAGGCGCAGGTTCGAACCCCACACCACCTTGCCACCGTTGAACCTGTACTTGTAGGCGAGGCCTAGCTCCGCGCTCGCCCGATCAGACTTCGTCTTGTTCCGGGTAGCTTCGCCGGTCACGGGATCGAGATCAACACCACCCTCGTCGTCGTCCAGGTCCTGCGCATTATCGACTCCGTCGTTGTCGACATCATCGTCGCCACCGTCGCCGTCGTCGTCGTCAACGGCAAGTTCGAATTCGTCCTCGCTGAGATCGGAGTCGTCCAGGCCGACGTCGTCGAAATCATCGCCGAATTCATCGGTCTCTTCCTCCGACTCGACGTCGTCGGCTTCTGCCTCGTCGAAATCTTCAAAGCTTGCAAAATCCCACTGATCCGCAGAGGCGCGTGCGACGTTTACGTCCTCGTTAGTGCTGAATTCCCCGGACAAGCTGCCGCTGAAGTCGTGCGGACTCTTGGCGGCGGCCAGAGTCTGCAGCGAGAGCGCCAGAGTGGCGGTCCCGGCTAGTAAGGCAACAGCGGCGACGAGTTTGGTTTGTGACATGATCCGGCTCTGGTCTCTTTGTAAGCGCCGCGCAGTCTATAGTGGCGCTTCGCAGGCCTCAAGACTGAACTGCCTCCCTGTTGTCGGACGTTATGGTTTAACGAAACAACCGATCGTTTCGCCGATCGCAGGTTTCGGCCTTCCTGGAAGAACGGACGCTTCGCTTTAAAACGTTCAGAATGTCAGCAGCTTTAACCCGGGAGGAAGGCTGCAAATTTGCCAGCTTCTCGGAAAATCTGTGTGCTGACATGTTCAAATCGACCACGGTGTGTCGCTTGTGGAAAGTCTCTGAGAGGCGGCTATTGCGGCATCCATTGACGACAGGTTGATCCACTACATCATGATCAGTGCCTCATCATGGTGTTCGTCAACACACACGACTTCAGCACGCTGGTGGGTGCGGCACTAACCAGCAGAAAATGGGTCAAACGTCATTCGATGGGCTGGTCACCATGCTTCAATCTGGATTGCAAGCGCCTGGATCCAGTACTGCGCACGGTCAGGCTTGATATACGGCTGATCTACTGGCACCTCTTGTCTGCGGTCACCTCCTGGTTCCACTTCCGACGCCTGCGGTCTATGCTCTGCCCATGAATCGACTGTTGTTCCTTGCCCTGTTACTGGTTCCGCTCTGTCTGGTTGCCGAAGCCCCGGGGACATCAGGCGTTGATCCAGAAGTGCCGGTCACCTGGCTCGCAAACTCCGCCCCGCCAAAGAACGACGCGCAAAAAAACAACCCACCAAAGAACAACCAGGATGAGTCATCTCGCATCGACCGGATCCATAGCCAATCTGAAAAAATGGTCCAGCGCCTGGTCGGCAAGATCGACTCATTTTTTGTCACTGACGATTACGCGACGTTTGCGGACAATGATTCTCGCGTTCGTCTTCGGCTTGATGCCGATCATTATGAAAACGCCGGCTGGGATGTCTCACCGAGGATCAGGCTGCAACTGGTCATGCCTGGATTGCAGAAGCGGTTGCGTCTGGTTGTCAACGACGGGGATATCGAAGAATCTGGCCAGCCATCCAATGACGACTCGAAAGACAACGATGTGGCATTCCGCTGGGTGACCAACATGAGCGACAACATCGCGCTGTCTTACGATCTGGGGGTGCGCATCGCGGGTGGCGGTGTCGATGAATTCGCGCGCGTGAACGCTGGGATCACCTACCCGGTAGCAGGTAACTGGCAGGGACAAACCACCAATCGTCTCTACTACTATGCCAGTGCTGGATGGCGAAACGATTTTGCACAACGATTCGATCGTTCTTATAGCGACGATTTACTGTTCCGCTCTCGCTCGAGAATTCAGTACTACCAGAATCACAGTTACAACCCCACGCTCGAGCAGAAGTTCTCGCTATTTCAAACGCTCGACAGCCAATCCGCGCTGGCTTATGAGGTGTTGTGGCGTCGTCAATCCGAAGAAGAATCGGTGTACGGGGACAGTGATCTTCTCATCAATCCGCAGAATCGTTATGACCAGTTTGCGATCCAGCTGCGATACCGTCGCAGTATCGGGCGACCGTGGTTTTTCGTGGAGTTCTGGCCCATTGTCTACTGGCCTGAAGAGCGTGACTGGCAAACCAGCCTCGCAGCCCGGATCCGGGTTGAAGTCAATCTCGGTTCAACCGGCAAGCTCAAGCTTGATGACTAGGAGCCTGTCGAACTTGAGAGTGATCCGAACCCACGCCACCAGGTTTTCCCGCTGATTCAACACCAGGTTCAAGCAGGAGGATTCATCCCTGCGATTTCCACGAGTTCGAGCACAGCGCCGTCCGGATCCTTGAAAAACACAAATCGCCCGCCCATTGACACACCATCGATCAGCACCCGGGCCGGAGGTCCAACCCGTTCAACCCCAATCTCGGCAAGTTCAGCACGATCGGCATCCATAGCGGCGGTTGCGGGCGGCATGCGAGCAAGTCCACGCTGATACAGCTGCGGATACAGTGGCATCGTATCGGTAGGTGATTACCATCCCAGTAGATTGATGATCACTGGCGGAGAAGCACCTGCCAATGCCATGAGTTCACCGAGCACCTGATAGGGAGGCATGCCGACGTCTGTTGTATGCTCACCGTTACCGTAGGCTCAACTGGAAAACCAATGCGAACCTCTACCCTGCTGGCGCTGGCCGGCCTGCTGACGATGACAGCGGTGACGATGAAGACTTCGATTGCAGATACCAATACCGATACCGATACCGATACCGATACCAGCGCTGATGTGGCCGCCATTACAGCGTTGTATGCCAACTGGCGTAAAGCAGTAGAAAGTGCCGATATTCCCGGCTATGTATCAGTACTCGATGCCAATGTTCGACTGCTGCCACCAGACGCGGAAGCCATCGTCGGTTCTGCAGGTTACGGAAAGTTCCTCGAACCCGTGTTTGAGGCCGCCGACTACAAGATCGAAGTCGTGCGTAGCCCTGTCATCGAAGTGATCGGCGATGTTGCTGTCGCCGAGTATGACTACATCATTCATCTCAAGCTGAAAAACACCAACGTGGGTGTACAGCAGGCCGGTGCGCTGACCGCGGAGCGAACTTCCGCACGCTACATCGACGTCCTGCGGCGTAATGCCGAGGGTAAGTGGGCGGTCTATCGGCACGCATGGCAAAACAAAACGAAATAGCCGTCGATTGACTTGCCTTAAGTGCTTACTTTCGAACGTAGAAACACAGTTTGTTCCCATCCGGATCACGGACATAAGCTGCAAAGAAAACCGGGTCCATGCCTTCACGCACTCCGGGTGGACCTTCGCAACTTCCTCCATGTGTCAGTGCGGCTGCGTGAGACAAGTCTACTGCGGCGCGATCCGGTGCCAGAAACGCCAGCATTCCCCCATTGCCACCTTCGGCTGCTGCACGATTGAAGGGCCGAGTCAAAAAAAACACCGCGCCTCGATCACTCTTTCGCGCATACCCGGTCCACGTCGGGCTGGTCGTCACGCGGGTTCCGTCAAGTGGAGCAAATACAGCATCAAAAAAGGCGATGGCGCGGTCCATATCATTGGTGCCGAGCGTTGCATAACTGATCATCGAAGGTCTCCGTCAATTCTGAAATAGGATGTTCGCGTCAACGACGCCTGGTCTCCACACACCCTCTAATGCACCCTACATGCACTTTGGATGATTGACGCATCAGTGGTCCATTGATACTGTGCTATTACACGTATTTGTTCCCGTGGTCTCAACGTCCCGATGCCCAACATCGACGAACTACTCGTTCCCCAGCATTGTGTCAGCAACAATCTGCAGAAGACGGCACGTGCGGTGAGCCGACTGTATGCGGAAACCATGCGGCCAGCCGGGTTGACCAGAGCTCAGTTCCCGATCCTGAGCATGCTGAACGCCCTCGGTTCCCTGCCGATGACAGTCCTCGCGGATCGTCTCTACATGGAGCGCACTACCCTCACCCGGCACCTGCGTCCACTAGAAGAGGCAGGCTTTATCGATCGACCGAAGAGTCCGGAGGATGCTCGTGTCCGGATGGTTGCAATATCAACTGCCGGTCGACTCAAACTCGAGGAAGCACGCCGACTCTGGAAAACTGCGCAGACCCTGATGATCGAACGCTTCGGCGCCGAAGCCTGGCAGCAACTCGAAGGCGCACTACGGACCTTGCGACACCTGACCCGTTGACAACAGGAGACCTTGTGAACACCAC
>JAYSTS010000352.1:0-4159 GCA_043719475.1 Gammaproteobacteria bacterium | reverse complement strand
GCCGTGTGGCCTGACAGTAGCCATTCGTCAATTTCCCCCCAATAGTAAACGATACCCCTGCCCGGAATGTGGGCGTAGTGACGCCCCTCTGTCCAGTGTCGCTGACGCAGTTTGGCCAGCTGCCCGTCGCTTTGCAGATCGTAGCGTTGCATGACTTGCTCACGCGAGAGTGCGGGCGGGAAGGGCATTGCCTCAGCCACTGTGCTGGTCATGCCCCGCTCCAATCCAGCTTCTTCGGTGGCTCGATGTGGCCCGGTTCGTTGTCAATCCAGATCACATCGCCGTCAACCCCAAGCCGATCACGCAAAGCGTCGGCTTTGTACCGGTCGCCCGCGTAAACCACCATCATTAAAAGATCCTCGTCAATGCGCTGTTGTTCCGTGCGCCCCGTGACACATACCACGGGGTATCCACTGGCAATTGCACGGTGCACGAAGTCGTGCCAAAACACCTTGTTTGTGGCATACGTGCCGTCGTAGTCAATAGCGATAACAGTCACCGCTGCTTCCCCCTTTGCCCGGCAGTTGGCAATTTGGCATCGAGCCAGAATTCGTCGTTCTGGACCCCATATTTCCATGTCCCATCTAAGTCTATGCCGTTGTCTGGGGTGACAATCCAGGTGCTGCCAAGACCTTTCCGCGCAGTCCGAACGGGAAGAAGTCGGGGCGGCAACCTCTCCCCCACCGGAACCCACTCGCCTGCCGATCGTTCCAGCAGTTCGGCGTAGCGTTCGAGCAACTCCTCTGCGTTGAACATTTCAACGTCAAGGGCCATCAACACCCGCATCCGGGACAACTCGGCACGCACGCTCTCTGGAGTGTCCATGCTCATTCCCTCAACAAGTTTCTGATCAGTTGAGACGCCTTTCCGGAATCTGTTTTGCAGTACTGCATCAACGCATCCCGCAATCGAGAAAAACCGAGATACTCCTTTCTCCATGGGCTACCGTCGCCTCGGAACTCAAGGTCAAACTTCCCGTCGTCTCTCTGCACGACTCGGGCGTGCTTGTTGATTCTCAGCTTAAAGCTCATCGCCGCTGCTCCCTCACCGTCACACAAGTCGTACCTGGGTAGACCGTCACACTTTTGGTATCCCCGGAAAACGAGATGTACTGACACAGCCCCTCTGCCAACTCGGCAGGGGTGAGCACACGGCCCGTGGGCATCTCGATCAGCACCTTGTAAACCTGCGGCTCCTGTACCGGGATCGCGCCTGGTATCGCAAAGCCGATGACCATGCCGATGGAAAGGGCAAGGATGATCTTCACAGCCCCTCCTCATCCGTCGCGATGCTCTCGAATTCAATGTCCGGCCACTTCTGCTCGATCTCCTCCAAATCCTTTTCCATGCTGCGGACAAACCGGATCTCGATGTACGGCACGCGATCGGCACGCGCCTCCGGGATGACCAGGTGCGCCATCGCGTTCTCCTGCTGACACGCCCAGAGATGGATACAGACAGCCTGGTGAGTGGTCATGAGCTTGGCGATGTTCATGGCTTGCTCCTCAGCAGCTCTCTCCCACGCGCGAGCACGCCGGAGGACATCAGGCCTTTGGCAACCATCCGGCGCTGCTGCGAACTGGAAAGTGCCGCTACGACATTTCGGCAATCCATCTCTCTGCACATCTGTGGCTTGTCGTCTTGGATAGAGCAACCCGTCTGGCCCAGGTAGTAGCACACAAGACCGCGATGGTCGGTCTTGTGCTGGAGTGCCAGTTGACCGGGCATGGATGGATGCGGCCTGGTACGAAACTTCGATGCGTCGTCACCCGGCAGAAGTCTGACGACGTCATGCAGGCAACATCGAACACATCCATTGCATGGCACTGGATCAGAGACAGCCATGATTTGGTTTGACGAGCGGTTCATCGACCCCCAATCCTCGACAGCCCCTGCCCTGGCAACTTCGGCCGATGACCAGCTTCAGTGATGAATCCGGTCTCGTTCTGACTGCCGGTGACCTTCAGGAAGTCCACCTCAACCTTCGCACTGTTGATGAGTGTCTGTCCGGTCTCGCGGATTGCCGTGGCGCGCTCGATGTCCAGTGTCCCGGCCTTCAGTGCTCGCATGGTGTCCATGAGGATGTCGCGCACCTCATCGAGATTGTTCTTCGATTCGCTCACTCGCTTTCTCCTGCATGCTGTTGATGACTCGAGTCAGTTGGCCTTGTGCCCAGACGGCTTCTTGGATCGGTGCCGGGAAGTTCTGGATCGAGTTCCGACGCATCAGATCCCGACGTGTTGCCAGCTCGAGGTTCTCAATGCTGACGTCGAGCCGGTTCCCGTTTCTGAAGGCCACGGAATGTCCTTCCGGGATCGGTCCGTGGTGCTCTTCCCAGACCACGCGGTGAACAAATACCCAGTTCGTCTTGTGGCCACCCTTCGGTAGATCGTTGACCTTCCGGACCAGGTAGCCGTCACTGTTGACCAGCTCCGTGCCGATCTGGACCGACTTGCCGTTGTCGCCACCTGGTTTGAACCAGGTGCGTATCGAGTTCGGGTGATTACCGGTGATTCCCTTCGTCCCCTTGTTGTGGGAGACATTCCCCTTCCTGAACCGTGTCTTTTTTCCATGGGTCAGCAGGTTCTGGATCTCGAGCTGGCGCCGGATGGCGTGGTAGTCCGGGTCCTTCTCCAGTCCCATCCGAGCAGCCATGGCGTAGATCGCATGCACCGCCCGGTTCGGGATGACGGCATGAATCTCTGGGGCAGTCGAGCGTGGCCACATCTGCCGAAGCACTGCCAGTTCTGACTCTGTCCAGGAGCGGCGGTTCACGCTTGTGGCAACGCAGGTTCGCTGTTAGCCAGCCACCCCGCGAACACATGCAACACTGCGATGTCTCTCTTGGTTCGCTTCTTTCGGATCAGAGCTGCATGCAGTTCTCCGAGCTCTTCGAGCGTCGCTTCGATCTGCACGATGCGATCGTTGCTGCTGGTGGTGACGACCTTCATGTTCCAGTCCTTCTGTGTTGGTTCGCCTGAGGGCAGGTTGCGAAATGGCTGGTGTGCTTCTTAGGATCGAACGTCTCATCGTCTCGACCCACACCCTCCACGTTTACCGGCATGTTCTTGCCGGTGCTGGTCTTCATCCACACGACGGATGCCTTGCAACTCCTGCAGGCGGTCACACGTTGAGCGATCATGGAATGTTGACGAACAGGTTCACGGGGAACGCGGCGCGGATCTGCGCCACTTCGAGCGCGATCGCATCCTCGATCGTCTTCTCAAGGTCCATGATCGACACGCTGAGTTTCAATTCACCCTCACTGGCTCGGTACCTTGCCCGAAGGCGAATCTGGAACGGCTCACCGCCACGAATGATCGGGATGCCAAGGAAGAACTGCTCTGGAAAGCTGACCGTCTGCTCCGCCTGGTTGGCCTGCTTGTACTTGAGTTCGATCTCACCGCTTGTGAGGTCGATGGCAGATCCGAATGTCATGTGCCGGCTGAGCCGGAATTCGCGTGCAACCTGGTACATCTCCAGTCCGGTCGGTGCCTTTGGTTGGTCATCCGGCTTGATGATGTCCCGATGACGCTCCTCCAGATGCTCAGACAACTCCACTTGTGACAGCCACTTGTTGTGGATGGCATGCCACTTCTCGAACTCCCGACCGAAACGCATGGTCAATGTGACTTTGTGGTCTTCGAAAGATGGATTCCAATCTGGCGCTTGGGATGCGTCCACTTTGCACAGTACCGTGCGTGTTGACTCACTGACGTAGTACTCGGAATTCGGGTTGGTCCATCTCACGCAGTAGTCAATGAAGCTCTGACGGTCGATGACCTTCGAATCACGCGCGATGTAGTCTGGAACCGGTTTTGCGGGCATTGTTTCAAAACGCCATCCTTCAGGCAGCGCAACAAGGTGAACTTCTCTGTCTACTTTCAGGTGCGTGGCAACACCCGCTTGCCGCGCGAGGTCAGCGATAACACGTGCTTCCGACTGACTGTGGATATGGGTATCAGCCATTTACAATCTCTCCGGTTGTGGGGTCGACGCTCTCGCCGACTTTGCGTAACTGCAATTTCATCTGCTCGGGATCATCACGGAGCAGATCGCCGTTGCTTCTTGCGTAGAACACGGCACCTCGCCTGGCGGGCTGTGGCGCGTTCGCGCTGATCTTCTTCACGTCGAGTGCAACCCAGTCGCCTTCACCGCCA
>JAYSTS010000351.1:0-10399 GCA_043719475.1 Gammaproteobacteria bacterium | reverse complement strand
GCGCCATCACCGGCATGGTGGTCGGGTTGACCTTCACGCTGATCTATATCACCTGGTTCAAGTTCATCGACCCGGCCAGCAATACCGCAGAGCACTGGTGGTTCGGCATTTCACCAGAGGGAATAGGTACCGTTGGCGCGCTGCTGAACTTTGGTGTCGCCTACGCGGTGGTCAGGTTTTTCCCAGCGCCACCGGAGAGTGTGCGGCAGCTTGTCGAGCGGATACGAATTCCATCAGGCGTGGAGCGGCCACACGATCACGTGTAGGGGCGGGAATACGGTTGTGGGAGAGGGTCTCTTGTGGGAGATGTACTCTTGTGGGAGCGATCTCCTGATCGCGAACGGTGTGCAGCAAACCAACAATCGCGATCAGGAGATCGCTCCCACACTGTATGAAGGGCTCCCCAATCGCGATCAGGAGATCGCTCCCACACTATAGAGAGATCATCCCATTCTCGATCAGGAGATCGATCTACAGTGAACGCGCTTTAGCCTCACGCCGTCGCCGATGCAGCACTGGTTCGGTATAACCGTTTGGTTGTTCCAGACCCTTGAAGATCAGATCACACGCAGCCTGAAACGCTACGCTGTCGTCGAAGTTCGGCGACATGTTGCGATAAACCGAATCGCCAGCATTCTGTCCATCCACAACCTTCGCCATCCGCTTCAGTGTTTCAGTCACCTGCGCCTGCGAGCAGATGCCCTGGTGCAACCAGTTGGCGATGTGCTGTGAGGAGATGCGCAGCGTGGCACGGTCTTCCATCAATCCGACGTTGTTGATGTCAGGCACCTTGGAACAGCCAACACCTTGATCGATCCAGCGCACCACATAACCCAGAATGCCCTGCGCATTGTTGTCGAGTTCCTTCTGCACTTCCTCTGCGGAAAAATTGCGTCCTGCTGCGAGCGGAATGCGCAGGATTTCATCAACGCTGGCCGCTTCACGAGTTTCGAGGGTTTTCTGTACGGCGTCGACACTGACGTCGTGATAGTGCAGCGCGTGCAATGTCGCGGCCGTCGGTGATGGCACCCAGGCAGTATTTGCACCGGCTCTTGGGTGAGCGATCTTGGCCTTGAGCATTTCCTTCATTTCATCGGGCTTCGGCCACATACCCTTGCCGATCTGGGCCCGACCGCGGAAGCCCGCCGCGAGTCCTGCATCGACATTGGCATTTTCGTAAGCAACGATCCACGGCTGTGCCTTGATCTCTTCCTTGGGCAGAACAGCTCCCGCCTGCATGCTGGTATGGATTTCATCGCCGGTGCGATCGAGGAAGCCAGTGTTGATAAACACCACGCGCTCACGCGCTTCGAAGATGCAGGCGCGCAGATTGACAGAGGTACGTCGCTCTTCGTCCATGATGCCGATTTTGAGGGTGTTTCGCGCAAGACCGAGTGTGTCTTCAACGATGCCGAAAAGTCTGACGGTCAACGCCACCTCTTCCGGTCCATGCATCTTGGGCTTCACGATATAGACGCTACCGGCACGTGAGTTACGTAACGGACCCGTTTGTTTGAGGTCATGGACCGCGCATAACGAGGTCACGAACGCATCGAGAAATCCTTCCGGAACTTCTTTGCCCTGGGCATCGAGGACGGCATCGGTAGTCATCAGGTGGCCAACATTGCGTACCAGCATCAAGCTGCGACCGTGCAGCGTAAACGCTTTGCCATCGACACCCGTATATTCGCGATCCGGACTAAGCTTGCGCGTAATCGTGCGCCCTCCTTTCTCCATCACCTCGGCAAGGTCTCCTTTCATGAGACCAAGCCAGTGTCCATACACGACACTCTTGTCTGCTGCATCAACGGCAGCAACGGAATCCTCACAGTCCTGGATGGTCGTGAGCGCACTTTCCATAAATACGTCTTTCACACCCGCCGGATGCACTGCCCCGACCGGGTGCTTCGGATCGATGTGAATCTCAAGGTGCAGGCCGTTGTGCTGGAACAACAACACGGACGGATCGGCTTCGTTGACGACACCAACAAAGGCCGATGGATCGATCAGTCCGGTGTTACCACCATCACGGGTCAACACCCGCAAAAACAACCTGCCTTCGGCTTCGGCCAACAAGTAGGCCGACACATCGCTGTGGCTGGTCTCAGCAAGCGGAATGGCCAGATCCAGCACCTTGGCGGCTTCAGCTACCACCAGTTCACCCCGACCTGGGTTGTAGCTAGAACCCTTTTCACGCCCAGGTGTTTCCGGAATCAGGTCAGTGCCATAGAAGGCGTCGTACAGGCTGCCCCATCGCGCATTCGCTGCATTGAGTGCATACCGTGCATTCATGACCGGCACGACGAGTTGTGGACCCGCCATGACGGCGATCTCCGGATCGACGTTGCTGGTCGAAATCCTGAATGGTGCCGGCGGATCAACGAGGTAGCCAATTTCCTTGAGGAAGGTTTTATAGGCCACTGCATCGTGCGTCTTGCCTCGTCGCGCCAGATGCCAGGCATCGATCTTTGCCTGCAGGTCATCCCGCTTCGTTAGCAGCGCACGATTGACGGGCCCCAGCTCTTTCAACGCACCCGCAAATCCCGCCCAGAACGCTTCCGCCGACACGCCGGTACCGGGCGTTATCTGCCCCTCAACCAGCGCGTCAATTTCGGTGGCGACTGCAAGACCGCTACGATTGATTCGAACCTGATTCATGACTACTTCCTCTGAAACCTGGTGGCTACACGAAAACTATGACCGGATCACTCAAGCAATTGGCAGGTCGCTACAGGCCCAGCACAGTTTTGGCGATGATATTTTTCTGCACTTCCTTTGCGCCACCAAAGATCGAACTCGCACGGGCGTTCAGATAACGCGCCGTCACCGTCTCCGCATAGTCCGGCCCAACCCAGGGGTTGGTATGACCATTGAGGGAGATCAGATTGGCATGCGGCAAAGAGTAGTAGTGAATCGCTTCCATCTTGAGCGTGGTCAATGCCTGGTTGATTTCAACCGACGTGTTCTTGGCCAGCGACGACCCGGCACCGGGGCTTTCTCCTCGTGACAAGCGGGACAACGTGGTGAGTTCAAGGAACTCGAGCCCTTCGGTACGAATTTCCAGATCGCTGACCCCGTCACGAAAATGCGCATCGTCGATCAGCGCCGTACCGTCATCCCGCTCTGTGATGGCGATAGCCTTGAGGTCTGCCAATCCTACCTTGATTCCTGCTGACGCCGCACCACCGCCGCGCTCGTACTCGAGCAGATACTTCGCCAGGGTCCAGCCTTCGTTTTCAGGACCAACACGATTGCTCTGGGGAATCCTGACATCGTCGAAGAACACCTGATTCACTTCGTGATCTGCGGCCATCGTGATGATGGGTTCGACCTTCACACCAGGTGTGTTCATCGGTACCAGTACAAAACTGATGCCTTTTTGTGGCCGAACTGACGGATCTGTCTTGACCAGGCAGAAGATGTGATCGGCAAACTGAGCATGCGTGGTCCAGATCTTCGTGCCGTTGATGATGTAATCATCACCATCTTTGACGGCAGCGGTTTTCAGGCTCGACAGATCCGAACCCGATCCAGGCTCCGAGTAACCCTGACACCAGTAGTGCTCGCCCGACAACATGCGCGGCAGGTAGTGGGCCTTCTGCTCTTCGGTGCCGTACTTGAACAACACCGGCGCAAGCATTCGCAGACCGAGTGGAATCAGCCCCGGCGCACCCCCCTTGGCCAGCTCTTCGTTGAAAATGTACTTCTTCGTGATCGACCAGCCCGGCCCGCCATGCTCAACCGGCCAGGTCGGCACTGCCCAACCTTTTTCCACCAGGATTGCCTGCCACTTCATCGCCAGATCCTTCTCGGCAAACACGGTGGTCGTCTTGCGGGCTTCTGCTCGCATTTCTGGTGTCAGTTTGGCCGCAAGAAAAGCTTTGACGTCAGCGCGAAACTGCTCGTCTTCTGCGGAAAACTCGATTTTCATGGCGGTAACCGGTGGTCTCGAAAGCCGGGCAGTTTATCAACCGGGTCGCTTGACAGCCATCGTTGGAGCAGCCCTAATCCGATGCGCATTCTTGGAAGGAAGCCGACCTGACAACACCGCCCACCAAGACTCTGCCGCACGCCATCGGTCTGCGGGCGCAGCTCTACCTAACCTCAATTGGACAAAAATTACGCAACCGAAAATGCTGCGCAGGGTATTTAAGAGCTACGGAACGATTGACTGGAGAGAAGGTCGGGATTGCAGCGGCAATCAAACCGTAAGGTCACAATCCATGAAGTTGGCAGATCCAGTCATGAGACGTCGAGTAAATGCACCCTGGACGATCTCCCGATCTCGAACCGTTGGTTTCGTGACTTTGTGGGAGCGATCTCCTGATCTCGGTCTTCTATGATCCCGACAATCGCGGTCTGGAGACCGCTCCCACAAGGAGACCCCACAAAGTCACGATACCTAATGTCTGTGGGAGATCTCCTGATCGCGATTTTCCACCCGGCATCGCGGTCGGGAGACCGCTACAAGGGGGAGGGCCGCCCGACGCCTCGACGCGTTGCGCGTCGGAAGCGGTACCGATTATTGTCGAATCAAGGCTAACCTGCCGGTAGTATCGAATTGGGTGATCGTCATTTTCCTGTGAAGATCACGCCCGGAGTGGCAGTCAATGGACTGCCTTTCTCGGTGTCACCTGACGATGTCCTCGACCACGTTGGCGAGCCTGATGATGTGCGGGTGAATCATGACGGCGAAGTGGAGTACCTCTATCATCTGGACGGTACTCATTACGTCATCTATCGCTGTTTTCATCACAGTTTTGTGGAATGTACGTTCCCTGATCGAGGACCAATTGTCGTTGACGGTCTGTCAGTGCTAGCACCGCGTCGCTGGCTGGACGCTCAGCCAGACACGCTGAACGTCGCACGCTTCTGTATCTCGCAACGACACAGTCTTGCTTACGACTACCGATTTCCTGATCAGGGTTCAATCACGGTTTTTCGACAAGGCCACTGGGATGCGTTGCTGTCCCGGGCCAGGGAGTTATAACGCTTGGTTACCCTACTGGTTCGCTTGCAGGTAAAGTCCGGGATGGAAGCTCGTTTCGAGCAGATGATTACTGATCTTGTTGATCAGACGCTGGCCAACGAAACCGAGGTTATTCGCTACGAATACTGGAAGGGTCAGGTGCCGCGCAGCTGGTATGCGTTCCTCAGCTTTACCAGCAAGGCCGCCTTCTTTATCCACCAGGATGCGGACTATCACCGCGATCAGCCTTATGATGAGTGCGTAGAAAGCATGCAACTGGAGTGGCTAGATCCGGTCAACGGCGCCTCTCCTTTACCACGCACACAAAATCCGTCACTTGCTGCGAACACACCGCCCAATATCGCGGAGTGGGAGCAACGATCACCCATTCAGCTCGCCCCATGGTGGCGAGATCGCAAATAAGGAGTCCTCATGGCCACCCGAATCATCATTACGGGCACGATCGACATGCCAGCTCAGAACATTGCTCCGGCCCTTGCCTCTGCCAAGCCGTTGATCGATGGCGCGTTAACCGAGCCCGGCTGCCTGGACTATGACTGGTGTCCCGATCCGCGCATTCCTGGTCGCATTCGAGTGCTCGAGCGCTGGGAATCAGAAGCTGCGCTCGCCGCGCACTTCCAGTGTGACTGGTATCTAAACATGCGCACGCACCTGGCAACCTACGGGATCACCGGGGCAAGTGTCGCTAAATATCGTGTTGATATCGAAGAGCCTGTTTATGACTCGACCATGACACCTCGGGCTGACTTCTTTACCGAAAAGAAATAGTCACTGACAAATCGTTCAACCCGACCGTCATAAGACGGTCCTACGACCGGCATACGACGGTCCCCCGACCGTCACTAGACGGTCTTACGATGGTCCTACGACCGTCATACAAACCGGCAAGAGAACGAGCCCAGCAAGCCGAAGTCGACAAACCAGATCTCGCCCGGCGCTACCAGCACCGGGCGAGTGAACGAACCGGACAGAATCACCTCCCCCGCCCCCAGCGTTTCGCCAAGCTCGCCAAAACGATTGGCAAGCCAGGCCACCGCGTTGGCTGGATGATTCATCACCGCGCCCGCCACACCGCTTTCTTCGATCACCCCATTTCGGGACAACAACGCGCCGACCCAGCGCAGATCAACTGAATCGACGGGCACTGGACGACCACCGATCATCAGGCCTGCACTGGCGGCATTGTCCGCAATCGTGTCGATGACTCCACGTGGCTTGCCTGTGTCGGGGTCGATTCGAAACGTTCGTGCGGCGATCAGTTCAACCGCAGGCACCACGTATGACGTTGCGGCCAGTACATCGGTCACACGTACACCCGGCCCTCGCAGCGGCGACTTCAATACAAAGGCAAGCTCAACCTCCAGTCTCAAGTCGGTAAACCGCGCGACTTCGATCTGCGCACCTTCGGCGAACAGCATGTCATCGAGCAACACACCAAAGTCTGGCTCATTGATCTGCATGGCTTGTTGCATCGCCCGTGAGGTCAAACCGACCTTGCGACCGATAATGCTGCGTCCGGATTGAACCTTGAGTGCCATCCACGCTTTCTGAATGGCATAGGCATCGTCAACGTCCATATCCGGGTATTCGAACGAAACGGATCGCATCTGCTGACGGTTTCTCTCTGCGGATTCGAGCCGCTGGGCGGTCTGTACGATCTGCTCAGGCGTCAGCATGTAATCACCTCTGGATGAACCAACAGCACTACCGCGGTGCTTTTTGCACTTCGGGCTCTTTTTGCACTTCGGGCTCTTTTTGCACTTCGGGCATTTTGTGCGTCAGCATGTTGATGTTCTCCATCAACAAGGGGCCTGCGTCTGGTCCGACGGATGTCGCAGTCAGATAGTCAGCCGACGGAAAGGTTGCGCCAGGAGCGAAGTACTCGGGTTTGAGAATGTAGCCGAGAGCATCCCCGGTGAGACCCAGCACAAAGCTGTGATGTCGATCCAGCAGCGCACGAGTGTCACGTGAGTATTGTGGTGAAGTCTCGCCGGGGTGCGTCACGAAGACGGCGTCGCCGATTGCGAACCATGCGGTTTCAGTGGTCAGCATGCCGTTGTCGAGTGGCCTGTTCAGCACGCCGGCTTCAAGCAACGCCTGAAAGCCTGGATTTTTCAGTGGAATCTGAAACTCACGACGCGCAAAGGCAAGCTCAGGGGCGTCGTTCTGATCAGCGTCGAGCAACAACGTCAGTGCTGCGTGCGCAACCGACGCTCCATATCGGTCGGCAAGCGCAAAGCCACGATCCGTCTTGTCAGGCTGCACCCATCCGCCAATGGCGCCTTGCAGGAACAGATGCTCACCTGGCAGGTGATCGGCCATCACGCGATAAAACCCTGCCACATAGTCACTCGACACCAGATCGGTAACTGAATCCATCACCGTGGGATGGCAGGCAAAGTTGGTGAGTGTGGCGATGGTCATACTCGATTCGTCGAGAAACTGCACGACGCCCATCTGTCGGTCGAGCAGTTTGGGTTCTGTCACATTTTCTACCCAGGCAAGATCATGCACCCCGCTGGCGACCCGCATCGAAGCCGTGCGCATGCTCGCTGCAGCTGCAGCAACCTGAGTCGCAACCGCTGTGGTCAGACGGTCCATGTAGACCGGATCCCGACCACTCGACAGCTCATGCTCACCCCACAGTCCAACCACATCCGGACCGGAATGCGTGTGGGTGGAACTGATGATGATTCGTTCAGGCAGCAGTCCCTTAACCGTGGTGGTGTACGCCACCGCGCGTAACCGCATGGCTTCGATATCAGGACGCGTGAGGCCAATGTTGTCGACGCTGACGATCGCGATCATGTCTGCATCTTTCTGCACGACCACCGCCTTCACAAACAGCGGGTCATGCACACCACCGAAGCGTCGATTACGTGCATCACCGGCGATAAAGGCATTAGGCTCGGGTGAAATCTCGGCGCTCGCAGCACCAACTCGAAAGCCGGCGGCGGGCTGCGTTTCGGCAACGGTTACCTCCGGTTCAGGAGGCTTGCAGGCTGCCAACCCGATCACGACCAGCCAGACCGGAATCAACCCCAGTCGCATGCAACTTCCCTCGATTCGTCGGAGCATGGGTAACAGACGATACCTGATCAGGCGCTGAGTAGTCGGGGCAGGCCTGATCACCAGTCTGTCTTCCGAATGAGCTCAGTCTTGCCATCCCAGGCGTAGTGGGCCTCTTTCCAGGCATTGAAGTTACGGCGTGAGTTCGGGTTCTCGGTGTATAGCTCCACAAAACAACCCAGCAATGACCGCGCATCGACATAGGACACGGCCAGATGGCCACCAACGACGATCTCGGTGACGGATGGGTAGCCGGCTGCTTCGAAGCGTGCTTTTTCATGGCTGACATCAGGTAGACAAATGGCAATGTGGTGCAAGCCGGTTTCGCCTTTCCGGAACATGTCTCGATAGATCGACGGTTCATCACAGTGCTGCTCAATCAACTGGATGTGATGGTCCGGACCACACTGCCCCCAGGCATAAGTGAGATCCACATGAGATGGTTGATCACGATACGACTCGACGAAACTGCGCCCTGCTGGTGGCGCAAAGTGACGGTCCATGAAAAACGGGCCGGCGCCGAACATCTCTGCCCACTTCGCACAGGCTTGATCGATGTTGCTCACGTAGTACGCGTACTGTTCGATCGGATAACGCATGAACGGATGATTCATCAAGGTCACTCCCGTCGTTTCAATTCCAGACCAGCGGCAATCGCTCAACACCACCGACACTGCCACCTTTGATGCGAACCTGCTGTTCATCCTCGATTCGAAAATCAGGAATGCGCTTCAGCCACTCCTCGATCGCCACAGCCACTTCCGTCATCCCCAGTGCCGAGCCCGGACACTTGTGAATGCCTCGCCCAAAGGTCGCATGCGGAATGGCTTTCCGATTGAAATCGACTTCCAAGGGTCGCTCGTAGACGGTTTCGTCAAAGTTGTAGAGCACCAGCGGCAGATACACCGCCTCACCCTTCTGGATCAGCTGACCACCCAGCGTGCAGTCCCGCGTCGCAGTGCGAGGTATGCCAACCATCGAAAAACGCCGCATCAGTTCATTGAGCCGCCCCTTGGTTCGTTCCGGCTCGGCGGCCAGCCTGTTGCGAAGCTCCGGATGCCGCGCCAGATGCATGGTGACAAAACCAAGCGTGCCCGCAGTCGTGTGAAAACCACCGATAAACAACTGCTGACACATGTGCATGACATCTTCATTGCTGATCGGTTTGCCGCCTATCTCGCCCTGGAGCAACTGGCTGACCAGATCCGAACCTGGATTTTGTCGACGTTCCAGGATGATGGGTACGAGGAAGTCGGCAATCTGTTGCAGCATCGACGCAACTGATGCCGGGCTTGCTGCGTTGGCGCTGTACGCCATCTGGCGCAAGCGTTCGCGCTCATGTTCGGGGAACGCCACCAGCTGATGGAAGATCGAAATCGGCAGGATGTTGGCAAACTCGGCGACATAATCACAACGCCCCCGCTCAACAACCTTGTCCACCAGATCTCGCGCCAATTGCCGGACGTCGGCCTCCTTGTCACGCACGACCTTGGCAGACAACAACGGGATCAATAACGATCTATAAGGTGTGTGCTCTGGTGGATCGAGACTCAACGGAATGAAGCGATAGACTTCCCCGACTTCTTTCGGTAGCGCCAGAATGCGACTCGAAAAGAGATCGGGTTGATCCAGCACGTCACCAATCAGGGACGCCCGCATCGCGATCCAGTGTCCACCATTCAAGGGTGTCCAGCGCAACGCCGGACCACCATCATCCTGCAGCGTTTTCCAGGCACGCTGATGATCACCTTCGAAGCCCGCATCGCCATGACCACCAAAGGTGTGGTAGTTCAGTTCGACAATGGCGGATGACGGGACGTGTTCGGGAGACGCAACGCGATAGCCGGTTGCGGCGCTGTACGGTATGGATGTTTTGACGGTCACAGATTCGATCCTACCTCTCCTGGTTCCGTCAGGAGCATACCATCGAGCATTCGCGGTGACAGTCTGCCGCAACGTGCTGCAGCAGCGTGACACACGCAGATCAGCATGGTTCACTGCCAGTCATCACTACTCAGGCCCGTTCAGACCATGATGATTCGTCGTGCTTTCCTTGCTCTTCTCGTCGTTTTCAGTGGCTTCATCACGACGCTCCAAGCGGAGCCGACCAGCGTTGTCGGTCAATGGAAACTTAACGTCGAAACCCCCAATGGCACGACCAACCCCATACTGACCATCAATGCAGCGGACGCCGGCTACTCAGGCACTTACGTGGGCCCTCGTGGATCGTTCGAGCTCAAGGAAATCAGGGTCGACGGCAACACGTTCTCGTTTCCGCTGACCATCACGATCCCGATTGGCACTCTGGATCTTCAATACACTGGAAAAGTTGAAGGCGAT
>JAYSTS010000036.1:0-24536 GCA_043719475.1 Gammaproteobacteria bacterium | reverse complement strand
CGGATCATTCCAGCGGCGATGTCTTCGTCGGCTTCCAGCTTGCCGCCAAGCCCGTTGTACTTGCCCAGATGTTCATCGTCGGCGCGTGCGTTTCGATGCACCATCAACACGCTGGATGAGTCTGGAGATAACACATAGCCGAGTGTGCCAGTGATCGGGGTGTAGGGCATAAGGTCTCCTGAAACAACTGTCTCCTGAATCAACCGGCGTCTGGACGAACCGTGATGTAGTGTCCGGATCTTTACCTCTTGCGCACGGCGATATGCATCCGTTGCCTTGGTGTTTCGACACGCACGGGTTCAGACTGGTGACCTTGCACACGTTCTGCTGGAAACACAATCGAACCACGGAACAGCCCATGTCCGCTTTCATGCGGGCGAAGTGCTGTGGCCTCGCCTGAAAACCTGCCTCGTTATGCCGGCGTTTTAGCCTTAATTAGAGAATAAATTACGCAACCGAAGGTGCTGCGCGGGGGTATTTAAGAGCTGCGGAACGACTGACTGGAGAGAAGGTCGGGATTGCAGCGGAAATGAATCGTCGAGTAACAGCGCCCTGTAGCGATCTCCCGATCACGATCTTCGATGATCTCCACAATCGCGGTCTGTCCAGACCGCTCCTTCAATGCTGCTACACCCATCCTTGTGGGAGCGATCTCCTGATCGCGATTTTCCACTCGGCATCGCGGTCGGGAGACCGCTCCTTCTACAACTACAACGCAGCTACACCCGTCCTTGTGGGAGCGGTCTCCTGACCGCGATTGCTGGGATCATCGAAGGTCGCGATCAGGAGATCGCTCCTACAAAGTCACGGAATCAACGGTTCGCGATCAGGAGATCTCTTTTAGAAGTTCCTTGACCTATCGGCAGCCAAGCCGACAAGACCATGAACCCGCGTGGGGTCTGCTGGTGGCGAAATTGTAGCGACGCACTCTCGTTCACTCAAAATTCTGCCGTTGGTCTGAACCAAGAAAAACGCCAAGGAATGTCGAGTTGTCCTCTCGGACCGCCCGCTCGAGGGCATCGACAAACGGCTTCTCGAACATCGCGCGCAGTTTTGGCCAGATGATCTGTCCACCCTTGCTTCGAAGTACCAGAGCGACCCCACCCATGTAGCCGTCGGTCCATTCCATGTTGGGAATGCCGCGATTGCGCGCTAACCAGGCGTCCTCGGTCTGAGTGATCCAGGTGAATAGCCAGATCTGCAAAGTTAACTTCTCGGCCTCTGAGAGGCTGTCGTATTCACGTTGCCCGCGAATGAAAATGTCGATGAGGTCGGGACGCTGTATCAACTGATGAAATGTTGCATTGTTGTCGCGTTTGATCTCGCGTGTCATCTGGCTCGAAAGCTCGATCCTTGCGCTTCGAACCTGAACCACGAGGATGATCAGCGTAACAAGTACGGCAATCGATCCAATGATTTCCGCGAGCGAACCAAATTCCGATATCGTCACGTCATCTCCAACAGATCGGTTGTGCCGCCCAACTACAGCTTTCTTGGTTCGAGCTTGTTCAGGATGCGCCAGATCTTTTCCGGCGTTGCGGGCATCTGCAGATTACGAATGCCGAGTGCGTCGGTGATCGCGTTGATGACCGCAGGTGGTGCGCCGATCGCGCCAGCTTCGCCGCAGCCTTTCATGCCAAGAGGATTGGTGGTTGATGGCGTTATCGTAAAAACCACCTCGAAGTCAGGAGCGTCATCGGCGCGTGGCATGCAGTAGTCCATGTACGAACCGGTCATGGGCTGACCGTGGTCATCGAAGATCACGTTTTCAAGCAGTGCCTGTCCGATGCCTTGAACGATGCCGCCGTGCACCTGGCCTTCCACCACCATGGGATTGCCAATGACGCCGAAGTCGTCAACCGCCACAAAGCGGACCACGTCAACCTTGCCGGTATCTGCATCGATCTCCACTTCGCAGACGTGCGTGCCCGCCGGGAAATTGAAATCCGGCGGATCGAAAAAAGTTCCTTCCTTCAAGCCAGGTTCGATCTCACTGGTCGGAAAATGATGGGCAGCATAAGCCGCGAATGCCACCTGGCCGAAACCAAGCCGTTCGTTGGTGCCCGGGCTGAGAAATTCGCCGTCTTCGAAGGCCACGCTGTCGGCGGGCACCTTCAATAGGTGTGCGGCGATCTTTTTCGCCTTGACGATGATCTTGTCACACGACATGGCGATGGCTGACAAGCCAACGGGACCAGAGCGTGAGCCGAAGGTGCCAACACCAAATTGAACTTTGTCGGTATCACCGTGGACAATCTGCACGTCATCCATGCTGATGCCAAATCGGTCCGCCACCAGTTGTGCATAGGTGGTTTCGTGACTCTGTCCATGGCTATGACAGCCGGTCATCACTTCGACACTGCCGGTTGGATTGACGCGTACTTCGGCCGATTCCCACAGGCCGGCGCCGGCGCCCAGTTTTGCCAGCTTTGCAGATGGGCCGATGCCGGCCGCCTCGATATAACAACCAATGCCGAGTCCGCGCAGCTTGCCATGCGGGCGTGCTTTTTCACGCCGTGTTGGAAAACCTGCGGCATCGGCTAGTTCGAGGGCCTTGTCGAGATGCGCCTGAAAATCGCCGATGTCGTAGGTCATGCCGACGGGTGTTTCGTGCGGGAATCGACGAATGAAATTGAGGCGGCGAAACTCCGCTGGATCCATACCGATTTCCCTGGCGGCTGCATCAACGAGGCGTTCGATGATGTAACCCGCTTCCGGTCGGCCAGCACCGCGATAAGCGTCTACCGGTGTAGTGTTGGTATAGCGGGCGATCACCTGCGCGTGAATGGCCGGAATGTCGTACTGGCCAGATAACAAAGGCGCGTACACGTAGGTAGGAATCAGCGTGCCGAAAGTGGATAGATAGGCACCGAGATTGGCTTGAGTAAAGACGCGCATGCCGATGATGCGATGGTTGGTATCAAGCGCCAGGGCGGCCTTCGTCACATGATCCCGTCCATGGGCATCAGTCAGCAAGGCCTCCGAACGATCCGCCGCCCACTTGACCGGGCGTCCGACTTTTTTTGCCGCCCATAGGCAGGCCACTTCTTCTGCGTAGTTGAATGCCTTTGAACCGAAACCGCCGCCGACGTCTTCGGAAATGACACGCAGCCGATGTTCTGGTGCAAAACCGATGACTGCAGCAAGCGTCATGCGTAATCCATGGGGATTCTGGCTGGCCACGTAGAGTGTGTAGTGATCCCGCGTGGCGTCGTGGATGGCATTCACGGCGCGTGTCTCCATGGCGTTTGGTGCCAGGCGGTTGTTGACGAGATCAAGTTCAGTGACGTGTGTGGCACGAGCGAAGGCTGCGTTTACGGCGCTTGAGTTGCCCAGTTCCCAGTCGAAGCATTCATTGTCAGGAATCTCTTCGTGCAGTTGTGGTGAATCCGGATGGCCTGCAGCCTCCACCTGTGTAACGGCGGGTAGTTCTTCGTAGTCCACTTCCACCAATTCTGCTCCGTACCGAGCCGCCGCGCGGGTTTCGCCGATGACGATGGCTACCGCGTCACCCACGTAACGCACGGTTTGACTCGCAAGAGCAGGATGCGCACCCACTTTCATGGGCGAACCGTCGCGGGAGTGAATCATCCAGCCGCAGAGCAGATTCCCTAGCCCGCTGCTCGCAAAGTCAGCGCCAGTGAGCACGGTGATGACACCGTCCGCCTCCCGCGCTTGCGCAGTATCGAAGCGCCGTATGCGTGCATGGGCATAGGGTGAGCGAACAAAGGCAGCCCAGGTCTGGCGGTCAAGCACCAGGTCGTCGGTGTATCGACCGTGACCCGTAATGAAACGGCCATCCTCTTTGCGGCGAACGGATTGGCCGAAGGACTTCGGAGGTGCTGCCATAAGCGTGGGTCCGTGGAACGAAAGCGTGGATTGATTCGGTTGGGTGCGCTTCGGTTGGATTGTCTTGTTCTTCCCCGGTGCCTATATTGCCAGTTGTCTGTATCAGCGCCTACGGGACGGGGAAGCATGAATTCGGCATCAGGCATCGTGTTGCGTGGCGGCAGGGTTGTCGACGGGCTTGGCCACACAGCAGTGCTGGCTGATGTGCTGGTGCAGGGCGACCACATCATGGCGGTTGGTGCGGGCATCAATGTGCCTGCAGGTACTCGTGTTCTCGATGTCCAGGGCAAGACAGTGATGCCTGGTCTCATCGATTCCCATTGTCATATCAGTTTTGATGAACCCAACTCCAACGATGAGCTGTTCTTTCATCGTCGCGAAGGGCTGGCCGCCATCATTGCCGCTGCCCACGTTGGCAAGTTGCTGCGAGCTGGTGTCACCGGTTTCCTCGACCCCGACAGCCTGTACGATATCGGTGTTGATCTGCGCGACGCCATCGAAGCGGGGATTGTTCAGGGACCACGCATGTCCACGGGTGGCAACGCGCTGCTGACCGCTGCGGGTGGCACAGCGGGCCGCTTGATTCCCGATACCGGCCGTGTTGGCTACGGTCGTGTGGTTGGTTCGAAGGATGAAATCGTTCGCGAGGTCAGGCGTCAGATCAAGATTGGTGTTGACTGGATCAAGGTGCACGTCACTGGTCTCACGCCCCGGCAGAAAGTGCGCGGTGAAGTGCAGGTGTGGAATCTGGAAGAACTGCAGCTGGTGGTGAACACGGCGCACGATCTAGGTGTACCGGTGGTAGGCCATTGTCGGGGTGCTGGCAGCACGCGGGACGCGGCGAAAGCCGGCTTTGACATGATTCTGCACGCTACCTGGATGGACGACGAGGCGCTCGAAGAGGTTGTCAAGGCCAAGGTACCCATCGTGCCGACGTTCACCTTCCAGGCCAACCTGCTCGACTATGGTGACGAGATTGGTGCATCGCAGGAAATACGCGATCTGTTCCGCAGGGAGATCGCCGAAAGCGCGGTGATGCTTCGGCGTGCCTATGATGCAGGTGTGCCCATGCTCTGTGGCACCGAGAGCGGATTTTCCCTGACCCCTTATGGCGACTGGCACTATCGTGAACTGGAGGTCTTTGTGCGTGATCTCGGTTTTACCCCGTTGCAGGCCATTCGCGCTGCGACCAGTGAAAATGCTGTTGCGATTGGTCTGGCCGGCAAGACTGGGGCCGTGGAAACCGGGCGGCTTGCTGATCTGATTGTGGTCGACGGTGAGCCTGACAAGGATGTGACCGTACTGGGTGAACCCGAACGTATCCACCACATCTTTCTCGGTGGTGAGGAAGTACACGTACCCGCCCCGCGTCCGCGTCGGGATCCACCCGGCTGGCGTGGATCAACCTATGGCAACCGTATCCTGCGCAAGCAGGATCTACCCCCCAGACACCCAAAAATCTGAACACCATGCGCACGATCGAACTCACGCAGTACGCCGCCTGCGAGCACGCGCTTCGCAACAACGCCTTAAGGCAGGCGTTGTATGATGAAGCTGAGATCGTCATGGACCGTGTTCTGGTCACACTGCATGGCGAAGACCATCGACGTCGACGGCTTGCCGAAATGCGCGTCTTTCGGCGTGATTTCTTCAGGCAATACGAGCAGAGCGTCATTCCTGGCATCGTGGACCGCGTGCTGGCCGAATATCCGGCTGGGTCGCAGGCTGATGTGGTCGAGATCGGTTATCGATGTATGGTGTATCTCGCGATCGCGTTCGCGGGTATCGATCGACAAGACGGCTCACGTGAAGAACTGGATACGCTGGTTCGCCTGCTTCGATTGTTTGGTGTATCGGCAACACTCGGTCAGGCGATTGAGCGGGACAAGGAAGCTGCGCGCCAGGAAATCAGGGCGTCGGTTGCTGAATTCGATGAACGCTTTTTCACGCCTTCCGTTGAACGGCGTCAGCACCTCATCAGCAAGCTGAATTCGGGTGAGATCACGGAAGACGATCTGCCGATGGACGTGTTGACCGTGTTACTGCGTGATGTCGAGGGGCTGCAACTCGATCGCGACATGTTGCTGCGAGAAACCGCGTTCTATTTTCTGGCTGGGGCGCATACCTCGGTTCACTCACTCGGGCATGTGGTGCATCACCTCCTGACCTGGAGTTATGAACATCCGGGTGTCAGTGAGCAACTCGAAGCAGACCCGGCACTCGTTCAGCGATTTGTGCACGAGAGTTTTCGGCTCAATCCGGCCAGTCCCATTGCTGCTCGCATAGCACTTTCGCCCACAGAATTTCTTGATGGACAGCGTGCCGACATCGGTGATCGTGTCGTCATCAGTCTGCGCGGCGCCAATCGCAGCATCGAACGTTTTGGTAGCGACGCGGCGCAATTCAATCCATTCAGGCAGTTGCCGCGCGGTGTGGGTGAAACCGGCATCACCTTTGGTTCCGGTATGCATGCCTGTCTGGGTAAGGCACTGGCGGCCGGCATGCTGTCGACCAAAACGACCGGCAGTGTGCAGGAACAGCAACTGGGCATGGTGACCTACATCGGGCACCGATTGCTGACCCGAGGCATGGTGCGCGATCCCGATCGGGAAGCGCGTTTGGACAAGGCCATCGCGCGTGAGACCTGGGCGCTTTACCCGGTGCTCTTCACAAGATGACACACATCGTGAACAGTTATGCCGAGGCGATGGATGCGCTGAAGGCGCCCGCACTTCGCCAGGCGCTCTACGACGCCGGGGCGCGCGTCATGCAGGACGCCCTCATCACGCTGCATGGAGACGCCCATCGACAACGGCGTATCGTTGAGATGGGTGTTTTTGGCCGTGGTTTTTTCCGTACCTATGCGCGTGAAGTTTTTGCGCCAAATCTCGAACAGGTGCTCGTGCCCTACCTTGAAGCCGGTCGCGCCGATGTGATTGAACTAGGGTATCGCCTGAGCATGAATCTGACGGCGGATTTTGCCGGCATCGATCGGCCGGCCAATGACATTGAGGAAACGGAATCCTTGCTGGCGCTGGTCCGCAAGTTCAGCGAAGGCGCGACCCTGGTACACAGTACTCGTGACCACGCGGAGGTGAATGGGGAAGTCGATGCGGCGATGGCCTTCTTCGATCAGCGCTTTTTCATGCCGTCGATCGAACGGCGACGTCGGTTGATCAGCGAAGCCGAGGCTGGTGGAACTGAATCTCACACACTGCCACGCGATGTCCTGACGACGCTGCTCAGGGCGCGCGAACGAATTGATCTGTCGATGGATGTCTTGCGGCGGGAGATGTCCTTTTTTCTGCAGGCAGGTGCCCACAGCACCACCAACAGCACAGCGCACGCACTACATGAAATTCTGACCTGGGCTGGTGATGATGCGGGTCGACTGGCACGGCTCGACGATGGTGACTTTGTGCAGCGTTGTGTACACGAGAGTCTGCGACTGCATCCGGCGAGCCCGGTGGCGTGGCGGCGCGCCGTAGCGCCCACGCAGCTGGGCGATCATCCTCTTTCGACGGACGAACTGGTGGAGATCAACCTGGCGGGCGCCAATCGGGATGTCACGATTTTTGGTCCTGATGCCCACACCTTCAATCCCGATCGTCAGGTCCCCAACGGCATCTGGCCCTGGGGACTGACCTTCGGTTATGGCATGCATGCCTGTCTGGGTCGTGACCTCGATGGTGGAGTCATCAGCAGCCGCTCGACCACGCCTGAAGATCCTCAACTGGGGATCGTTCCGACACTCGTGCATGAATTACTCAAGGCGGGTGCGCAATGGTGCAACGATGACCCACCGGTTGCAGATATCACCACGCTGCGCAGCAACTGGGGACGCTACCCGATCCAATTCACAAGGATTCGCACATGACAAAACGTTCGATGCTGATTACCGGCGCGGGTGCCGGTATTGGCGCAGCCATTGCCCACGCGGCCAGTGCAGCAGGCTATCGGCTAGGCGTGATGGACGCGGATGAAAAGCGTGCTCGAGAAGTAGCGGAAACGTTGGAGGATGCGGTGCCGCTGACAGGCGACGTACGCGATGCAGCCGATATGGCGGCTGCAGTTCGACGTCTGGGTGACGTGGATGTGCTGGTCAACAACGCCGGCATCCTGCGTACCGGACCCCTCATTGACCACAGCCCTGATGACTTCCGATTGGTGATGGATGTGAATCTCAATGGGGCTTTCATTGCATCCCAGGCAGCGGCGCGACGGATGCGTGACATGGGTGGTGGCGTGATCATCAACATTGCGTCAATCAACGGTATTCACCCTAGTCCGAATTGTGGTGCTTACGTCGCCGCCAAATCGGGATTGATCGGGCTCACGCAGCAGATGAGCATTGAATGGGGTGCGATGGGTATTCGTGTGAATGCCATTGCGCCCGGTTTTGTCGATGGTGGCATGTCGACGCCGTTTTATGCCAATGCCAAGGTACGGGCAAGGCGCGCCGAGGCGGTGCCACTTGGCCGGTTAGGTACGGTAGATGATGTTGCGCATGCCGTTCTGTTCCTTGCTTCCGCAGAAGCGTCGTACATCAGCGGTCACACGCTGACCATCGACGGCGGAGTGATCAACAGTGTGCTGCTGCAATTACCGAGGGAGTGATGAACGATTTCGCTGGTAAATCTGTTCTTATCACGGGCGGCGGCTCTGGTATCGGCGCCGGAACGGCGAGGTACCTGGCGGCTCGGGGAGCCCGCGTGACTGTCGCCGGCAGACGTTCTGACAAAGTTTCCGACGTCGCCAGCAGCATCGGCCTCGACTGCCACGCTGTCGCTGGAGACATCACCAAGGCCGCAGATCGGCAGCGCATGGTTGACGAGGCGGTAAGACATGGGGGAGGACTCGATCACTTTGTCAGCAATGCCGGCAACATGTATCGGGGTGCACTCGAATCGCTGGACGAACAGGCACTGCTGGAGATTTTCCACAGCAACGTGATCGCCGGCATGCTGCTTTCTGCATTGTGCGTACCGCACCTTGAACAGCGCCAGGGTGCCATCGTCTTCCTCGGCTCCATTCACAATCGACGAGCCTTTCCAGGTGTATCCCCCTATGCGGCAACCAAGGGCGCCATTGAAGCCCTGACCAAATCACTGGCCGCGGAACTTGGCCCACGTGCCATCCGAGTGAACTGTGTGGCACCAGGCGCAGTGTTCACACAGATCAATCAGCGCGCGGGCTTGTTTACCGATGAGCAGGCGCTGGCCAGGCTCGAAGGCATGAGTGGTCTGCACGCGTTGGGCCGGATTGGCACGGTTGAGGAAGTCGCGCAGGCGATTGCGTACTTTCTGATAGCACCCTGGACCACTGGAACAGTACTTGAAGTGGATGGTGGGCTGTCGCTGGGTATCACGCGCGGCTAGATCCCGCGCAACACAACTGTTAGAGGACATCATGAACATTCATCAGGCCCAGACGATCGACGTCCATGCGCACGCAGTGCTGGAAGCCACCATGGGTGCGGCAGGCAAGTATGGCCCGGAATTGGGACGCGAGGCAGCACCACGGTTTCGGGTTGGCAGCTACGAACTGCATGGCGTGAAGTATCGCGGCAGCCCATTCATGGAGATCGACCTTCGTTTGAAGGCGATGGAGGCTGCGGGTCTGGATTTTCAGGCGTTATCACCTAACCCGTTAACCTATTTTCATTTCATCGAAGCCGATGCCGGTCGCACCTACTGCCGAACGCACAACGATGCACTGGCGGAACTCATCAAACCGCATCGTGATCGTTTTGCGGCCTTCGCCTCGGTGCCGATGCAGGACGTTGGATTCGCCATCGAAGAAACACAGCGCGCGGTTCAGGACTTGGGCATGCTCGGCCCGTATATCGGTACGGACTTCGGACGACCGCTCGATGATCCTTCACTCGATGCGTTTTATGCTGCATTGGTGGCGATGGATGTGCCCCTCTTCATTCACCCGGCGCCAGCCGGCATCGATGGCCCGGCAGGTGACGCCAACCTGAAAAAATATGATCTCGACATCATCATCGGCTTCACCGCGCAGGAAACCATTGCCGTGGCACGTCTGATTTTTGGTGGTGTACTGGATCGTCATCCAAAGCTCGACATCTGCCTTAGTCATGGCGGTGGCGCGACGGGTTACGTCTTCGGCCGTATGGCCAAGGCTGCAAAAAAGCGGCCCTGGGCGAGCGCAGAAATGCGCGCAGATGGCGCCTTCGAGGCCTTGCTCAATCGTTTGTGGTTCGATATTCACGTCCACGCTGACGATTCTCTTGAGCTGCTGAAGTCACATGTCAACAACGATCATCTGGTATTCGGCACCAACTTTGCGGGTTGGGACCAGCAGCCCGGCAATGTGCGGGAAGAAGCCATGGCTTACACCGACAACGCACGCAAACTGCTGAGGGCAGGGATATTGAAGTCATGAGCGAACTGAATGAGATTCTGCTGCGACTTGATCGGCTGGAATCGAAGGAAGCGATTCGATCACTCTGCACGGACTATGCCGTCGCCTGTGATGTGCATGACATGCCTAAACTCATTGACCTCTTCACCGAAGACGCCCGATTTGGCTCGCCCAACGGCAAGATGGTGTCGACCGGCCGCGCGGCGATCCGCGAGATGTTCATCAATACCTTCCAGATCCGTGGACCTGCCTATCACTGGACACACGATGTCCAGGTGACCATCGACACTAACAATCCAGATATGGCAACAGGCCTCGTGCACAGTCATGCAGAAACCACACCCAATGGTGTGGTTTCGATTGCGGCGATGAAGTATCACGACCAGTACCGACGTGAAGCAGGCGTGTGGCGAATTGCCGTTCGCGAGATTACGTTCCTGTACTACGTTCCCTTTTCCGAATACGGCAATGCGCTGAATCAGGAACGGCGTGTGCTGATGGGCGGCGAACTGATGCCAGCGGACTATCCAGAAAAACTGCAGGCGTGGCAGGACTACGAACGGTTGTACCGGAAATGACCGATACCATGCACGGACTGGCCCGGCGCGCACTGGCGCACCAGCAGGCAGGGACGACGGATCAAGCTGACGACATCCTGCAGTTGCCGGTATCGATGTACACGGATCCGGCGCGTTATGAACGCGAGATTCAGCGTGTATTTCGGGAACTGCCAATCGCGGTGTGCCTCTCCATTGAGCTGCCGGCGCCCGGAACCTTTCGTGCGATGACTCTGATGGATGTGCCGGTGCTCGTGGTGCGCGGCGATGACGGTGTGGTTCGTGCCTTCCTCAACATCTGCCGTCATCGTGGTGCACAGGTTTGTGCAGAAGGAGCGGGTAAAGCCCGTGTTTTTGCGTGTCCGTACCATGCCTGGGTGTATGACCAGAAGGGCATGCTCACCGGTCGATATGGCGCCGATACGTTTGGCGAAATCGACACTGATCGTTACGGTCTTGTCTCGCTCGCCTGCGCCGAGGCGCATGGTGTTGTGTATGCGGTGCTGACACCACGTCGGGAATTCGATGTTACTGACTGGCTTGGTGACTTTGCGCCTGAACTGGGAAGCCTTGATCTTGGCCACTGGCATCTTTTTGAGCAGCGTGATCTGCCTGGCCCAGGCTGGAAGGTGACGATGGATGGTTACCTCGAGGCTTATCACCACAATCTGGTTCACGCAAAAACGGTAGGGCAGTACACGGTCGGCAACCTGCTCGTCCTCGATACCTGGGGCCCGCATCAGCGCCTGACCTTCGGGCGCAAGTCGTTACCGGAGCTTGCCCGCACACCGGAATCCGCATGGTTACCGCAGACACACATTCGGCTGATCCATTCATGTTTTCCCAACCTGTCGGTGTCCGGCATTCTGGGGGATCACTGTCTGGTCAGTCAGATCTTTCCCGGCAAGACAGCAGACACCACCGTCACGCGACAAAGTGTGCTGGTCGCAAAGCAGCCTGTGACCGAGAGCGAACTGAGTGCAACCCGAACGTTCAGTGCCATGACCTTGCAGGCGGTTGCGGAAGAAGACTACCGGATCGGCTTCGGCATTCAGCGTGGCATTCTCGCTGGTGCCAACGAACACTTCCTGATCGGTCGCAATGAACCGGCCATCCAGAATTATCATCGTTGGGTCGCCTACTTCCTGCGTGCCAACAGCGGAGCACAATGGTGAATGATACGAATCCCCTGCGGAACAATCCGCATCGCCTGAAACTCGCGGTATTCGGCGTCAACGTAAGCGGTGGCTGTTCGATGACGAGCATGCCTGGCACGCTGGATGTCACGTGGGAGGAATCGAAGCGGATAACCATACAGGCTGATCGTGCAGGGTTCGATGCCATAGTTCCGGTTGCACGCTGGAAGGGCATGGGCGGGGATACCAATTTCAATCACCGCAGCTTCGAACCATTCACCTGGGCGGCCGGTCTGGCAGCGGTCACCGAGCGCATCGCAATTTTCTCCACGTGTCACGTGCCAACCGTTCACCCGGTACGTATCGCCAAGGAATTTGCTACGGTTGATCACATCTCCGGTGGTCGCTTCTGTCTCAACATCGTGGCTGGCTGGAACGAAAAGGAAATCGCACTGTTCGGTGCGCCACAGGCTCCGCACGACACGCGTTACGACATCGCAGAAGAGTGGATAACGCTGATCAAGGCACTGTGGACCCGTGAAGGAGAGTTCGACTACGACGGTGTGCACTTCAAAGTGCCCGGCGCCTATTCCGAACCCAAGCCACTGCAATCAGCGCCGATCATCATGAGCGCCGGAAACAGCCCGCGCGGTCAGGCCTTTGCGGCTAAACATGCCGATCTCAACTTCGTCGTGGCACCTGACTTGGTCACCGCCGGCAGGGCAGCAACGGATGTGCGTGCGCTGGCTCGTCAACAGAGCGGGAATCTGCAGGTCTTTGGGCAGTGTTACGTGGTCTGTCGCGCGACCGAGGCCGAGGCGATCAAGTTTCGTGATCGTTATGTGAACGAACTCGGCGACTGGGCTGGTGTGCGCAATCTTCTGGATGTGCTGATTCCGAATTCACAGAGCGCGCTTGGCGCACAATGGGAATCCATGGCCGCCAACATGATTGCGGGTTATGGCGCGTTACCCTTGGTAGGTACGCCTGATCAGATCGTTGAAGGCCTGCTTAAACTCGCCGATGCCGGTCTTGATGGCACAACCCTCAGCTGGGTGGATTATGGTGCAGGCATCGAACAGTTCGACAAGGTGCTCAAGCCGCGCCTGATTGAAGCGGGGTTGCGAGCCGCTTGAGCACTGGTGTCTGGCGTCTTGTGCGGCGATATCGCACGGAAAACGATGAGCACAACCACACCGTCGGTTGACCCGGCACTGTCGATAACGACCTGGGAGTCTGCGCGGCAGAAGGCGGCGGTGCGAGGCGAGTGTCAATTCGAGGCGGATTTTTCGTTCGTTTGAGGAGCATAGTGGGCTCTACGTGACGAAAACGAACGGGAAATCGGACCATCGTTGCCCCGCCGCAGCCCGTCGAGCTTCTGCCGCGCAGGCTCCCGCACAATTCATGAATGACCTACTGCGGACGCCACGGGAGTAGCGATAGCAGCGAAAACACAGGGCGTGATCCCTCCGCGTGCTCGACGTGCGGTCAAGCACGCGTGTGCACGCGCAGGTTCGCGCCACCCAGCGTTTTCACTACTCTCGACACTCTCGCTACGATCCTTTCTGAATAGTGCGCGCTACACTGGAAGGAAGCTGAAAGAGCTAGGCGGTATCACAATGCTTCAGACGTACCAGGGTTCATGCCACTGCGGACGATTCAGATTTGAAGTCACCGTAAACATTGATCACCTTCGTGTTTGTGATTGCTCAATTTGCCGAAAGCGCGGTGCTCTGAATTTCAGAGTCCCAAAGGATGCTGTATCTTTCGTGACTCCATTGACCGAGTTGAGCCTTTACCGGTGGGGTACACGAACAGCGGAAGACTATTTCTGTCCCGTGTGTGGCATTCTCCCCCTTCGAAGGCCGAGACGCCGTCATGAGTCGGAGGCTGGTGGAGGAGCGGAAGCAGTGCCTTTTGATGGGTGGGCTGTAAACATTCGCTGTCTCGATAGTTTTGATCTTGAATCCGTACCAAAGAAAGCGGTTTTTGGAAGTCGCCTACCTCTTCCGTCAGAACAAGCCTCATAGCTCTTTGTCTCAGCAACGATCTGCAGCAATGACCGTTAGCCGCCCAACAGGTCGCTGCACCGGACGCCTTGCTTCGTCACGCCTTTTGCTGGCGCAAAAGTCGCGCCAAAGCTGCGTGGCCGGTGAGAGGTGGCGTCAGGCGGCACCAGCGACGTCGACGTTGAAATCACCAAGGAGAGAGAAATGAGACCACGTTGGATCTTCTTGATAACGTTTGCGCTGGTGTTTTACGGAACTGGCGCAGCCTTCATTGAGGGCTTTGTAAACTATTCTAGTTGGCATCTCATCGGCGCCGATGAGTTCATCGCCTACCATCTGTTCATCACACCGCGAGTGCTGACGTTCTTGGTTGCACCACTGCTTCTTGGTACCGCGTTTACGATCCTGATGTTGTGGTCACGACCCGCTTCGATACCAGCTTGGGCCGTATGGGCAGCTATCAGTGCCCAGGCAGTCGTGTGGGTCTCCACTGTCACGATACAGGTGCCGATCCAGTTCCAACTAAGCGATCATGGGATATCGGTCGAGCTTGTTGAGCGCCTGATTGAGACCAACTTCTGGTTACGCAGGATTCCGTATGCGATTTGTGCAGGGTTGTTTCTATGGATGGCAGCGCAAGTCATGGTTGCAAGCGATGAGAGGCGCGCCGCCTGACAAATAAGGATAGGTCGCGCGCAGCCGCGACCTTATCAACACTGCGGTGCATCGGACCCGCTGACCGCCGACGTTAGGCTTCCGAATACGCCTCGCGCAGTCCCAGGTGCTTCGCGAAGGGGACGAAGTCCCGGTCAGAATGTAAGAGAGTCAAGCCATCCTCGATGCACCGCGTCGCGATCAACGTGTCGATGGTCTTCCGAACAGTCACACCCTTTGCTCGCAGAACGCGATAGTTCTCCGAGGCTTTCAACGCTAAGTCGTACCCGCACAGGTCTAGGTGAGTGAAGGAATCAAACACCTTCTTCACCAGCTTGTGCTCCCTTTCATCCCGAACACCTTGCAAAACTTCCGCCGCAACCAAGTCTCCGACAGCAATCCGTGTTCGCCCAAACATCGAATCGAGCAAAGCAACCTGCGGGGTATCGGCGGAACGAAAGTAGTCGACCCAGACGCTGGAATCGACAAGAATCACTTGTCGGTCCTTATCGCGTTCAAGTCACCTTCCCAGGTGATCTTGCCGCGCAACTCGCGCGCCTTCTCCTGGGCACGAAGGTCAAGAAGTGTCCGTAGCCCAAGCTCAACTGCTTCCTTCTTTGTCCTCGCTCCAGTCGCACGCAGGGCGTCCTTCATGAGCTTGTCATCTATCTCAATGTTCGTTCGCATGTTGTGTACCTCGGCAGCTATTGGTACACATGCTACCACCATCACCGCACGGAAACCTATCCCAGGTAGGACAAGCCCGGGGGTAGGTATCGAGCACTTGGGTAAAGATCCGCGTTGAGCGGCTTGAACGACGCGAGGTGATTTCCAGCTGGCAGGTGTTGCTGGTGCGAATCGTGCCCCAAGCCAAAGCCCAAGCCAGAGGCGTTGCGGACGTTCATGCTGCCGACACAGAATGTGTGCACCGATTGATTCATCGGAGGGACGATGACATGAGTGGATTGCCCAGGGTCGCAACGGCGGAGGAGTGGCAGGTCGAGATCGACGAGCTGCGTCGCCAGGAGAAAGCGCTGACTCGCGCACACGATGCGTTGAACGCCATGCGGCGGCGCTTGCCCATGGTCAAGGTAGAAAAAACTTATGAATTCGAGGGCTCGTCGGGGAAAGTGAGCTTGCTCGAACTCTTCGGCGGACGGAAACAGCTCATCGTTTATCACTTCATGTTCGGTCCGGACGCAGACGTGGGGTGTCCGGGCTGCTCATGGGTGACGGACGCAATGTCCCATCCAGCGCATTTGCACGCGCGCGATACATCGCTCGTTTTAATCTCACGCGCCTCGATCGAAAAGCTGCTCGCGTTTCGCGCGCGTATGCGTTGGGAGCTGCCTTGGTATTCCTCGTTGAACAGTGATTTTAACTACGACTTCAATGCCACCAACGAAGCTGGCGAGAATCACGTGCTCAGCGTTTTTCTGCGGAATGGAGACGACATCTACCGGACGTACTACACCGATCAGCGCGGCGTCGAACATCTTGGAAGCCACTGGACGTACCTGGATCTAACGCCGTTTGGTCGTCAGGAACCGTGGGAGGAATCACCGGACGGGAGGCCAAAACGAGGGAATCATTGGACCCGCTGGCACGATAGCTATTCCCGGTGACACCATGGGTCCCAAGCTGGGCGGGGATGGTCGGGAGGGGATGGCCGGGGTGGATTTCGGTGGGTGCACACAGGTTGCACATGCCCTATGTCCTATCGTTTCTGCGACGTGAGGTTTGGCGATGACATTCGAACTGTGGGTACTGCTTGCTGCTGCGTTACTCGGGCTTGTCCACCTGGCCGCGGCATCGTTCACCTTCAAGGCGCAGGTGGGCAATCGATATAGCGTCGGCGCGCGAGACGAACACCTGCAACCGACGGGTGTCGCTGGGCGGTTGCACCGTGCTCAGCAGAATTTTCTCGAGACTTTTGCGATATTTGCCGTGTTTGTCGTCATCGTTCATTTGAGTGATGCCTACGGTTCATTCAGCTATTGGGGCTCGGCCCTCTATCTGGTCGGCCGAATCCTGTTTCTTCCGCTCTACGCTGCAGGGGTTCCCTGGCTCAGAACCTTCATCTGGAAGCTGGCCACGCTGGGACTGGCACTGGTGGGTGTTCAGGTGATCGTGAGCAATCTATGAAGCCCGCTGATAGTCGAGGTCCACGAAACAGGACTGCAATGTGAAACGCGGCCGAGGAATACCGTTAGACGAGAATTTCAGTGTAGTGCCGAAGCGGAAAACGGGATTATGGGCAAGATCAGGGAAATAGTCTTTGAATCCCAGCACCCGGCCATGCTGGCTCGGTTTTGGGCGGCTGCGCTGGATGGATACGGGGTACGCCCATACGATCAAGCAGAGATCGCGCGGCTTGGCGCGTTGGGACTGACGCTGGAAAGTGATCCATCGGTAATGGTCGATGGCCCCGGTCCCAGCCTGTGTTTTCAACGGGTTGCCGAGCGTCATTACGGAAACAACCGAATACACCTCGATATCTCGGTTCAAACGCGCGAGATGGAAGTTGTCAGGTTGTGCGCGCTCGGTGCATCGGTTCTACGTGAGGAAACCAGCTACACCGTGTTGCTTGATCCAGAAGGGAATCAGTTTTGCGTAGTTGCTGTTCGATTTGCTGCTGATAAGTAGTGCTACAAGGTAGGCCCATGTCCATCGTCATCAACAGCTACAAAAATCTCGCCGCCTGATTGGACTTTGAACCGACCCGGCGCTCGCGATGGCGCGAAGTTCAGTCGTGAACGATCGCGCGTCGATTAAGCCTTGGGAACATAAAGATGCACGCGTTTATTCACACGCTCGGCGCAATCCTGGTACTGCCGTATGTCGTCATGGCGGGCGGCTTTCTACTGATTGGTGAAGCCGCGAGAGCAAAGGGTCTGCTTGCGCTATTTGATGTCATGCTCAACCAGGCGGACTGGCTGCTGCGTTGGGAATCTATGGTTTTGCACTGCTCTGGTTCGTTCTTGTGATCATGGGATATTTCGATCAGTTCCAACGATTCACGGTGCTTTGCCTTTTCCTGTTGGCTGCCGGTAGTTTGATCACGATTGTCTTCTTGCACTCGCAGAGAATTGAATTCGGTCAATGGTTGTTCCTGACACCTTGCATTGTTATTACCGCGATCAGCGCATGGTTGTTTGTTCGTGCAGGTGCCGCGTAATCTATTTCACTTACGCAGGATTGTGGTACAGCAGTTCGCTGCCGCGGTGGAGAGGTCTGGAGGTGAAGCGTGCGGAAAGGGCGATTAAAGCAAAGTGCTGTTGTGGGTGTTGCGGAGCATGGCAACTCAGCGGTGCTCGTCACCCTCGACCGCGACCGGAAGCTTCTTGATCGCAGGACCATCAACCTGACCCACGATCTGCCGACGCACCCCTATCACCACGAAGGGTCATGGGCAGTGGGTCGGTATCTGAACAGTTCATGGTCGCGCGAGATTTCGCTGTCCGACGCCATTGTTTTGGTCGAACACGTGCGCAAGTCAGCAGCGGCTGGCGCGCGTGAAGGGCTTGATGCGCTGGCTCGATCCGTAGCCGTGCCGATAACCAGCATAACCATCCGCGTCTGCCCCAAGCTTCCAGCAACGACGAAGGAGCGGATCGTCGAAACACGCGCGGCGACGGTTGCGGACTCGGTGATGTATCGCGAGGCGCTGGCCGCTGTGGCACTGGCGCGTGACTGGTCTGTGCACTGGTACGATCGTGACCGCGTGTTTGGAGATGCCGCTGACGCGCTTGGTGGTGAGGACATCGAAACCTTCCTGCAGGCGATGGGTCGCGCGATCGGACCGCCATGGCAAGCCAAACACAAGCTCGCAGCGGCAGCGGCGCTGGCGGGTATGCGACTTCCAGCGTCGCCCGGTGGGAAGGACTGAGGAGTATCCGACATGGCTTCGATGAGTATGGGCAACACCGATCTGTACTTCGGTCCCGCCGTTTTGTCGCGAAGCTCCTTCGCATCGCAAACACCACGATTGGGCTTTGTTTTCCACGCACTGTTCGGATTTCACAAGGTGTACGCGCGCTTGTTGTTGCCAGCTGCGGCTACACGGCTCGAGTCTTCTCGATGAAATCACGATTGACGTTTGTGGCGTTGAGCGTGTCCGAGCTGGATCGATCGCTTCAATTCTATCGAGACTTGTTTGGTCTGCCCGTGCGAGAGGACTCACACGACAGCGAGCTTCAAGACCCGTGGTATGGAGGGCCGCATGCAGCGTACTCGTGGACGGATGGTGCCTTCATTCACTTCGCGCTGTATCCAGCCCGGCCACCACTTCGTCCGGTGACAACAGGGGCTCAGATTGGCTTTCATCTTTCGGAATTTGACTCGGTACATGCCCGTGTTGTGGCATCCGGAGTCTCGGTGTTGCAGGCACCTCGGGTTGAGCCGTGGGGAAGAACGGCACGATACCTGGATCCGGATCACAACATTGTCAGCATTACCGAGGTCCGTAGGTGAGACCGGGCGCGGCGGCTGCGTCTTTCTAGAAATTCTGGTTCACACACTGTGTGTGACATGGGTGATACAGACACTTTCAACAAACTGGAACTCGAACTGCGCCGCGGCGTGGTGGTGCTGGCCACGCTCTCACAGCTGCGTGCACCTCGGTATGGATATGAACTCCGGCAGGCGCTCGCCGATCGAGGCATGGCCATTGAGGAAGGGACGCTGTACCCGTTGTTGCGACGCCTGGAAACGCAGGGTGTGCTGAAAAGTGAATGGAAGAACGAAGAGGGGCCACCACGGCGGTACTACGCGCTGAACGCAGATGGCCGGAAGTTGCTCAAGAAGCTCACCGAGTCGTGGCAGGGGATGAACAATGCCATGGGTCGACTATTGAAGGGGGACTGACTATGAACGTGAGTGACCTGATAGAGACCTATGTGGCGGATGTCGCAGTGCAGTTGCCGCGCCGCCAGCGCAATGATGTGGCGTTTGAACTGCGTGCGCTGCTCGGAGAAGAGCTGCAGGCAAAGGCAGAGGCTTCCGGTCGCGCTGTCGACATGGCGATGACAACTGATCTGCTGCGTGACTTTGGGCACCCTGATGTCGTCGCAGCACGATATAGTCCGGTACTTACCATCATTGACCCCGCTGATGGCTACACCTTCTTGCGGGCCACCGTGATCGGTCTGGCGATCATCTGGGGAGCCGGTCTGTTGCAGGAGTTTCTACAACCTGTCGAGTCCGGCTCTGAACTGGTTATGGCGCTGAGTCGTTGGTGGCTCGGAACGGTGATTTCGTCCTTGTGGTGGCCGGGTGTATTGGTTACCTGGTTCGTTATCGCTGCCTGGGTAGGTCGACGTTGGCCGTCGGCGGTTGAGTGGAAGCCACGACCACGCGATCAAGTCACTGGCGGTCGCGCGTCGATGGTGATGGGAATTGTCGGTATCGTTCTTGGTCTACTTGTCCTCATCGATCCACGTGGACTGCTGGAACTGCTCTTTGGCGCCCAACTGGCACCGGTGACATACGATGCACTGACGTACACAGAATCGTTTCGTCAGTTGCAGGGGCCGATTCTATTTGTAGTACTCCTGCTCAACATTCCGATCATGGTTAGCGTGGTGGCCAGCGGTCGCTGGTCAGACAACCTGCGACGTCTCGCTCTCGCGCTTGAGGTGTTGGTTTGTGTTGCCATGTTCTGGACGATTCTGGATGGCCCGGTGGTTATGACGACAGTCAGCGATAAATTCATCAAGGTGGCCATGTCCCTCATCATTGCCAGTGTGCTGATTACACGAGGGATACGCTTTTATCGCCGTGTCATGCCTGCGCCGGACGGTCACGTGCGGGCGCACGGATTGCGTTGAAACCCAGTCCTGTGGACCACCGGATCTAACTCTTTCGTTGGCTGAGTTGGCTCTTTACAACTTCAATGATGATCGGCAACAGGGATACCACAATCACGCCGAGAATCACCAGCTCGAAGTTTTCCTTCACGACTTCCATTTCACCGAAAATCAATCCTGCGCCTAGGCAGATCGGTACCCAGAGCGCCGAGCCGATCGAGCTGAACAGGATGTAGCGGGGATAGGGCATCCTGCCAACCCCGGCCACAAAGGGCGCAAAGGAGCGAACGATAGGTACGAAGCGCGCGATGATGACGGTACGGGAGCCATAACGATTGTAGAACTGTTCAGTTTTTTCCAGATGTGATCGACGAAAGAAGAAGGAGTCTTCGTATTTGAAGACCTTGGGGCCAATCGTCCGTCCTGCCCAATAGTTCACGTTGTCGCCGCAGAAAGCCGCCAGCATGATGATGCCACCACACAGCCAGGGATCGATGGCTCCGGTTGATGCAGCAATGGCGCCGACGGCAAACAGCAATGAATCGCCTGGCAGAAAGGGCATGACCACCAGGCCCGTTTCCGCGAACACGATGAGAAACAGGATCGCATAAATCCAGGGCCCATAGGTTTGCACCCACAGTGCGAGGTGTTCGTTGATGTTGAGAATGAAATCGATGGGGTTCATGTCGTCCAGTCAGATTGAGGTTTGGTGGATCCTGGTTGATGAGGACTCACGTCGAGAACTGAGGTATGCGCGACTACCAGGCAGGTCCTGGCGCCAGCTTGAAGGCCAGATGATGGTAGCCTGCCATGCAGGCAAGGCCGACTGCGTTGTTGCCTTCATCATTGCGCAGGCTCTTGTCAGCACCAGCAGCGAGCAAGGCGTCGATCAGCTCCGCATGTCCGCGTTGGCCAGCCTCCTGCAGCGGTGTATTGCTGCCTTGTTGCGACGCATTCACGTCTGCACCTTTGTCGATCAACGCCTGAGCCATATAGAGCGCAAGTTCCGGATCATTCGTCGATGCGGCGCTGTGTATCGGACAGACTTTCATCGTGTTCCTGGACGGTACATTCACGTCTGCACCGACACTCATCAGGTAGTCAAACAGCGCACGATGGCCGAAGAAGCAGGCATACCCCAGCGGGTGATAGCCGTCCGGGGAAAAGGCATCCTTCAGGTCCGCCTGCGCACTAACAAGTGCCGTTACACGCGGAGTGTCACCCAGTGTGCTGGCTTCGAAGATGTCCAGGTCAGTGCGGCCCTGCACCAGTTGATCAGCAATTTCCCGTTGCCCCATGTAGATGGACAGGCAGATCATCGACACGCCATTGGCGTCCTTTGCGCGGGCAAGCTCAGGAGCGGCGTTCAGTGTCGATGTGATGCCGGCGATGTCGCCTGTCTTGATGGACTCCATTAACGATTGCACATCAGCCATGTAGCTCTCCTGAAAATGTGGCACTGCCATGGGTCTGCCCATTGAACCGGGCGAACTCCTGGGCAGCATGGTAAACCGAGGTGAGTACGCAGCACTCACTGTCGGTCAAAAAATCAATCTGAGCGCTGATGCGCCGGCCGAATTCACATTCGCTGTCAAGCATGTCGCTGCGTGGGCTAGCATGCCAGGCACCCAAAAGCGGCGGAGGACTCGTGACCTGGCAGGACGGAATAGATGAACTGGCGCGGCGGCAGGGTTTTGCGCAGCAGATGGGTGGTCCGGAAGGAATCGCCCGGCAGCGTGCGCGCGGCAAACTTACCGTGCGCGAGCGCATCGATGTGCTGGCCGATCCTGGCAGCTTCAGGGAATTCATGGGTCTTAGTGGCGACGCTCACTACGAGGGTGCGCAACTGACGGGGTTCACGCCCAAGCCCTCCGTGGAAGGCACTTGCCTGGTCGATGGGCGAAAGTTGATCGTCACCGCCGGTGACTTCACCGTTCGTGGCGGATCAGCCGGCAGTCGCGGCGGGCTGGGCCAGGAACTTGCCTCTAACGTACGCGCGCGCGAGTGGCGGATTCCCTACGTGCGCCTGCTCGATGCCGCTGGCGGCAGTGTTCGCTCGTTTGAAGAGCTCGGTCGAACCTATCTGCCCGACGGTAATATCTGGACCGCCATCGATGTCGAACTGCTGAGTCAGGTGCCCGTGGTCTCGGCGGTGATGGGTTCCGTCGCCGGATTGCCGGCGATCAATGCGTGTCTGTCCCATTTCAATCTGATGGTGAAGGACAAGAGCCAGCTCTTTCCCGGTGGCCCACCTGTGGTCAAGGCGGCGCTGGGTTACGACATCACCAAGGAAGATCTGGGTGGTGATCACATTCACGTCAAGCGCAGTGGCAGTGTGGAGAATCTCGCCAACGATGAAGGACATGCGTTTGAGCTGATCCGTCAGTTCCTGTCCTATCTGCCAAGCAATGTCTGGGAGATGCCACCCCGTGGTGAAACCGGCGACGATCCGAACCGTCGAGAAGAAAAACTTCTGTCTTTGATCCCACGCAATCCGCGGCAGATCTACGACCCGAAGGTGATGCTTCAGCTGATCGTGGATCAGGATTCTCTTTTTGAGATAGCCCCTTTGTATGGCCGTTCTCGCGTCACTGGGCTTGCACGTCTGAATGGTTACCCGGTCGGCATCATGGCCAACAATCCGAAGCACCACGGTGGCGCCACCGACGTGGCGGCTGGCAACAAGGTGATGCGACTGATCCAGCTCTGCAACACGTTTCATCTGCCGCTGATCTCGTTCGCCGATGAGCCCGGCTTCATGGTTGGCCTCGAGTCAGAAAAGATTGGCATCGAACGTGCTGGTGCGCGCCTGGTGGCGATGACGACCCAGAGTTGGATGCCGTGGCTGACCGTGGTTGTTGGACGTCTTTATGGAGTAGCTGGCCAGTGTCACCAACGGCCCAGTGGGATGTTTCGCCGTTACGCGTGGCCGTCGGCCAATTGGGGTTCGATGCATATCGCGGGCGGGGCAAGCGCAGCGTATCGACGGGAAATCGAAAGTGCCGCAGATCCGGAGAAGATGCGAGAAATAATCGAAGCGCGTTTGCGCGCCATTGCGTCGCCGTTTCGTACTGCGGAAGCCACCGGTCAGGACATCATTGACCCGCGCGATACACGAACGCACCTCTGTGAATTCGTTGGCGATGCACAGCGCATCCTGCAATCCCAGCTCGGTCTGCCGCGTATACCCTATCTACCGTGACGTTCGATGAGCGGCACCCAGGACAATCGTGTATCGCTGTATACATCGAGGGTGGGGGCGAATGCCGCAGGCGTATCGAGGCTGCCGACGGTGACGTCAATCACTTCCGGATGGCTTGTGTTCACGCACGCCACCTGCGTGCCACAGGTGGCGCAGAAATAACGTGTCCCGTCGTTTGACGATGCGAACTGGACGGGCAATTCGCTGGTATATCTGAATCGTTCTACCGGCACGACGAGCCATGTCACGTAAGGCGCGGCGTGCACTCCACGACACATGGTGCAGTGGCAGTTCGCGCAGAGATAAGCGCCTGCGTCTATCGAGTAACGAACCCGCTTGCAAAAACAGCCGCCTTCGATCATCGCCAATGCTCCGTGAGATGCCAAGAAACCGAGAATAGTACGAATTCGCTCGAACCCATAGTGCCGCTGGTGGTATTCACTCCATCGAGAGGATGTGAGTCCACTGCGCAGGACTCACTGGCAGGATCGAGAGGCGATTGCCTCGCCGCAATACGGCGAGATCGCCAAGCGTCTTGGCCTGGTCCTTCAACTCCTGGAGCAGAATCACGCGCTTGAACCGACGTTCGAATTTTACGTCCACCATCATCCATCGTGGTTCGGCGGGGTCACTCTTAGCATCGAAATATGGGTTTTTGTGATCAAACGCGGAGCTGTCGGGATAGGCCTCCTTCACCACACGGGCAATTCCTGCAACGCCGACTTCGGCGCAGCTCGAGTGATAGATGAATATGGCATCACCAACTTTCATCTGGTCCCGCATCATGTTTCTTGCCTGATAGTTGCGCACGCCATACCAGGGTTCTGTTTTTTTCGGTCTCTTTTGCAAGTCATCGATCCCGAAAGTGCCCGGTTCGGTTTTCATCAGCCAGTGATTCATCGACGTGCCTTGCCAGGGTTATGGTGGTGTGAAAC
>JAYSTS010000350.1:0-33561 GCA_043719475.1 Gammaproteobacteria bacterium | reverse complement strand
GCCGCTTATAGATAGCCTGCCTCGGACAGGCGGCCAGGCAGGCGGGGTCGCGATCCGAGATTGTGGCAGCGATCTCCCAACCGCGAATCCTGCTTCCTGTCTTGGTCGGCGACCGCCCCTACAAAAGAGGGAAATCAATGGATTGTTCATCACTTGCCCTCACAGACGTTGGTGGCATCGGAATCGAGGAATGGCGATTGCGGACACGACACATAACGCAGTCGCACATCACGCGGTCTGAGTTGGTCAGCACGCATGGCCGCTGGTGCATGACCAAAGGCTCCGTTTGTCGCTTGACCGGCGTTATGCACACCAAGGAAAGCAATCATGTCGTCCTGGTCGATACCGTCGCCCGATACACCAACAGCACCGATCAATATAGAGCCGCGATACACCGGCACACCGCCTGGGAAAATCTGTATACCGTTGGCCGTGCGTAGCGATGTTACGGTCGAAGCAACGACAGTCGGTCCAGGCAATATGCCGACACCGGCGCAGTTCTGTGGCACATCAGGCGACGCACCAAGCAGGAACAGCACGTGCTGCAGCACGGCATTAATCGATAGATCCAGTTGCAGGCCACTGGAGAAGACGCTCCACTGTCCGGCAGGCTTGCTCAACGGTCCTGCCTCGCTGCCATTGAGGCCATCGGGATAAAACGGCCGGGCCAAATTGCCTACTGAGCGGTTGGCGAACGCAATCTGTCCATCGGCCAGCAAGCTGTTGCGACCGGTGAACGACTGCACGGCTGAAACATATCCCCCAAGACTCTGTGAACGTCCGGAGCCGAGATAGAAAGCATCCGGCAGGTTGGCTATGAAGGTCGCGGAATTTACGGCAGAGAACAAGGCTGCAGCACGCGCCTTCTGCAGTGATACGTCTGCACCAAACACCGGCGCATCTCGGGTGCGCGCCATCCCCAGGATGACGCCGGTGGAATCGACGACGCTGATCGTCACGCGTGCCGGGCTGCCGAGGGGTCGACGAATCTGTGCACGCGCCCGGTTGGCAATCGCCAGTGCTTCACTGAGCACAGAGCGCACTTCGCTGGCACTGAATGCAGCTGCGCCAATCAGTGCAGCGTCGGTACCGGTTCTGGGCGGGAATCGCAGATTGTTGTTTTCATCCACAAAAACAAAGGCATCACGACCGGCAAAGTTCACATCACCATCCGGGCGGATACCAGAGGCAGCCGTACCAAAGGCGGTACCCTGGATGATCGTGTTCTGGCTGTAACCAGGCAGTGCAAACAACCCACCGTCAGCGGCAGCAAGCGTACCGAAGGCTGGTGCGCCGGAGGGTGTTCGAGCCAGGTCATTGACGTCGACATCGGTAAACCGGAACGTCTTGCCATCCACCGTAATTCGATCCGCGCGGCGATCTTCCGGCGAGCCGAAGCCAAAAGTTGCGGCCACCGCAATCAACTCGTCCACATCAGTGTCGAAATCGCTGATGACCGGATCAATGCCATATCGACCATCGGCGATGACACCGACGCCACCCACTGCCGTGCCTCCCTTGTAGAGCGGCAGGCCACCTGGATCAGCAGACAGACCTAGTGGTGAACGTTTCGGGCCTGCATCGGCCGTCGTGCCATTGAACCGACGCGAAAAATCTGAACACGGCAACTGACTGAACTGCACACCAAACAGCGGGCCGCCAGGCTGATCGCGCTCACCGGGATTGAAATTCTCCTGCACGATCTGGTTGGCAGTACGGGTCGTGAAAGCATTGCCTTCAGAGGACAGATACGCCCCCGTAATTGCCTTCGCAACCGCAGCGGCGGCATCAACGCCATTGACGTCGAGATTGATCCCTTCAAGCCCGGCGTTGATCGTTGCAACGCCCTGACTGTTCACGGCAGTCGCGATATGCACCCTCTGCCTCGCCATCTGCCAGATACCCAGCACGTTGCCAACACGGTCAACCACCGCGATCGTTGCATTGACATTGCGCCCCTTGGCCTCATTGACAGCGCGCGCGATGACACCCTGCACGTCCGCCACGGTGAGCAGGGACGATGTATCTGCGCAACTACCGGTGCATGCCCGAGGTGTCGGATCGGCGCCAACGGAGCTGCTGCTGCCACCTCCTCCACCCCCACAAGATGACAGAAGCATGCACGCGGACACCAGAAGGGTGTTCCGCAGACTCAGCAGCGGCTGTTTCAGGAGGGGTCGGCGTCGGAGGTTCATTGACTTCGCTCCACAAAATCGAGGGGTTGCTTGCCTAGAGGGTGACTAAGCGGGTGGCCAAGCGGGTGCCCAAGAGGGTGGTAGGCATGACACGCAATACAATCCAGCGGCACACTCTGCTCGCCATGTTCATCGGTATGACAGGCGGTGCAGTTCGCAAGTTCGGGAATCAGGATGTCACTGCTCTTTTCTGACACGGTCGCGGCATGGCACGTCAGACACGCTTCATCGCCCGTCGCATCTTTCTGGGTCAGATGGGAATGGTGATCGAACTTCGCAGTTGGCATGAAATCATGAGAGAGGCGCACCGGCAGAACCGTAAAGCGTGTGTAAACATCGCGACCACCGTTGTCTTCAACTTCGTGACAGGTCACGCACCCTCGCTCGGTGAACTGCTGCTCGGCTTCAGATGCGGTTCGCGCAATCGCGCACTGGGTCGCTCCTTGCGAACACTCTGATACCGGCCGCGGTGTGTGCGCCTGATTGGGCCTTCGTCGACGCTCTCGTTGTTTTGGTACCACAGCACTGCTGGGATTGGCGTAATAGCGGATGAAGTGGGCTTCCATGATGGCCACCGCTTCGTACGGCTGTCCATGCGGCAATTGTCGCGCCGGTGACGCAGCATCGAAAGTCAGCTCGTGACAATCCCGGCAGTGCTCTTCCATCGCCACCGGTTTGAAGTGTTCGCCATCACCCGCCAGCGTATGGCAGTCACTGCACACCATGGCATCGCCGGACGCTGTCGTCACTTTTTTGCCCGCCAGGTGCAAGTCGTGCGGGAATTTGAGGTTCGAGCTTTCCATTGCCCCAGACAGTTTGGTCTCAGTGGTCGACCAGGCAAAGGTGCCTTCCGCATCCTTTGTGCTCCGTTCAAGCATTATCTCGAAAGCCGGATGATGGGTGTCGTCGAACCCGGTCACCGCCTGCATGTGCGGAAGCTTGTCAGCGAGCTTCTCTGGCTCAGAATGACAGTCGGTACACAGCGAATCTGCCGTGATCACCAGCAGGGTCGGTTCGTTGTGCTCCTTGTGACAGGTGGCGCAACGATCGGTTGGCTTGTCACTCAGCGAAGCATGGCCCGGAACAACATGATCGGCGACGGTCTTGTGGCAGGCTTCACAGGCTTCATCCGGTACCCGTTTGAATAACTCTGTATGACACGCCTGGCAATCGTTGCCAATCGCCTGATTGTGAATCGCATGCAGCGGTCCGCTGGTCCAGATGGCATCGGTGATGAATGATGATTCCGGATCAGGCGTTGCGTCGTTACCGTCCAGGACCAGCCACAAAGGAATGGTTAGCCCAATCGACAACACCAAAACCAGCAGTATCCAGGACGGCGCCCGCTTGCTGAGCCAGGTATCGCTGAGACTGGCCTGATACGCGCTTTCAAAACTGGCACTGTCGACATCCGGATTACGTACCAGCTCAAGGGCCGCGTCGAATCCGGCCGGAGCTGGAATTCTGGTCAGTCGATGTCCACCAATTTCGACACTGGCGCCCTCCGCCAGTTTCGCTGACTTGACGTCCTTGCCATCCAAACGAAGCCGGGCACGCCCTTTGGTGGTGATGCCAACATCGCTGCCCGATTTGCGAATTGCAGCATGCTGGCCCAACACACCCGCACCCAGCAACTGCAGCATCTGGCTCTGTGCACTACCGATAGTAATCGGGTCACCGGACAGCTCCCGATCCTGAAACTCTTCGTTCTGGCTTCCGGCCCTGAGTCGTTCCCTGAGCAGCACTTCCATGACGGCCTACCAGTAAAAAAAGGTCGTGATGATGTGCACGGACAACGCGCCGATGAGCGCAATCGTCAGTGGCACATGCACATACAGCCAGATCTGCATCCAGCCTTGCAGCTGAATATCCTTACGCAGTCTGCGCAGAATGGTCTGGCGGCGGCACAGCACCAACAGCAGTTCTTCCAGGGCCACCACTTCCTGCGCTTTTTCTGCTCGCGGAATCAGGTTCGCCACGTAATCAATGGCCATCTGCTGATCCGGATGCGGAACCGGTTTGCCACCATCGACGGAGATCAGCGAAGCATCCCGAGCGCCGAGTTGCGCAAACACACCCCCGCCAACTGCGGTACGTTCGATGCTGCTCGACACCGCCTGTTGAACGTTCGACGAACACCGGCGGCCCAGTTCCAATCCGCGTTCATTGAGATCGTAGAGCTCACCAAACAGTGATTCGCGCGATCCGCCCAGACGATTGTCCGACAGCGTGCGCGGGTGGTTGATGTAGACATAAAGCCCGAAAAAACCACTGAATATCACCAGGCACATCAGGATGTAGGCAAAGGTGTGTACGTTCCAGCCGAACTGCAAGGCGCTGTGCAGTGAGCCAATGATGAGGCAAGCGGTACCGAGATAGACATGTGCCGAAGTCCAGCCACGCACGGTGCCTACCGTTGAACTGTAGCTGCGCTTGCGAATGCCGAGCCAGGTGAGCCAGACAATCAACAGTGCACCGATGGTGCCCAAGGTGTAACCCTGCCACGTACCACCATTGGGCGGTTCTGCGCGGCCATGGGTAACAAAGATCCCCACACACGCGGAGATCAGCGCCAGTGCCCACCAGAAGTAGCGGGCAGAACGATAGCGCAGCAGGTTTTCGTAGAGCACAGTTACCCCAGAAGCCCGATGAACTGATCGGGCGAGAGTCGCTGCGCAGCACCCGTCGGACAGGCTGCTACGCAGGCCGGACCCGTCTTCTGGTTAATGCAGGCGTCACATTTGACCGCTCGTTTACCACGAGACTTGGATTCCTTGGTGGGCTCGTAACCCGGCTCTTCTCCAGGACCACTGCCAAGACCGAGCAGTATCCACTGCAACAATCCGGGCTTTTTCGGCGCGGGATAGGCCAGCTTGATGACGCCATATGGACAGTTCTTTTCGCAGTTCCCACATCCGATGCAGGAGTCGTTGATGAAGACCTCACCGTCCACACCACGCTGTATTGCGTTGGGTGGACAATCCTTCATGCAGTGCGGGTGTTCGCAATGTCGGCAGGCAATCGGTACGTGGACCCGCGCAAACGTCGCACCGGCACTGCGCTGGAGCCGGGATACTCCACCATGTGTTTCGGCACAGGCTTTTTCGCAGTTGTCACAACCCACACACAATGCTTCGTCGATGATGAGGGTATCAGTCGCTTCACCCAGACCCTGGCCCATGAGGAAACGCATGAGCCCGCTCGATTCCTGCCGCACTTCCATCTGCGATACCGCCAGCAGACTTTCGCTGACGCGTTGCTGCAGGCTTTCAACCTTGGCACCACGTTTGCTCATCAAGGCGAGGAAATTCTTGCGATCAATCTCGATGGTCTCGGTCGCAACCGTGGCGGTGGCAGTTTCCCGCCGCACCGAGTCGCCCATCAACGCCATCTGACCCACCAGTTCGCCAGAACGCAGTTCCGCAACCAGCGTATCGGAGCGACCACCGTCAGCTTTTTGATCCGCGGCTCGAGTCAACGTGACCGATCCACGCCGCACCAGATGCATTGCTGCACCGAGATCGTTCTGCTTGTACAGCGCCTGGCCGGCCTTGAATTGCCGAATCGAACAGGCCAGCGCGATATCCCTCAATTCTGCGAACGTGGCATCGGGAGCAAAGTGCCGACGCAGTTCGCGCACCACAAAGATCCAGTCGACCCCAGCTCGCACTTCCTCATTGGAGTTGAGCAGTTTCACCATGGTTCGACGTGGTGTCTCGATCAGGATGCAACCGGCACCTGCCTTGGCGCTGTCGATGCGTGGCCTGCCACTGATCAGGCTCGATTCGCCAAAAAACTGACCGCGCTCAAGCGTGCGGGTGACACCATCATCTTCGAGACTGACTTCGCCTTCGATGATGGTGAAAAAGGAGGCTGCGTATTCACCCTGCCGGTACAGGAAGTCACCTTCGCGAATGAGGTTGGCCATGCGCGGCTGAGGGTTTTTGTCAGCGAGCTTTTTCTTCAGTTCGGCGAGTTTCGCAGAAGCCTCTTCCAGGAGCTCGCCTGGCGGATAGGAGACCATGACGTTGCTTTCAATCAACAGCTCGCGAAATGTCAATGAATTCAACTGTTTGAACATCGGAATACGTTGTTGGAACAGAGTCAGCAGATCATCGACCTCACGCATGAATGGCATGCTGTGGAACTGGTATTCAAGCAGCGGATGATCGGCTGGTTTGACCATGTTGCCGCGGATGAACTCGACCACATCGTAACCCTGGTTCATCGCCTGTTTGATCAGCGGGTAACCAGCCAGTGCACCGATGATGTATAGGCCTTTGACGTTGGTTTCGTAGGTGCGCGACAACTCCGGGATCGCATCGGGTTTGTCATTCGGGAAGACTACGCCGATGGCTTCAACAAACTTGCGCGGTGGCACACCGCCCAAACGCGCAATCACCCGATGGCTGGGAACAACTTTCTCACCATCGGGTGTATTAAACGTGACAGAGATCGGCGTCGTTCCGTCCGGCGTCTCAACCACTTCCTTGATGCTGCTTTCATACAGGCAGTCAAACGGCAGATTGGGATTGTTGATCGCCGCGAGCACGGCATTGAGGTTACCGTCCTTCGCTCGACTGAATTCAGCACCGCGATTAACGATGATGATGCGGTTCTGTTTCGACAGACCGACGGCGTTCTCGATGGCTGCATCGCCTGCGCCAACCACAATGATGGTTTCGCCTTTGAATTCATCCGGGTCATCAAGCTGATACTGCACCAGCAGCAGATTTTCGCCCGGCGCACCCAATTTGCGCGGGTTACCGGCGGTGCCAATGCCAAGAATCACGTTATCTGCCGTCACTGTGCTGCCGTCAGCGATGTGCACAGTGAACAGGTGGTCCTGGCAGGTGACCTTGGTGACCTCTGCGCCGTAGCGGACGTTTACACCCAGTGCCCCGAGCCCATCTAACCAACCACCGAGAATCGATTCGCGGGTACCGGCCTGAAAATGAAAATCACTACGCAGATCGAGAAACCCGGGCTCAGCCATAACGTGCTTGCCCTTCTGGTACTGCTGAATGGTCTTGGCGTGCGCGCTGAACCCTTCGAGCAGAACGTGGGTGGGACGGCTCGCGCCTGATTCGCGATCATGGAACTGAGCACGCGCTGCCGCACTCAGACCACCAGGACCTGAGCCTACGATAGCGACGTGGTAGTGATTGTTATTGCCTTCTTGGCCCGGTGTCATTCCGGACTGCTCCCTGCATCCCCCGACACGCCACAGTCTACCCAATGAGGTGGACATGTGAAGTCCAATTCTGCGTAACCACAAAAGTAGCGCCGCGAATTTACCTACGTTCATGCCCGTTAACTCCGGATGTCATCTTGGCGTCTGGTTCACGCGGGGTTTTCAGGAGTACGCTTGACCCGAGTAATCCCGCTTGGGTGGCACGCTTGGTAAACGCATGCGGCGGGCGAACGGGTTCTAAACACGCGGCAAAACACACGGCAAAACACACGGAAGGAAGCACCATATATGAGCACGCACGACGAGGCCATTGAACATTTCATGCAGGGATTGATCCGGCGCAATCCGAATGAAATCGAATTTCATCAGGCGGTACATGAAGTCGCCACGGACATCATCCCGTTCATCGCCGACAAACCACACTACAAGGAGATGCAGATCCTCGAGCGCCTTTCCGAACCGGATCGCATAGTCATCTTCAGGGTCAGCTGGCAGGACGATGCCGGCCAGGTGCGCGTGAATCGTGGGATGCGAATCCAGTGGAATAATGCGATTGGTCCATACAAAGGTGGCATCCGGTTTCACCCTTCCGTGAACCAGAGCATTCTCAAGTTTCTCGGCTTTGAGCAGACGTTCAAGAACAGCCTCACCAGTCTGCCGATGGGAGGCGCCAAAGGTGGCTCCGACTTCAACCCAAAGGGCAAGAGCGACGCTGAAGTCATGCGCTTCTGCCAGGCATTCATGACTGAGCTGTCACGGCACATCGGCCCGGACACTGACGTACCTGCGGGTGACATCGGTGTCGGTGCACGCGAAGTGGGTTACATGTTTGGCCAGTACAAGCGCCTCGTGAATCGCTTTGAAGGTGTACTGACCGGCAAGGCGCTTGAATTCGGTGGCAGCCAGATCCGTACGGAAGCCACGGGTTATGGCGCGGTGTACATGATGAATAACATGATGGCTCACCGCGGTGAGAGCCTCGAAGGCCGCACCTGTCTGGTATCAGGCTCCGGCAACGTCGCGACGTATACCGTAGAAAAACTGAATCAGCTCGGCGCCAGAGTTGTAACGATGTCGGACTCGGATGGCTTCATTTACGACAAGACTGGCATCAACGCAGAGAAGCTTGCCTGGGTGCACTATCTTAAAAACGTCCAGCGCGGCCGCATTAAGGAATATGTTGAGAAATTCGGCGGCGAATACCACGATGGCAAGCGTCCATGGGCAGTGCCGTGTGACCTCGCGTTCCCCTGCGCCACGCAGAACGAGATAGAGGCTGCAGATGCGCACGCACTCATCAATGGCGGCTGCAAGGCGATCTCGGAAGGCGCCAATATGCCTACTGATCCGGAGTCGATTGCCATCTTGCGCAAGGCAAAAGTACTGCATGCACCGTCCAAGGCAGCCAATGCGGGCGGCGTGGCGGTTTCAGGTCTGGAAATGAGTCAGAACAGCCTGCGCATTTCCTGGGACCGGGATGAGGTCGATCAACGTCTGAAGGGCATCATGAAGCGCATACACGAGCAGTGTGTACAGTACGGTGAAACCAATAACGGCATTGACTACTTCAAGGGCGCCAATGTGGCGGGATTTGTGAAAGTTGCCAGTGCGATGCTGGCGTACGGCGTGGTGTAACGCGCTTCGCCTGAAGCGGGAACCACCGCAGTGGTCACGCGGTGGTTCCTACGCTTCGACCATTTTTCGCAACTGCATAACAGAAGCTTGCATCGCCTTGCGAATGAATGGCTCGACTGCCACTGGTTCAACCTCTGTCTTCCACGTCAGGCGCGTCCCTGACGGAATTTCTTCGAGGCGAATCGATGCACGGTGAGCCTTAAGCGGTGGACGTGATTCGATCACACCGTATTCAATGCACATAGCCTCGTTATCAACTCGATGAATCTTCTCGGCAACCTCTCCTGCCCCGGACATGGTCATACGACGCACGTCACCGTCGAACTGACAAGCTGTGACACCGGGTACCCAGTCGCTGCGCCCGGGCTTACCGACGATGGCCCACAGGACCGACGCGATGCATGTAAAGCCAGCTTCAAACTGGATCGACATGGCAGCCTTTCTCCTTACTTGTGGGAGGCTCCTCTTGTAGATCTCCTGATCGCGATTTTCGATGAACCCAACAATCGCAGGAGACCGCTCCTACAGGGTGCCGCCTTGTGGGAGCGATCTCCTGATCGCGATCTTCGATGAACCCAACAATCGCGGTCAGGAGACCGCTCCTACAGGTTAATCCCTCGCCACTCGGAACCCGGTATTCACATCGCGCAGATTCGACGACAGCCAGTTGCGATAGGCCACGCGCAGGTATGATGGATTGTTGAGCCACGAACCACCGCGCAAAATCCGCGATGAGCAATTGCCCGTCATGCGCGCTGAACCATCGGTTGGAGCGCCTGCGTAACCGTCCTGCCAGCAATCCTGCACCCACTCCCAGACATTACCGTGCATGTCATGCAAACCAAACTTGCTGGCCGCGAAAGTACCCACAGGTGAGGTGCGATCACCATCAAAATTGCTGCCGCAACCCGTGCAGTTGGCTAGACCAAATCCAATTTCATTGCCCCAGAGATAGACCGTACTGGTGCCGGCACGTGCGGCATATTCCCACTCTGCCTCGGTCGGCAATCGAAACGGTTCGCGTGTCTGTTTTGCAAGCCACGTGACAAACGCATTCGCATCTTCCCAGTTCACATTGATCACTGGTCGACTGCCACGCCCCCAACCCCCGTCGTCAGGTTTCGCCCGATCCGTCGCAGCCGCAAAGGCGTCATACTGATCAAACGTCACTTCGTGCTTGCTCAGCTTGAACGATTTCACCGTGACCGTATGTACCGGTTTCTCTGCGTCGAGGCAGGCCGTATCTGGTGCACCACAACCCATGCTGAATTTGCCACCAGCGATAGATACCATCGCAGGTTTCGCGCGCGGGACGAGGTTTTTCGCATCACTGGCGGCGGCCAGCGCAGCTTTCTGTCGGGTTACTTCCTTGCGCCTCTCTTCTGCAGCTCTCTCGGCATCGACCCGCGCAACTTCTTCCGCTCGAATGCGAACGTCTTCTTCGGCTCGGGCAGCCTCAGCCAGACGTTCTTTTTCAGGATCGGGAGGGACTACGATGGGCACGGGCCGGGTTGTCACCGGCAATTCGACTGCAGACGTATCAGCTACCGCTGTGGACGGTTGCGCCTCGATCGAATCGATCTCCGGTGCCGTCACCGTTTGAACAGCACGGTCTTCAACTTTCGAAAACTCTTCCTTCTTTATGTCGGAAGTTTTGTCGTTTCCCGGCTTGGCCTCAGGGTCTTTTTTACCTTGCGCTGTTTGAGATTCAACCGTCAAAGAAGCAGCTGTGTCCGCTGCATCCGGGGTACCGGGCTTAAGATAAATCCACGCCGCGACCACGCTACCCAAAAACAGCACAGCCAGTACGGAAAGCAGCGCCAAACGATTACTGCCTGGCACGACATCAGGCTTCGGCGGTGGCAGCACCACGGTTTTGTCCATGGTTGCCTGAATGCGGTCCATGGCCCGATCAAGTGCCGCACTGAACTCCATCGCGCTCTGGTACCGATCCTTCATGTCCCTTGCGGTGCCCTTCAGAATCACGCCCTGCAGCTCTTCGCTGATTCTCGCGTTGAAAGAACGAGGCATCGGCATCGGATCTGACAAACTCTTCAACACCACGGCCATCGGTGTGTCGGCTTCAAAGGGGGTGTGACCCGTCAGCATCTCGAACAGCACAACACTGAGTGCATAGATATCTGTGGCTGGACCGACATCCAGGGCCCTGGATTGTTCAGGCGCCATGTAAGCAGGCGTACCGATCAAGTGTCCGGTCTGTGTGATCTTGGCGTCGCTGGTGATCAGCTTCGCAATACCGAAGTCCATGAGTACGGGGCGCCCCCGCGTATCCACCATGATGTTGTCGGGTTTGATGTCTCGATGAATCAGTCCCTGATCATGGGCGTAGGCCAGCGCACCGGCGACGGATTTAACCAGCGCAACGCTGCGATCAATGGACATCTGTCCGTCGTTCTTGAGGATATCTTTCAGGGAGCGGCCTTCAACCATCTCCATGACCATGTAATAACGATCTTCGCTCGCGCCGAAGTCATGAATGCCAATGATGTTCGGATGCTGCAAGCGGGCAACACCTTGGGCCTCCTTCAGGAACCGGATGCGAAAGTCCTCCGACATACCGAGTTCCGGGCGGATGAATTTGATCGCACGATAGACTTCCAGATCCTTGTGAAAGGCCTTGTAGACCTCAGCCATGCCACCACGTCCAAGTCGCTCGGTGATCTGGTAGGGACCGATAATCTGTCCCATCAGGTCTGACATGAAAACCTGCCTTCGTTCAGCATCTTGTTGAGAGCTTGACTGGTTAGGACATTGGGCTCGGATCGCGATCGGGAGATCGCTCCCACAGGATCCAGTACACCAACTACTGTGGGAGCGGTCTCCTGACCGCGACGCAAAGTGCAGAGTGATGGGGATCGCGATCGGGAGATCGCTCCTACCGGAGAAGAGGTATTCACGGTCATTCCACCACGTTGACACGCCACTTGTGGCTGCCCATCGTGCGCCCGTTCACCACCAGCAGCAATTGGACATCATAGGTCCCAACATCCAGTGATTTCATTTGCGGAATGCGCTGCTTGGACTTGAACGTGCCTGGTGTGCGTACAGCAGTGTTGACGACCTCGCGCTTTACCATCACACCATCGCGTCGCACTTCGACCACTTCTTCCACGGTGATATTCCGACTGCCGCCAGGCGGCACGACTAACGTAAAGGCTCCGTTGTACCCAGCATCACGCGAAAATCGCCCCTTACCCTGCTTTTCGTGAATGCTGACCTTCAAGACATTGACCTTCACTCCACCACTGCTCGGCGCAGGGGATGACGGCTGCGTGCGCTGAACTTCCGGGGCTCGCTGCGCAGCGGGCTGCTGAGCGCGTGCAGTTTGATTGGGCGGCGGAACAGCCCTGACCGGTGCAGAACTGTTTTGTTGTGGGGATGCGCCCTGCGACTGCCCCGACTGTTGTGATGGCATTGTCGAAAGTTCACCCGACATGGGTGCGCTCATAGAGCTCGGCGCAGGAGTGATCACCGTGCCATCCGTCAGAGTCACCGGACCCATTGACTCTGGCGCCGGTTGACCCAACGGTTGTCCCATGCCGATCATGGTTGGATCTGCCAACGATGAATTGTCAGTTCCGGTTCCTGTCTGTGGCTGCTCGCCCATTGCGGGACCACCTCGAACCTGACCCTGATTTGGCCATCCCGTCGAAGCAGGTAATTGGGGCGCCGGGTCTGGAGTCGACGGCGCAAAGGCCGCCCACACGCCAACCAGCATCAATGCAGCCACACCTGCCCCTACTGCAATCTGCTGCGGTCGCAATCGTCGCTTGATTTCGGTTGCGACCGGTCGCATGAGATCCGCCATGCCTTGCGTGGGCGCTGGCAGTACAGTCGTCTTGGACCGACTCGCATGGCCTTTGAACCCTTCACTTTCCACGACGTCGGCAAGCGCGGCATCGAACTCGACGGCTGACTGAAAGCGATCTTCCTTGTCCTTGTGGAGTGCACGTTCCACGGTTTCCTGCAGCTTGAGCGGGATTTCAAGATTGGTGATATCGCGCAGATGTGGCGGCTCTTTTTCCAGGTGCGAACGCATCAACTCAAACTCACTATCGCCTTGATATGGCAGCTGACCGCTGAGGAGTTCGTAAAGCACGATTCCCAGCGAATACAGATCCGTACGTTGATCCACCTGTTTGCCGAGAATCTGCTCAGGCGCCATATACGCAGGCGTACCTACCATGCTGCCGGCGCGAGTCATCCGCGTGCCACCGATCAGATGGGCAATTCCGAAGTCCAGCACTTTGACAATGCCGCGCTGATCAAGCATCAGGTTGCCCGGCTTGATATCCCGGTGAACAACACCGTTCTCGTGCGCATAGCCAAGGCCATGCAGCGCATCCCTGATCATGGAAATCGCGTCCTTGTACAACAGCCGCCCACCATCGGCCGACTTGCCGCTGAACTGAGCACCGTCGATGTACTCCATCACCAGGAACAGTCGATCATCTGAGGTGAAAAACCGGTAGACGGTGGCGATATTGAGGTGCGACAACTTCGCCAGCGTGCGAGCTTCATTACGGAAGCGCTTGGTCACTTCGTCAAGATCGGCAAGTTCCGGCCGCACACATTTGATGGCTACATCCCGCTGCAACTCGAGATCAAGGGCACGATAGACCTCACCCATGCCACCACCACCGATACGGGCAAGAATCTTGTACTGGTCAATGGTTGTACCGATCATCGGACATCGCTTCCTGTTGCGCTGCGCGCTCGTGCCGCCCGGGTCTTGAGTCGGCACCGAACCCTGTCTTCCTGAACTATTCGTTCATTCCCGGTTGATGCTACCAAATCGGATGCGGATACTCAGTGATCAATCCTCAGGTTCTTCGCCGATGTCCTCGTCGGTACCACCATTGGTCCATACCAGATCACGGAACGGTTGGGCCGAGGCGGCATGGCCGATGTCTACAAGGCTTTTCACCGAGAGCTTTCGATTTATCGGGCCATCAAGTTCATTCGACCAGAGTTTGTCACCTCCGACGACTTTCGCGCTCGTTTCCAGCAGGAAGCCCAGGGTGTGGCCCGCCTGCGGCACCCGAACATCGTGCAGATTCGCGATTTTGGGGTCAGCGACGGACATTTTTACATGGTCATGGAGTTCCTTGAAGGCAGAACACTCAAGGAGCTGCTGCGTTCCACCGGCAGGCAGACGCCGTCCGCAGCGGTCGCCATCATCAAGGGCGTAGCCGCAGCACTCGCCTTCGCCCACTCCCGCGATCTCATTCATCGGGACATCAAACCAGACAACATCATGCTCGATCTCGACGGTCGACCAGTGCTGATGGATTTCGGAATCGCCAAGCTGGTGACTGCCAGTACACAGCTCACTCAGACCGGCGTAGGCATCGGCACGCCGGCGTACATGGATATGGACCAGCCGCACGAACGATGTGTCGCCGACTGAATCCCAACATTCAGCAGCACCCGTAATCAACCTGCCAGAGACCAGCGAAGCAACTAGCATTCAAATCACGTCCCCAGCACTCTCATCTGACCTGTTGCCAGAATCCGCGCCGATCTCTTCAGCGGGCCCGGAACCGATGCTCTGGTCGCACGACGGTGTCATCCAGTCCGGACTGGTTATCGACATACCAATGCAACTCGTCGCCGCAGACGTGCTGTACCTGTGGGTCTTTCAAAACACCAGCAGACAGGACATCGTTCTCAGCACGCCGGGAGATCTTGCCGAAGTATTCCGGGCACCAGCGGACTGGGGACCGATAACGGTGAGACACGACGGTGTGCGTCACTTGCATGTAAACGGGACACAACCAGGACAATTAACCTCCATTGGACAATAACTACGCAACCGATGAAGTTGGCAGATTCAGTAATGAGACGTCGAGTAAAAGTACTCTGGACGATCCAATCAGAGATCAATGCTGATCGGTCGGTCCGCAACAGTGTGTGTGAATATTCTGTGGGAGATCCTGATCGCGAACCGTTGGTTTGTGGCTTTGTGGGATCTCCTGATCGCGATCTGGGACATTTCCCGATCTGGAAAAGTTGTGGGAGATCTCTTGTGGGAGCGATCTCCTGATCGCGATCTTCGATGATCCCGACAATCGCGGTCGGGAGACCGCACAGGAGACCGCCCACCAAGAGACCGCTGAAATCGTCAGACTGCGTTAGTTGTGCGTCTGCAGCCTGAACGATTATTGTCGAATCAAGGTTAAAGGCCGCCCTATATCATTTGTACGAGCCTCAGCTACATTCGGGAAGCGCGTATCTGGGCGACGTGTTCGCGCACATTACCGTTCTGCCAGGGCAGGTTCTGCACCGGTACATCGAGCTGCAGCAGAGCGCGGTGATTCGTTTCAACCTGAAGCGAAGTGCAACCCCAACGGATTTCATCCTGGTGGCACCAGACGAACGCACCCAGGTGTTCTCAACCCGAGTGTCTACCGGACCCATTCGTGCTCCAGTGTCCGGGGTCTACAGCTTCTAAGCCGATCCGGAAAACTCGACGCTGGCTGATTTCGAAGCGAGTTTCGAACTGGAAAATGCGGCTGTGTCCATGGAAGCCCACACTATTCCTGAATAACGCGGACCATCCCCGAATCAGCCAATGCCCAGGATGGAAGGCACGAGCAGGTAACAGTAGGTGGCCACCAGCAAGGCGCCGAAGAGATCAACCGCGAGTCCAGCTCGGACCATCTGCGGCACTGTGATGTAACCACTGGAGTAGACAATGGCGTTCGGCGGTGTACCTGCGGGTAACATGAAACCGAACGAGGCGGTCAATGTCGCCGCGAACATCAGCGGCGCGGGATGTAGACCAAAACTCTCTGCACCCGCTGCGACCAGTGGCACCAGGATGCTGGCAGTGGCAACGTTTGATGCCACCTCCGTGAGCAGAAGGCTGGAGAAACTGACCAGCAGGAATGCGACATAAGGGTCCACCGGACCGACGCCCTGCAACAGACTCGCAAGATAGGTCGACAGGCCGCTCTGCTGCATGCCAAAGGCCATCGCGAGACCACCGCCCAAGAGGATCAGCAGATGCCAGGGGACGCTGGCGACGCGTGAGATATCGAGCGCCATCCGAAACGGCCTGAACGAGACCGGGATCAGCAGTAGCGCTATGGCAACCGACATGCCCACCGCCGCATCACCGACATCCTGTTTCATCAACCGACCCAGTGCTGCCGGCAACGCTTCAACCGGTTGCCCAAGAAGGTCTTCCCAACCGAATGTCCACAGGCGCGACCACCCCGGGATCGTGAACGTGTCGAACTCGATGTCCTTGCGAAAGATCCACAACAAGGCAGCCGACAGAAATCCAACCAATGCAATACGTTCGCCGACATTCATGCGGCCGAGCCCCGCTCGCTCTTGGGCGATCACTTCAGCGCTGCCAGCGAACCCGCTCGCCGGTACCGGTGCCGCAATTCGAACCAGGAACAGGTAGACGATTGGCAACGCGATGAACACCAGAGGCAGTCCGATCGAGAGCCACGTTGCAAAGTCGATTTCGTGACCCAGCACCTCCTGGGCCTGTTTGACCATGATGATGTTCGGCGCCGTACCTATCTTGGTGCCGATACCGCCGATACTGGCAGCATAGGCAATACCCAGCATCAACGAGAGCCCGAAAGCACGCAGGTCTGGATGGTTGGGACCACTTTGTTCCGAGAGTTTCAGTAACACCGCCATGCCGATGGGAAACATCATCACTGTGGTTGCCGTATTTGAAATCCACAGGCTTATGAATGCGGTGGCGAGCATGAATCCGAGCACGATGCGACGCGGGCTCGCGCCGATGACGGAGATGATGCCAAGCGCAATACGTCGATGCAGACCCCATTGCTGCATGGACGCGGCAATCAGCATGCCGCCGAGAAACAGCCAGTTGACCGGATCAAGGTACTGAAGCGCGACCTCGTGAACTTGCGCCGCACCAATCAGCGGATAGGCGGCAAGCGGGATACAGCCGGTGACCCACAGCGGGATCGGCTCGGTCATCCACCACGTGGCCATGAGCACAACCACTCCACCAGTCCAGCAGGCTTGTGGTGAGAGACCCTGCGTACCCAGCAGCAAACCGGTGCCAACAAACAGAAGCGGCCCGAGGAACATGCCGATACGCTCACGTGTGCCGCTGGGTGGCCATGCGCGTGTGGACTGCTGGATCGTTGCCATCAGAGGTGCCAACGGAATAAAAAGTTCGCGGGAGTCTAGATGCACCGATCGGTTGTGACCAGTCAGGACGGAAGTAGGGTCGAACGAGATCCGCTTTCCGAGTGCCATGCCTCGTAATTGCCCGTAATATCGGGCTTAACCTCAATGGCCAATAATTACGCAACCGAGAATGCTGCTCAGGGGTTTAGAGCTTCGGAACGATTGACTGGAGAGAAGGTCGGGATTGCAGCGGAAATCAAACCGTAAGGTCACAACCAATGAAGTTGGCAGATTCAGTAGTGAGACGTCGAGTAAAAGCGCCCTCGACGATCCGATCAGCGGTCAATGCCGATTGGACGGTCCGCAACAGTGTGTGTGAACATTCTGTGGGCGATCCTGATCGCGAACCGTTGGTTTGTGGCGTTGTGGGAGCGATCTCCTGATCGCGATCTGGAAAAGTGGTGGGAGCGATCTCCTGATCGCGATCTTCGATGACACTGACCATCGCGGTCGGGAGACCGCTCCCACAGGAGACCGCCCACTAAGAGACCACCCACCAAGAGACCGCCCACCAAGAGACCGCTGAAATCGCCAGACTGCGTTAGTTGTGCGTCGGAAGCTTTAACGATTATTGTCGAATCAAGGTCAACTCCAAGAGGGCAGAGACGAGGGGCCATGCTGCAGGCATTTGTGCACACAATCGACTCGATGAACGACTGGATCGGCCGCACTGTGGCGTGGCTGACGCTTGGCTGCGTGCTCACCTGCTTCACCGTGGTGTTGCTGCGTTATGCCTTCGACATCGGCTACCCGTGGATGCAGGAACTGTATGTGTGGCAGCACGCTGCGGTGTTCATGGCTGGCGCTGGCTACACCTTTCTCCACCGCGGACACGTCAACGTCGACGTTCTCTACGGCTCGATGAGCGAGCGCAGAAGGGCCTGGGTCGACATCCTGGGCACGCTTACGTTCCTGTTCCCCTGGCTTGCCATCATCGCGGTAACCTCGGCCCCGTTCGTGCTCTCGTCATGGGCTGTGCGCGAGGCCTCCGCCACCGCGAACGGCATGCCGGCGCTGTATCTGCTGAAGTCCCTGCTCTGGGTGTTCTGCGCGCTGGTGTTCTTGCAGGGACTTTCGCTGATCGTCCGCCGCGGCCTGTTCCTCGCTGGGCATACGATCACCGATCGCGACGAAGACCGGGTGACCAATGAAATCCTGTGACGTCGCGCGCACGATGACGCTGCGATGAGCACGGTGCTGATCGGCGAGATCCTCTCGGTCTTGATGTTCCTTGCCACCATTGGTGCGGTGCTGGTGGGTTATCCCGTTGCGTTCACGCTGGCAGGGATCGCGCTGGTCTTCGCCTCGCTCGGGCTCGCGTTCGGGGTGTTCGACCTCTCGATCCTCTCTGCCCTGGTGGGCCGCTACCTCGGGTCCATGACCAACGAGACGCTGGTGGCGGTGCCGCTGTTCGTGTTCATGGGCGTGATGCTCGAGCGCTCGAAGATCGCCGAGGCGCTGCTCACGACCATGGGCGAATTGTTCGGTGCGCTGCGAGGCGGGCTTGGTTATTCGGTAGTGATCGTCGGCGCATTGCTCGCCGCGTCCACCGGCATCGTCGGCGCCACCGTGGTCACTATGGGCCTGCTCTCGCTACCCGCGATGATGCGCGCTGGGTACGACCCGAAACTTGCCGCCGGCACCATCTGCGCCGCAGGTACGCTGGGGCAGATCATCCCGCCGTCGACGGTGCTGATTTTCGTCGGTGACATCCTGCAGGGCGCCAACCAGCAGGCGCAGCTTTCCCTCGGCAACATGGCACCGGACCCGATCTCGGTCGGTCAGTTGTTCGCCGGCGCGATGATCCCCGGCCTGGCTCTGGTGGGCCTGTACCTGCTGTGGATCCTGTACAAATCGATTTTCGATCCCGCTTCATGTCCGCCGCTCGAGATGAGTGAGGAGCAGCGTGCCGGACTTCCGGGACGAGTGCTGGGTGCACTGGCGCCGCCACTCGCGCTGATTCTGGCAGTGCTGGGTTCGATCCTCGCGGGAATCGCCACCCCCACCGAGTCGGCGTCCGTCGGCGCGGTGGGCGCCATGGTGCTGGCGGCGGCCAAACGACAGTTGAACCTGCAGATCCTGCGCGAGGTGATGCGCACCACGCTCACCATCAACTCGATGGTGTTCGTGATCCTGCTCGGCGCGAGTGTGTTCAGCCTGGTGTTCCGCGGTCTCGGCGGTGAGAACCTGGTTCACGACGCACTCTCGTCGCTTCCGGGTGGGGTTACCGGCGCAGTGTTTGCGACGATGCTAGTCATCTTCTTGCTCGGTTTTTTTCTCGATACCTTCGAGATCATCTTCATCGTGGTACCGCTGACTGCGCCCGCGCTGATCATGATGGGTGTCGATCCGATCTGGCTCGGCGTGATGATCGGCGTGAATCTGCAGACCAGCTTCCTCACGCCGCCGTTCGGCTTCGCGCTGTTCTATCTGCGCGGTGTTGCAGGCGCGTTCATGAAGACGATAGACATCTACCGCGGCGTCGTGCCCTTTGTGTGCCTGCAACTGCTCGGAATGGGACTGGTGTGGGTGATCCCTTCGATGGCGACGTACCTGCCGGAGCGACTGTTCGCGGACAACGCGCAGCTCACCGTCGACGACCGACCCGCCGCGGCAGCGGCACCTGCAGGGTCACCAGTGGCGGACGATTTCAGCGATCTGCTGGAGCCGCCATCGAAGGGGCGCAATCCGCCGTATGCCGATGATTTCAAGAATCTGATCCCCGACCAGTAGCCCCGCCCTCAGGTCAACGGGTAACGCTGATGCGCTGAAATCCGACCTTCAGCGTCCGATCAGATCTTCAAACCGAACTCGAAAGGCAGTCGACGAGCATTGACGTAAGCCTGCTCACCGATGCGTGTCCACGGGATGATGTCCTTTCTGAACGCCAGGAAGTCCTCAATGATTCGCCGCACAATGTGCTTGGGCGAGGTGTCGGCTTCGTAGATTTCGTTCAGCACCTCGTTCGACTTCTCGCCGCATGCCATCAGCACCTCCTCGGGCAGTCCACGCACGATCACGCCGTGTTTCTCAACCAGCGTGCGCAGCGCCGGACCCGAGCGGGCGTTGTACTCGGCGAGCGTGTCGCGCGTCGCGGCGCTGGCCGCCGTTTTCACGATGTCCTGCAACTCCGGTGTGAGTGACCGCCAGGCCTGCTCGTTGATCATCAACTGCAGCGTGGCGCCAGGCTCGTGGTAACCATGCGAGTAGTAGTACTTGCAGACCTGGTAGAAACCAAGAGCGAGATCGTTGTACGGCCCGACCCATTCTGCGGCATCGATGGCGCCTGATTGAAGTGCCGGGAATATCTCGCCGCCTGGAAGGCTGACTGGCGTGACGCCGAGCTTCTGCAGCACTCGGCCCTGGTTGCCGGGCGAGCGGAACTTGAGCCCCTTGAGATCTTCGAGCGAGCGAATCTCCTTCTTGAACCAGCCAAGCATCTGCGTGCCAGTGCTGCCGGCGTGGAAGCCGCGGATGCCGAAGGGCGCGTAGAGTTCGTCCCACAGCGTCTGTCCGTTGCCGTACTTCATCCAGGCGTCCATCTCTCCGGCCATGAACCCGAACGGGAACGCGGTGAAGAAGGCGCAGCCCTCGGACTTCCCGGTGTGGTAGTAGGCGGCGTCGTGGCCCATCTGCGCGGTACCGTTGGCGACGGCGCCGAAGCACTCCAGAGCCGGCACCAGTTCGCCCGCACTGTAGACCTTGATTCTGAGCCGGCCACCACTCATCGCGGTGATGTTCTCAGCCAGACGTTGCGCGCCGGTGCCCAGACCCGGCAGTCCCTTGGGCCAACTGGTGACCATGCGCCACTCCATCAGGCCCTTCGATATGGCCGGCGCTGCAATTGAGGGTGCTGCAATGACTGCGCCGCCGCTCGCCGCCGCAGCTTTCAGGAATGATCTGCGTTTCATCTGAGTTTGGCCCCTGTTTGAATTAAGAGCTGTGAAGAACAGCTGTGATGATCAGCGTGTTCGGGGAGCCACGATAGCCGCACAGACAGAGGCAGGGAACGGATGTTATCCCGCCTGTTCTACGTCAGCCCGTTACATCGTACTTTCCGAATGTACGCGAGGATTAAATCGTTTTGACGGACGTGTTACACGCTGCTCTTATGGCCTCTGCCAACAGCAGACCATAAACCGCTCAGCATGATATCCATCGGCTCGCCACTCACGTGGTCTTTGTTTGTAGCATTTGTCATCGTTGCCCTTCTGATCGATTTTTTCGCCATGAACCGGCAAGGTGCGCATAAGGTCACGACCCGTGAAGCCGCCATCTGGTCGGTAATCTGGGTCGGCGTATCACTTTTTTTCGTCGCCGGAATGTGGGCGTACCTTGGCGGCGTTGGCGCGGACGCCGCGACGCAAGCGCTCGCCGATGCGAAGGCACTCGAATTCATCACCGGTTATCTCATCGAAAAAGCGCTGGCAGTCGACAACATCTTCGTCTTCCTGATGGTTTTTGCCTACTTCGGCGTGCCGGCGGAGTATCAGAAGCGGGTGTTGATGGTCGGCATCCTCGGGGCACTCGTCCTGCGGGCCGGCATGATTTTCATCGGTGCGTGGCTGATCGTTCAGTTCCACTGGGTGCTCTACCTCTTCGGTACCTTCCTCGTATTCACCGGCGTGAAGATGTGGTGGGCTTCCGGTCAGGAACCCGACTTTGAAGCGAATCCTGCGCTGAAGTGGATTCGTGGGCACATGAAAATCGCAGCGACATTCGACGGTGAAAAGTTCTTCACCATCGAAAATGGCGTACGCACTGCAACGCCTCTCCTGGTTGTAATCATGCTTATTGGCATCGTGGACATCATCTTCGCGGTGGATTCCATCCCGGCGATTTTCGCCATCACCACAGACCCCTTCATCGTGCTCACTTCAAACGTGTTCGCGATTCTGGGTCTGCGCGCGATGTACTTCCTGCTCGCAAATATGAAGGACAAGTTCCATCTATTAAGTTACGGGCTCGCAATCGTCCTTGTATTCATCGGCTCGAAGATGTTGCTGGTCGACGTGTACAAGATTCCGGTGAGCTGGTCGCTCGGCTTTACCTTCATCGTGCTGGTCAGCACCATGTGGCTCAGTCTGAAATTCCCGGCGAAGGGCGAGGTGATGAATGCCTTCCCATTCTCGCCGAAGCGACGGGAAGAGGAGCATGTGCAGCGCTAACCTAAATTGGACAAAAAATACGCAACCGAAAATGCTGCGCAGGGGTATTCAGAGCTTTGGAACCATTGACTGGAGAGAAGGTCGGGATTGCAGCGGAAATCAAACCGTAAGGTCACAACCAGTGAAGTTGGTTCCGTGATTTTGTGGGAGCGATCTCCTGATCGCGATCTTCGATGATCCCATCAATCGCGGTCTGGAGACCGCTCCTACCAGGAGACCCCACCAGGAGACCACAAAGTCACGATACCCAATGTTTGTTGGAGCCATCTCCTGATCCCGAATGCCATCGCGGTCAAAGACCGCGAGCACTTGGTTTCGTGATCGCGGCAACACTGTTTGCGGCGCGGACGCCTACGGCTTCTTCTGCCACTCCCCGCCGACAAAGATGTACTCGTCGCTGGCTGTTAGTTCAATCGCCTTTTTGCCGGCCAGCGCTTCGACCTGCTCACGTTTCAGACCATTGGCAGCGGCTATACGCTCATACTCGGCGCGTCGCTGTTCATTGACCGTCTGGATCAGCGTCGTCACATCGGCGGCAGGCGAAGCCTCGACAAATCCGATGTACCCATCTTCGCGTTCACCCACCACACCAGCATCTTTGCTTTTGCCAAGGTCGGCAGCCCAGACGAACGACGACGTCAAGAGCATCGCTGCGATCACAACATTCGATAGTGTTTTCATATGCTTCTTCCTAAAACAGACCACTGTCTTTGCTGAAGAGACCGTCCAGTTCACGATCAACCTTCACCAGAATCTCATGCTTGATATTGACGTTCAGATTGATGGTGATCGGCTCATCGGTTGCAACCTTGACCGTTGGCGTACATGCGCAGAGGCTGAACAACCCGACCAACAGCAACGCAGTCAGTTGCGAAGCCGGCCATCTGTTACCGGTAACTAAAGGCCATACACTGCGTCCAGTCATCGTGTGACTCCTTGTCGGACTCGTTTTTCAACACGTTCGTTTACTTCGTCCTGCAGTCTGAGTGAGGCCAGCAGGGTAGGCAAGTTCTCGCTGATGTTCAGGTTGTAATGAATCGGGCGGCCTTTTTCGATCTTCGCATTACGCCCGCGCAGTCGAATGGCTGCAAGTAGATCGCCTTTCACATCGTAATCGATATCAGCTTCCAGGGTTTCATAATGAAAATCCTCCAGCGCACGCAAGGCAAAATCCAGACCGGGCTGATTGACGGATTGCGCGAGACTTGGCGCCAGGCGAATCACGCCCTTGTTGGTATTGCGCAGGGTTCCGTCCGTTACGGTGACCGTGTCGTTGACGATGTTTACCGGCATCTGGCCGTCAAGCTTCCCCTCTCCGTAGATATCCTCGCCTTCCAGCGCAAGTACCGCGCCGAGATCCATGCCACTCAGATCAACTCTCAGGCTGGCGTCGCCACCTGCCAGATCATAGGTAAATGGTGCAATGGCAAACGAACCACCCAGCAGTTTGCCGGTGGTTGCAGAGAGATTGACGAGGTCACCTCGCATCGAAATTCCCGTGCGAATATCTGTTATCGGGACACCTGGATCAAAACTCGCCAGGCTGACATCAGTCAGATCAGCATGCACCGTTGAATCCTTGAGCAGTTTGGCCGCCACAGTACTGTTGAACCCAGTGAACACCAGATCGTCATAGGCTAAGCGGCCATTCTTGAACGTGCCCTGAACATCTGTGGTCAGTGCCTCTCCCTTGAGACGGCCCTTCAAGTTGCCGGTAAACGTGCCGCCGACAACATCGTAATCAGACTGCATACCCAGCGTTGACACCAGCAGAGGCCGCCTGACGACCCAGTTCAGAGGACCGTTGAAATGCCAGTTGTCAAACGCATTATCCACTTCCACATGCAGAGGGATCGACTGGCCCTGCAGCGCAAGGTTCACCTCAGCGATATATCCCGCCGCGCCTGACTGTCCATTGCCCTCGAGTGACAGTGCTTTGATCAGCACCTTCGTTTCATCGTCCTGCCAATTCAGATCACCTTTGCTCGTCATGGAGAAGGCCAGCGAATCGGCGACATCGAGCGCCAGCCTGAACTCTGGTGACTTCCACAACACTGTGGTTCCCTCGTCTTGCTGATGAACTTCAAACGGCGAAGCAGAGACTTGCCAACGCTGCGAGTCACTAGCCGAATGCGTGATCGCGACCTGATCTGCAGTGACGCGAGTGGACCCATCATAGGTAAGCGCCATCTTGATGATCGCTTCCACTTTGGTGTTCGCCATTTCGAGATCAGGGCCAGCCTGGACAGTGAATGAACCACTGACATCACCCTTCAGGTCCGCTAGTCCGAAAACCTGCGAGAGAGATACCAGATCACTAGACGAAAGCACGAACGACCCGTTGGCGGTGCGTGCTGTATCGCTGTGCTGGACGTGTCCACGCAGCTGCGTGCCACCGTCAGGCTGCAGGGCATCGAAGACGACTGCCAGGTTCCAGCCTGTCGTGGCAGGTTCAGGCAGCCATTTAACCGTGCCCTTCATCGCCAGAGGCTGCATCTTGTTCATTGCGGCCGGCCAACCACCAAATTGCACCTGCGACTGAGCCTCCTGTGGATTAAAGTCCCGATCAAGGCGCAAGCCAAAGTCACCTCGCACGAAGCCAACCCAGACAGGCAAATCGACGATCGCTGCAATCAGCGCAAGTTCGTAGTCACCCAGATCAAAGCTGCCGGTGATGTCGAGCGAATCGTCCAACAAGGTGCCTCGCGCTTCGAGCGCATGATCTTCCTTGTCTGTTGAGGTATGGAAGCGCGCCAGAAACTGGCCGTCAGCGTCGAGTTTGGCAGTCAATCGGACCGGCGCATTCAACGGGCTTTCTGACGCCTTGAGTCGAAACCTCAGCTGACCTGCGCCTAGTTCCAGCGTGCCTGCCATGACCAGGGGAATCGCCGGTGCCCGAAAGTGCAGTTCTTCCACATGCAATCGCTGCATCGGCAGCGTTGCCAACAAGGCTGGGTCCGGAGTGCTGGACGGATCGACGCCCGTCCCGAATGATGGCGTAAGCTCGATCTCAAGTCTGGCGATCTCGATCGACTGCAAACGACCGTGCATCAGGTCCGCTGGGTCATAAGTCAACTGGACCCCTGCAGCCTGGAGAGTTTGCGAGGCTGTGTTGAGATCGATGCGTCGAATGGCCCACGACGACCAACCCGGTCGCTGCGCGTCGACAACAATCTGCTCTACGCCATATAACGGCGCCAACCAATTCGCTGCTTTCGACACCAACCATGGCGAAACCAGATACCCGCTACCCAGAATCAACAATACGACTAGCAGCGCACTCGCAAGACCGATGGCTGTTTTTCTGATGAGCCCGATGAGCACGCGTCAGAAACGTGATGAGATCAGTTGTTTATCCGCTTCAAGCCAAGCCTGTGCGTAACGCTCCTCCATGGCCTTTGCCGCTGCAGTATCGCCGCTCGCCGAAAGGCTCTGGGCAAGTCCTTTGAGTGCAAAACCATTGGCCGGACTTTCACGCAGGTCCTGCCAATAGATGACGGCCGCTTCTGCGGGAAGATCAGCCTTTAGCAATGCCCAGCCGAGGGCATGCCGTGTTGGGAAATACCAATCCGGCGGCTCGCTGTAGCGCAGAGACTCTTCAAGGCGCACGGCCCTCTCTATCTCAGCGACGCCCTGCAGCGGATTGCCGCCTGCCACAGCCAGATCACCAGCCAGCAATTGCTCGGCAATCTGCAGCAATGTCGATGATGAAGCGAAACCGGAGACCTCCGCGTCGGTCAGACTTTTACGCAGCCGTCGCAATGCAGTCAATTCCCGCGCTGCCTTCTTCGTCTGCTTGGTGTGGACCAGCGCGGTGCCACGGGCGTAGTGCCAGATTCCGTTCGTCAGTTTGTTTCCCTTGGCAGGCTGCGGCTCCGCGAGGATGGTGTCCCACATGCCAAAACGAACCATCACATACAGAGGTTGGGCGAGAAAGGTGCCGAACATGCCGTGTGCATTACCATCCTTGTCGACCGGTACTTTCGAGTTCACCTTGCGCGCCTGTTTCAGCGCCTCGGCAGATCGACCCTGCAGCATCGCCGACCACACCATGAAATGCAGATTGTGCGGATAGTAGTTGAGCGGGTAGATGCCCTGCTGTTTGCACTGTGCAATATAGGACTCATCAGCGAGCGAGGCGAGGCGATTGACTTCAAACGACTCCGCATAACGCCCGACTCGCATATAGATGTGGGATGGCATGTGCTCCATGTGCCCTGCGCTCGGCATGAGCCCACGCAACGCATCGGCGCTGCTGACGGCAAGTTCCGGGTGCGTCGATTCAACGGCGTGGATCTGATAGTGCAAGGCGCCGGGGTGCTTGGGCTCCCGGGCAATGACACTTGCAAGTGTGTGCAGCAGATCAGTGGTATTGGGACCAGGTGATCCATCGGGCAGCCAGTAGTTCCACGGCGACAGATTCATCAAGGCATCTGCAAACAGCGTGGCGGCGTCCAGGCTGTCGGGAAACGCACGAACAACGCCGCGCATCGCTTCGGCATACGCAAGATCAAGCTTCGACCGATCTTCGGGCGCGACCGGCGCGTAGCGAGTGAGCAGCGCGTTGATGAGTGCTTGTTCGAGCGGACTTGCGCCTGCCGAATGACGCGCGGCGTCCTGCACCGCTGCAAACGCCTGTTCGGCCACCATGGCTTCCATGGGCATGTTGATATTCGGGCCAAGCACAAACGCCCAACCCCAGTAGGCCATGGCGTTGTCGGGATCGAGACGGACAGCTTCCTTGAACGCACGCAGCGCTTCGCTGTGGTTGAAGCCATACGCCAGCCGCAACCCCTGATCAAAAAAAGACTGTGATTCCGCGACGTCCGTTGTCACCTTGAAGCTGTAGTCCCCAAGGCCACTCAGTCTGGGCGCAATCGGTTCTGTTGCGGTGCCAGGGTCCGCATCGAAAACGCGGTGATCGACCGTCATCGGGTGGTTGGCGTGGGCCAGTGGCAGTGAGATCAAGCTGAGCCAGAGTAACGCAGTGGGACGCATGGCTTCCTCGCCTCCAGGTGATCGGAAGCGCCATCTTAGCCTCAATTGGACAATATCTACGCAACCGAAAAAGCTGCGCAGGGCTATTTAAGAGCTTCGGAACGATTGACTGGAGAGAAGGTCGGGATTGCACCAGAAATCAAACCGAAACGTCACAACCGAAGAAGTTGGTAGATTCAGTAATGGGACGTCGAGTAAAAACGTCCTGTGGGAGATCTCCCGATCGCGAACCGTTGGTTCCGTGACTTAGTGGGAGCGTTCTCCCGATCGCGAATCGTTGGTTCCGTGACTTTGTGGGAGCGATCTCCTGATCGCGATCTTCGATGATTCCAACAATCGCGGTCTGGAGACCGCTCCCACAAGAGACCACAAAGTCACGATACCCAATGTCTGTGGGAGCGATCTCCTGATCGCGATTCTTGAATCGGTCCATGCCAAAAATCGGCACAGGATGAATCGTTGGGGCTCCAGTGCGATCTGCTTCTACAAATTACGCTCCAGTCCTCGGAGGCTGACCTTGCTCCGCGGGTTGCTCCGCGCGAAGTGTGTCTATAGCGACGGCCGCTGCAGAACGTTCATGAATGGTCCGGACCAGCAACACCACACTTGAAGGCGCATCGAAACCGTGCTGTTCTCTCTTGCCATTTTTTCGAGGAGAACGGATATGCAGCAGCTCACACCGATGGAAGTCGGCATCGTCGTTTCGGACCTTGCGCGCATGCTCACGTTCTACGCTGAGGTGCTGTCCTGCGTCGAGCAGCGGCGTTCGGATATTCCTGTCGAACTCAGCCGCGCGCTTCGTACGGCGCCGGCGGGTTATGTCAACGTGTGGCTGAAGACGCCCTATGGCGAAGTCATCAAGCTGGTGAACGCCCCCGAGGCGCCTGCCAATGCCCGGGCACCAGAGTTTTCCAGCGCACGATCAGGATTCGCCTACCTGACGTTCTACTGCACCGAGATCGAAAACGTGCTTGCGAAAGCAATCGCGCACGGCGCGATTCTGAGATCCGACGACTGGACGTTGTCTGGCTCCATCGGGCTCAAGCTCGTGTTCTTCGAGGATCCCGAAGGCAATGTCATCGAACTCGTTGAACCGAAGTCGGCGTGATGCACGCCACTTCGTTCAGCAGTAACCCGATAACGACGGATGCGTGGATCAGGATGCTTGGCTGAATTCGTAATGTGCAGGGTCCGGCTGCTTGGACTGCTGCCAGTACTCGATCAGCGTGAAAGGCCAGTTCTGCGTGATGCGCCCACTGGCATTCTTGTACCACGTGTTCACACCGGACTGCCCCCAGGCCATGCCCTTGTTACCCTCATCGATGCGGACGTTGTAGGCATCGTGGACTTCGCGCTTGACGTCCATCGTCGTGCCGGGCCCACGCTTCGTCAGTTCTGCAAGGCAACCCAGGATATAACGCACTTCGCACTCGGAGAAGAAGATGATCGAGCTGTTCACGACGATGTTGGTGTTCGGGCCGTAGGTGCAGAACAGATTGGGGAAGCCCGGGAATGTGATGCCCTGGAACGCTCGTGGCTCACCGGCCCAGGCGTCGTGCAACTCAACGCCGCCTTTGCCGTAGATTTTCATTGGCGTCAGGAATTCGCTCGCCTTGAATCCGGTGCCGTAGATCAGCACGTCGAATTCGTGTGTCTCGCCATCCTCGCAGGTGATACCACTTGCAGTGATCTCGCGAATCGGATTCGTCGTGAGCTTCACGTTGTCACGCTTGAGCGTCTGGAACCATCGACCATCGTCGACCAGCGCACGTTTGGCGCCTGGCGGATAGTCCGGCGTGCAGATTTCCTGAAGATCGGGTCGGTCGGCGAGCTGCTGCTGCATGCCGTTCATGAGCTGCTGACGGAAAGTCTCATTGGCCTGGCTCACGGATTTTTCGGGCTCATTCCAGCCAGGCTCAGCCGTCACGGCAGCAAGCATGCCTTCGGCGGATTTCCAGAAGAGACTGAAGCGGAACCAGCGCGCGTAAAAAGGCAGGTGATTGAGCAGCCAGTGCACGCCACTCGGGATTTCCGAGAAATACTGTTGATTCAGCAACACCCAGGGCGCCGTGCGCTGAAAGACGGTGACAGAAGCGGCTGTTTCGGCGACATGTGGAACAAACTGGAAAGCACTGCCCCCTGTGCCGATCACGCCGACCCGTTTGCCGGTCAAGTCCACCGAATGATCCCAGCGGGCGGAATGGAAACACGGCCCCTTGAATGCACCAACACCAGGCAGCTTCGGCATGGCGGGCTGGTTGAGCTGACCAACGCAGCTGATCACCACATGGCCTTCGAGTGTTACCGGACCATCCGGGGTCGTCATGTCCACGACCCAGATGCCCCGTTTTTCGTCGAGCCGTGCGCTCACGACTTCGTGGTTGAAACGGATGTGTTTGCGCAGGTCGTAGGCATGCGCAGTGTCGGCGAAATATTCGCGCAACACCGGCTGGCTCGAAAAGTACTGCGGCCAGTCATTCTGCTGGAAAGAATAGGAGTAGACGTGATTGCCACTATCAACGCGGCAGCCGGGATAGGTGTTTTCATACCAGGTACCGCCAACGTCCGCATTCTTGTCAACGATGATGAATGGGATACCGGCTTCCTGTAACCGGATGGCACTGAGCAGGCCCGACATGCCAGCGCCGATGATGATGACGGAGAATTTCGAGCGGTCGCCGACATCCACACGATGCAGGTTGGGTTGGCTGTAGGCGTCTTCTCCTGCCATGGACAGTTCAGCGGTAAGGAACTCGACGTAATTATCGGAGACGGCCTGGCCCATGACGAAGCCGATCATTTCGCGGATTTGCGGTTCGGCGAGAGAAGCCTGGGCGGGGGTACCCTGGTCGCGCGCGGCGCGGAGGATGTCGAACGCCTGGGACCGGATCGTTGTCTGGTCTGCTTCGCTGATGCCGTCCTGCGGATCACTCATGAACGCCGGTTGAGGACGCACGCCGGACCGGATGATCCCCAGATCGCCGGTCAGGTGGACCAGTGCAAGCATCAGGGACGGGATATGCGCATGCGCGAGGGACGACCGAATCTGGTCGTCGGTAAGCGTAGTAGGAATCAGCTTTGGCTCGTGGCGCACGGACTGCTCTCTCCTTCAAACCCATTTTTGTAACCGTGCCAACACTAACACCAACCGAACCGGTGGAACCATCGTCTGGGGTTTGCGTCCGGGGTTTGCGTACCGGTCCAGCTGACCACTCAAATCGGGGTACAGGCTGCCTCTGAACTGACGTGCCTGCCTTAAGCGGACGGAAACTCCATCCGCATGTGTATGTCGTCAGGTTCCATCTCCAACAAATCTGGGAGAGGCTTGTCGGTGGGTCGAAATCCCAGGCTTCGATAGAAGTCCACCGTGCCCCTTGTAGGCGTAGCAGTGACGTACAAGTTGGGAATTTCCTGTTCGTGGACATAACCTATAAGCATCCCAGCAAGCTGATGCCCGATACCCCGGCGGCGATAAATCTTGCTGACATGGAGTAACGCGAATTGACCAGTATCAGGCGCAATGTTGGGCCTATATCCGCAAAAACCCACAAGCAACTCGCCATCGAACGCTCCCCAGAGAAGACAATCGTTCGTTAGAAACGCGTCCCACCCTCTGAGTGTCTCGTGCAAAGACCATCGTGGAACGACCCACTCAACGTCCACTGTTTCGAGGTCGGTGCCGTTCTGGCGATACGCCTCCGTGATACGTTCTGAACGGTCGACTTCTGCAAATCGTTCTTTCTCAGACAACTTCAATCTGCGGTAGGTGATCACCTGACCTTTGATTCTCATCAAAGGCTGTGACTCGAATTACCGTGAATACCCGTTGAGTCCGATGCAGCAGCTGTTGGACGACGATTCCTGGAAAAGTGGCTCGACCGAGAAGGACCAAAACGCAGAACTGCGAGTTGCAGCCAGCCGTCGGGACCGAGGAAAGTACCGGGTGCCGTAGCCGATTTGAGTGCGCCAAGTGCCGAGATAGCAACACTGCGCAAGAATAGGAATAGACCGCTACCGGACGTTGACGAACACCTGGACGAAACCAATGCAAGCCTACTCCTTGCGTTACCTACGGGCGATGCGACCTCAGCAACCGGAGAAAATAACCGAAGCGAAAGTGAGTCGTCCCGAGCCATCAATGAGCTAGACCTCATCTGATTTTCTTCTGTTATAAGGTCGCGGCTGCGCGCGACCTATCCTTATTTGTTGGGCGGCACGGTTACTTCCTCAAGCGCCCTTCAGCACGATGCTATGAAACAAAGGTTCTGTATACGAATCGATCCATCCCGTGCTGAGTCAGCCGAAACCCAAGCATTTCTCCATCTTCCTCGACGAACCGAATACGAATTCGTTGGTCCCTGGTGATGAATTCATCGGGAGCAACTGAATACATGGAGCCACCCTTTTGACCCTCAATCTCGACGCGGAGGTGATCTGCGTTAGCGGTCACGCTCATGCTGACTTGAGGCTGAAACGCGTACTGCCCCTCGAATCTCTTTAAATCGGACGGCGATAGCGCGACCTCGGCCGTCTTCTGACGCTCTCGAGGCAACACCGTTTCGTCGAGCTGCGATACAGCTAAATCACAACAGCAGCCGCCGAACGCCGAGTTCGACAACATCACAACTCCTGCATTTCGTCGTGTCTCGAACCCGATGAATGACGTTTGGCCTAGCGTCTCCCCACGGTGCCAGACCAGCGTCTTTCCGTTGCGACTCTGGACGTGCCATCCCAGTCCCACGTGCGAAAGATCGGATTCCGAAAAGTGAATCTCAGTCGCGCTCCTAAGTACACCGTCCAGTTGTGTCTCAACCAAGCCGAGATTTGCTTTGATGAACCTGATCAGGTCTCTGGCAGTCGACCGTAGCCCACCCGCTGGACCAAGAGCACCAAACTCCACCGGCTGCACCTCCGTTCTGCCTTGATAGGATTTGGTGAGTGGGCCGACGTTCGGTGGCAATGACACGCCCGTCTGGTGCATTCCGAGTGGCTGACACACGAGCTCGACGATCAGGGCGTCGTAGGGCCTATTGGTGATTCGCTCAAGAATGTGACCCAAAAGGGCATACCCCACATTCGAGTAGACGGAGGACGTTCCAATATCCCAGTTCAAGGGGACTCGCCCCAGAAAAGAGTACAGATCGCCCAGCCCGTAGTCCTTAAACGAAGCCCACGGATTCGTATAGTCGAAATCGTCTGGCATGCGTGGCAACGCCGCGGTATGCGTAGCAAGATCGACGAGCTTGATGTGTTGTTTCCCCCGCGTCGGCAGCGAAACACTCGTCGGGAGAAAGCTCTGGGCTGGATCGGTGAGACGGACAACTCCCGAGTCGACGAGTTGCGCCAATGCCAGACCGACGAAAACTTTGGTGCTTGACCCGATCTCGAACAGCGTGTCTAAGGAGGGAGGCTCATTGCGATCTAACGCCAGCGTCCCGTTACAGAGGTGATCCTCACCGTCAGCCGAAACGGAAACGAGTACGAGCCCGGGCGGGCTAGCGAGAACCGTTCGCGATGTCGCGTACTCGACTATTTCGTCGCGCAGGGCGGTTCCCTCCTCGCGCAAAACTGTCTCCTTGCGATGTTCCGGACACGATGCACCGAGTGAGTTGTGCCGCCCAAGGCCGCGGTCAGCGGCGCCGTGAAGCAGCGCCCGCTGCACTGCGTTGTTCGGCCGCATTTTGTGCCCATGGCTTGATTCGCTTCAATGCGTCACCGAGCTCCCTTTCAGCTACCTCAGTATCGTGCGCAGCCTGGGCACGCAACCAGTAGCCGCTGGAAAGTCCGAAGAAGCGACTTAGCCGCAAATCTGTATCAGCGGTAATGGTCCGCTTGCCCAAAACGATTTCGCTGATGCGCTGCGCCGGTACGTCAATCTCCTTGGCCAAGCGGTACTGACTGATACCCATAGGTGTCAGAAACTCCTCTAACAGGAGTTCGCCAGGAGTAACAGGATCAAGCTTGCGCATAATCAAACACCTCAATGGTAGTCGACGATCTCAACGTCTTCGACTCCTACGTTCGTCCAACGAAAGCAAATCCGCCATTGATCGTTGATGCGAATGCTGTACTGGCCCGATCTCTTGCCTTTCAATGCTTCGAGTCGATTACCAGGCGGGACACGCAAATCACCGAGTAGAGACGAAATCTCAAGCTGGCGCAG
>JAYSTS010000349.1:0-10436 GCA_043719475.1 Gammaproteobacteria bacterium | reverse complement strand
TCGCCGATCCCCGCTGCTCACTGTGCATCGAAACCATGACACCGGTAGCCCGCCATGCCGAGATCGATGGCGACGCGATTGCCCTCCACCCGGACCAGTTCGATATCTGGCCAGCGTCGACGCTGCTTGCGAACAAGTACGTCGGCCAGGAAAACCCGGACAATCGAGATCGCGTGGTCTCTTTTGTCAGGAACATGCAAACCGAACCGCGGCTTCTATTTCGAATCAAGCCGTTGGTCTGGCGTGCCATCGATCTGACCGGCCCGACGCCGCGATGGGTTGTGCGTCGAAAGCTTTACCAATTATTGTCGAATCAAGGTTAGACCTTCGGCTCCTGCTGTGTGGTGCAGTGAATGCCACCCCCGCCGGCAGCGATGCCGTCAATGTTGAGCTGCACGATCTCCCGATCCGGGAACAACCGCTGCAGCTTTGTTTTTGCTTCTTTGTCCATACGACGATCGCCAAACTGAGGCGTTATCACCGCACCATTGCAGACATAGAAATTGACATACCCGCCAGCAAAATCATCGTTGGCGTAGGTCTCTCGAATGCGTCCAGGTGCCTCAAGAACAACAACCTCAATTTTGCGCCCGGCTGCATCGGTCGCGCGCTTCAGAATGTCGAGGTGTCGCCTGGTTACAGCGTGATCAAACGAAGCAGGGTCTGGATCCAGCCCCGCAACCACAACCCCGGGCTTTGCAAATCGTGCATAAAAATCGGCATGTCCATCCGTGATATCACGCCCCTTGATTCCTGGCAGCCAGATGATCTTCTCAAGTCCGAGCGATGTCCTGAGCTGGGCCTCACAACTCGCCTTCGAAACCCTGGGATTACGATTGGCATTCAGCACGCAGCTCTCGGTGATGATGGCAGTACCTTGGCCATCTACTTCGATGCCGCCACCTTCCAGAACCAGGTCTGACCCAACGGCCCGAACCTCGGCCAGCTCCGAAACCGCATACGCCACTTCGCCATCGGCTGCGTATTCCTGTTTTTCACCCCAACCGTTGAAGTTGAAATCTACGCCCGCTTTGGCACCGTCTTCCGACACCACGAAGACTGGTCCCGTATCACGCATCCACAGATCATCAAGCGGGCACACCACCAGCTCGACCCTGGAACTCATAAGCTTTCGTGCGATCGCGTGGTCTTCCTTGTTGACGAGCATCGTCACCGGCTCGTACTTCGCGATGGTGTTGGCGATCAACGCCAGATTACGGTGTACTTCATCAACGAGAGATTCGCCCCAGACAGCTTCATCAGCACAAAATGCCATCCAGGTTCGTTCATGCATTTCGCCTTCATCCGGCATGAACCAGGCTGATTTTTGCCCAGCGGCCATGCTCCCCATGACTGACCCTCCTGCAAGAATTGACACGGAAGCCAGCCAATGTCGACGTGTGATCAAACCCCGCCTCCAGAAGTACTAGCCGATGGGCTGCGTGGATACATTCTTGCGAATGACCACCACTGCAGAGCGAGGCGGAGTGTCCTCTTTGAAATCTGGCCAGCGACTCTTCGGCGAGTCATAACCGACCAGCATCCCATCTCCCGGATGCTGTATCGACAGAAACAACGTCTGCCCATCTGGTGTGAAACAAGGGCCACAAACTTCCGCTCCCCTCGGTGCTCGATAGAACGCACGCGATGTGCCACGCAGGCGCCCTTCCGTCTCGACACCCCACAGCCCGTCGCACCCATCATTGCCATCGGTCGCCACCCACATCCTCCCGTCAGCATCGAACGCAGCGTTGTCCGGCGACTCAAACCAACCATGTTCACTTGTCGATGCATGCCAGAGCGCACCGACCGACGACTCCGACGGATCCCCAGCACGAATCAACACGTCCCAGCGACCGGAATATGCGGTGTGATCACCACCGTCTTCAGTGATCTCGATGATGTGACCAAAGACGTTTTTCGCACGAGGATTGGCCGCATCAATCTGCTCGGCGGTACGTTCATCGTTATTGGTGAGCATCACATACACCTTGCCCGTCTTCGGGGACGGTTGTATGTCTTCGGGGCGATCCATGGGCGTCGCACCAACCAGGTCCGCTGCTCGACGGGTCTCGATCAGAACATCCGCCTGACTTTCAAATTCATTCTCTGCAGTCAGCGGTCCAACCCCGTACACGAGCGGCAACCAGTTCAGTGTGCCATTGACGTTGAACCGCGCAACATAGAGTGTTCCATCATCAAGCAGGTCTGCGTTGGCCTGCCGATCATCAACATTGAATCGACCGTGCGTCACAAACTTGTACACGTGTTCGAACTTTTCATCATCACCCATATACACCACCACACGGCCGTCCCGCGCAACGATGCTCTCTGCGCCTTCATGTTTCATGCGACCCAGTGCCGTGCGCTTTTTCGGGATCGAGGTCGGCTCAAGCGGATCGATCTCAACCACCCATCCGAAACGATTGGGCGAGCGTGGTTCTGCTGAGACATCAAATTCAGAATAAAAAAGTCCCCATTGGTAGTAACCATCGGGTAAACCGTAGATCGCATGATTTCGCGCTTCTGCGTGTGCCTCGTCCACCTCGCCGAGAAAGCAGCCGTTGAAATTTTCTTCGCAGCTGAGCCATGTGTGCCAGGCCGTTAAACCACCCCCACAATTGCTCACCATGCCGTCAACTCGGGTACCGGTTGTTTCATGTTCGGTTCGCAGGCGCTCGTGTCCTGCTGCTGGCCCGCTCAGTTGCATCGGCGTCCCCCTGGCCATGAGCCTGCGGTTGAACGCAGAGCCCACCACAACTCGCCAGCGCCCCTCGATGGCCTCGACTTCAACAACACTGCCGCCATGAGCCGCGATCTCGACGTCACAGGTAACATTCGTGATCCAGCCGCGAAACATCCAGGAAAATTCGGGGAACATGAGGTTTGACGATGCGTATTCATGATTGACGCACAACAGCCCGCGCTCCACCCCGTCCTCTCTGGCCGGGAGCGGCACAAAGCCAATGAAATCATTGTTCTGGCCGAATTGTCGGGACTGTGCTGCTGCGGTCAGATGCTGCGGATCGAAGACTGGTGAGTCTGCAAACAGCGGATCGCCCCAACGGATCAGCACATCCGCAGCGTACCCTTCGGCAACGGCTTGATCCTCCGAAACATCGCGCGCAAGTTCGGGAAATGAAAATCTGCCGGGATCGGCAGATCGAAGTTGTGCGACAGGCTGCTTCGATTCCGGTGAGCACCCGGTCGCAGCAACCATCCCACCGGCCAAGGCACCGGCCCAAACACTAGAAAAGGCACCTTTGATCAGATCCCGCCGAGAGAGCCTCGCTTCGATGATCTGCTGCATGGATGGAGCATATTGTTTCTTGCGCTGTTGGACTTGGCCCTTCTGACCTGGCTTGTTCATGGTTTAGCCCTTGTCATGAAGGTCCGATCTGCTCCTCAATCGGCGTACCCACCGTCTGGTTCAGCTTGCGCAGGTTTTCCACATGCAGTTCACGGTCGATGCCATATCTGGAAATGATGAACAACGCGATGACGAACAACCCTAGATAAATCGGCAGAAAAGTGGACGCGATGTCGACACGAATCTCGTGAGTCATCTGTGCAGCGCTGGTAATCGAGTCCAACCCCACCGCCGTGACGATGACCCCGGCGCCGATAATCCCTCCCGCTGACACTGCTTTGGCCGCAAACCCTCTCGCCGCAAAGAAGAGCCCTTCGGAACGACGCTTGGTGGCTACTTCACTATCTTCCACCACATCCGCCATCATCGAATCGACCATGACACCGCCGATTACGACACCCACCACTTCCAGCACAATGAATACGCTATAAATCCCGAGGCTCTCCCAGCTACCGATTGGGGGCCACCAGCCATTGAGCAGCAGGAGATAGGGTACGGGGTACAGGATCAGTCGAAACGTGAATGCACAAATGGCCGTGCGCGGTTTGCTGTACCTGAGCGAAAAGAACGGCGCCGCCCAATAGGCGACCAGTGGAGAAATAAGAACAAATACACCCGTGGTCGCAATTTGCGCGCCGCTGAACCCGAAGAAGTAGGTTGTATTGTAGAGGTACAGCGCCGTTCCAAGACCGCTGGCGATGCCAACAGTGAGTCCGAAGCCAAACAGCGCTGCAAAGTGCCGGTTGCGAACCGACTGCAGGATCTGGCGGATTTCCTTGGTGATCTCGCTAAATTTGAAAGGGTCATCTGGCCGTGGCAATGCCATGGCTGCGCGTTGTGTCCCAAGTGAGGACACAAGAATTGCCAGAGCAATAACACACGCACCAACGATTCCGTAGATCGCGTATCCGGTTGCCACGGTTACGCCATAACCGCCTACCCAGAAGAAGAAGTTGAGGGTGTGGATGCCGTTACCGCCGTACCAGCCAAACCCATGGCGCAGTGCCAGCCACTTGTTGCGTCGGTCATAGTCCTTCTCAAGATCCGGCAACAAGGCCGTGGACGGAACTTCAAACAAGGTGGTGCCGGTACGAATCAGGAGCGCCATGGTCAGCACATACCAGAAACCGTTTTCAGGTGTGATGTCAATTACAGGATTGAACAGTGCGTAGAAACACGCGGGTACCACCAACAGCGAGGCATACATGAACGGATGCCGACGACCGAGCCGCGAACTGGTTTTGTCAGACCAGTGGCCAAGCAACAAGTCTGATACCGCATCCCACAACATCGCAATCGCCAGGGCGATGGAAGCAAGATAGCCAGGAACACCAAGCACCTGATTGGCGAAGATCAGCAGCAGATAACTGAAGGCATTGTCCTTGATGCCGTAGGCGATGGAGGCAGAACCATAGAACCAGAAGATGGGTTGCCGTTCGAGCGGTTTGGCCAACTGAGATTGCCCGGTCTGCATAAGCCCCCCACAAATTGTTCTTGTTATTCCCTGCAGGGATGGTGGGGTGTTCGATGCACCCGGTCAACTGCTGGCGAGCGAAGCCAACCTCGTCAACCTTGATTCGACAATAATCGGTAACGCTGCAGACGCACAACCCATCGCGGCGTCGGGCCGCCCTCTCCGCTGCAGGAGCGGTCTCCTGGCGCAGTCTCCAGGCCGCGATTGTTGGGATCTTCGAAGATCGCGATCAGGAGATCGCTCCCACAAAGTCACGATACTCACTGTCGGTGGGAGATCTCCCGATCGCGATTTTTGGAACGGTCCATCCGATACAGGCGTGCATCGACAGATAGAGCGGTTATCAGAGTCCCGCTGCGGTCAGCGTCTTGTCCGCCTTACGCGCCAGCAGCGGCGCACGCTCGCCAATGGTCAACATGCGCGGGTCCTTGCTCTCGCCTCGCAGGTAACGCGTGTGGAGCTGGGTCACGACCACTGCCGTTTTCCAGTACGCAAAACCGATCCACCATGGCAGCACGTCGAGGGTAAGACCCGCCGTTTGCCCATATCGCTCGGCCACTTCCTGTCGCGAGGGTAGTCCCATCTCGAGCAAACCAGGTTGACTGGTCATGTTGGCAAAATCCGGATCGGTCGCATCCGGCCAATACTGAATGAGCGTGCCGAGATCGATCATCGGATCACCGAGTGTCGTCATGTCCCAGTCGAAGATCGACTTCGCACGGTCCGGATCATCAGGATCGAACTGGACGTTGTCGGGCTTGAGATCATTGTGGACAAAGGCGGTACGTTCGCTGGTTGGCACCTTCGCTGCCAGACGCTCCGCGATGCGATCCATCAAACCGTCATCGTTTGTTGGTCGCACCAGATCCCAACGCTTGTGCCAGCCGGCTACCTGGCGCCCGGCGAACCCGGCGGGTTTGCCAAGATCTGCCAGACCACACACCGCCGGATCGAGACTGTGCAGTTCAGCCATGGCATCAACCACGGCAAAACCGATTCGTCTACCCACATTGGCATGGCGCTTGAGTTCGTGCGGCAGCTCACCTCTGACGATGACACCGGTGCGACGCTCCATGACGAAGAAGTCGGCACCACACACGGATTTATCATCACAGAACGCATAGGCTCGAGGCGCCAGTCGCGTGTGTTTCCACAACCGTGACAACACCTTGAACTCCCTCTTCATGTCGTGTGCACCCGGTGCAATGACACCGAACGGCGGCCGACGCAGCACGAGGTCCTGATTACCATACTGGAGCAGATAAGTGAGATTCGCGCTGCCACCTGGGAATTGCAGCACGTCCAGTTTGCCGGTAAGGCCATCAACATGCGCGCGCACGTAGTGATCGATGGCCGGCCAGTCGAGTTCTTCGCCTGGCCGGATCGGCGCGATATCAGCTTGTGTGACCATCAGCCAGCGGCAACACCGGCGGTGACGTTGATGCCCATGGAGGCCTTCTGGCCGGCCTTGGCCGCATCACGCATGCGGGCCAGTTCTTCCCAGCTCAGATAGTTGGTGAGGCCGTCTTCACTGAAGAAGATAACCGGGCCTTCACAGACGAACAGATATTCGGTGTCTTCCAGCGCAATGGTTGCGCCATGCAGCACGCCGTTGGGTTCGTAGTCATAGTCGCCTGCATTGAGGATGCCGTCACGCACCTGCAGCTTGCCCTTGAGCACATACGTATGCGCATCCGAGAGGTGCTTGTGCGGTGCTGCGGTATATCCCTTGTTCCAGCGAAACAGTGCGACCCAACGACCGGTTTCAGCGCCGGTCCACAGGACCTTCATCCAGGCCTTGCCGGGTTCGGTTTCGATCCAGGGCTCATCCGCGCGAATGATGATGTCGGCCAACTGGTCATTGATCGGATTGATGTTCTGCAATGCCATGATTCCCCCTATCTCTTTTTCGTGTTTGAAGTTGACTTCAGCGCGCAGTATATCCGCCATCCACCGGCAGGATCACGCCGTTGATGAAGGAGGCCTCGTCACTGGCCAGAAACGCTGCAGCGGCGGCAATTTCCTCCGGCTGGCCCAATCGCCCCATCGGATGCAGGGAGATCAGAAACAGATCGACCTCCGGAACCTCCCTGAACAGCGCCGTCATCGGCGTGACAATGAACCCCGGCGCGATGGCATTCACGCGCACACCGCGCGAGCCATAACTCACCGCAAACTGACGGGTCAACTGAACGACCGCGCCTTTGCTGGCCGCATAGGCACCCATACCATAATCGCGAGGGACAAGTGGTTCGCCAGGCAGTGGTGTCATGCCAACCATGCCCAGGATCGATGCCGTATTGATGATGGACCCGCCGCCTCGCTCGGCCATCATTTCGCTGCCGTAATACAGCCCGTTGTAGACACCTTCGAGGTTGATGCGAATGGTGGCTTCCCAGCCGGGACCGGAACCCACTCCTGCGTTATTGAACAGCACATCGAGACCGCCAAAGGCGTCGACCGTGCCATGTAGCGCGCGCTGCACCGCTTCTCGATCAGCAACGTCAATCCGAATTGCCTCGGCTCGACCGCCCAACTGCCCGATGTGGTTGGCCACATCCTCTGCAGCCGCAAGATCGATATCCGCACACATGATGGCCGCGCCACCCTGATGAAATCGCATCGCACTGGCGCGACCGATACCCGAACCAGCACCGGTAATCAGCGCGCGTTTCCCCGCAAGACTCATTCCCTTCCCCTGATGGTTTTTTCCCAATGACCAAGTATCGACGTTATTCAGGGAGCAAGGCCAGAACGAATGCCGAGAGAACCGACGCAATCAGGAAACGGACACAGCTCTGAAGCGTTGGGGCTAACCGTCAACCCATCACAACGCCAAAGGCTGCGCCCACCGCAGCTGTTATCGCCATCGCCAGAGCCCCCCAGAACAGGACACGGACCGCCCCACGTACCGGACCTGCGCCACCTGTCGACGCGCCGCCAGCGCCGAGTACACACAACGCCAGCAGCGACGTCAGTACGACCCAAGTTGTAATACCCGACTCAGGGGAAATGGCGGCGACGCCCAGCGGCAACGCGGCCCCACAGGCAAAGGTCAGTGCCGAGACCAGGGCGGCTTGAACCGGGCGAGCCGTTACCGTGCCGGAAATGCCCAGTTCGTCGCGCCGATGTGCGCCTAACGCATCGCTCTGTGTCAACTGCTCGGCAACCTGCCGCGCCAGATTTTCTTCAAGACCACGTGCGACATAGATACCGGTCAGCTCGTTCAGCTCCGACTCGGGACTTTCCAGAAGCTCGCGCCTTTCACGTTCCGTATCAGCGGCCTCGGCATCTGTCTGAGAGCTCACCGAGACGTACTCACCTGCGGCCATGGACATGGCACCGGCAATGAGTCCGGCTAGTCCCGCGATCAGAATTTCAGGGCGAGCTGAGCCGGCAGCGGCCACCCCCACCAACAAGCTGGCGGTCGAGACGATGCCATCGTTAGCGCCCAGCACTGCAGCGCGCAGCCAACCGATGCGATGGACCTTGTGAATCTCTGAATGTGTCGAGCGACTCATCTGGGGTTTCCTGATGGTAGTCCACCGAAAAAATCGGCGGCTGGGTTACCACCGTTTGTTGCCGGTAATCATCGATCGCGGCAGGTTTTCTCGATGCGAGAAACTAAGATGCTGCCACACCAGCTACGTGCAACTAAACCAATACCAAGGTGAAGTTGGCAAGGAACTCATGCACTTCCTCCAGCTCTTCTTTCAGCATGTCCTCAAGTTCATCATTCTTAAAAGTTTTGTGCTTTGCTGTCTTGGCGATCTTCCTGTCAGCTGCCGGCGTTTGCACATCCGTTGTTCTGGACTCGGCCAACCAGCCAGCCAATGGCCCTTTGCCCTTGTCCACCGCATAGAGTTCACGACCACTTAGCGTGGTCCAGATGGTATCTCCGATGTTTTCAAGCCAGTTGGAGATCTCCGGATCTTTTTCCGTCGCCAATCGCGCGATTTGCATGCGCCAGGGTGATACACGCTGATCGAGTCTGTCTTTCTAGAGCCTCTTTTTTTCTCGACCCTCTTTCTCGACCCTCTTTCTCGACCATAGTCTTGATGCCTTCCGGAATATTGAGCCTACAGGCGGGAAGACCGCTCGCAGTCATCGATCGATTCTCGATTAACAAGTTTTCACACCCTCCGTGCGAGTGCTGGTTAGGTTCATCGATATTCATCGGGAATTTCGTCAGGTTCGAATTCAATGAACTCCCACTCACGTTCCTCAGCCGCAGCGATGGCGGCGTCCAGTCGATCGAGCGTACGAACGAGAGTGTCTCCCGAACGCAACTCAAGCATGACGAGACACTGCCCCCCATCATCAGCGGACAACCGACTCGGTCCGTCAAACGGCGATCCTCCGATAGAAATCGTTCCGCCATATTCAATCAGGTTTTGAATGTTCGCCCATCGTTTCTCCGAATCAGATTCGCCTTTGCGCCTTGAACGTGGGGATAAGTCCGGTCCGATTGGAATAGCGTCGTCTATTTCTTCTGCAGATAGTTTAGCTTCCTCGCCTGCGACAGACTGGGTCTCCACCCCCGTCTGCAAACGGGCTACCTTCTGCTCACGTTTTCTCGACTTCTTTGATTCTTCCGCTGCGAGCACGTCTTCCAGCGATCGCACCGAATCAGGCCGATCAAGACCGAATCGCTTGAAGTAGAGATGTTCGATGAACTCCGGTAGCGGGGCTTTCCACGGCTGCTGCTTGTGATTGTCCAATTTGCCGAGCGACTTTGGATTGAGGCCAAGTTCTCGTGCCATCTGAACCTGTGCATGACTGAGGCGGAATCGCTTCCGTGCGTCGAACCAAGGCTTGAGTTTCTCAGGAATGAACACGTAATTGCCGGTGGGTAAACACAACTGGAATCGAAGGCCTATTGTGCAGGTAAGCTCGCGCCTTGGAAGAGGGTGTTGTAAAAAGTTACTTCCGGCCGCAAATCACACCGCCAACAACCGTGCCAGCGGAAAGCCTACACCCGCAGCCTGGCTGCTCAGCCGCGGGTAGCATGATTGATTCAACGGCGTATCCGGCATAACGCCATCGCACGTGGCTGTGTTTAGTGTGTCTGAAACGGTGGAATCAATCGGCGACGAGTCAGGCCGTTTTCAGACTGCCCCTGTTTGTCGGCATACGAAACGCAAGGATCAAAGGTGGCAACAGCAACAGGCTGAAAATCGTTGATGTCACCAGTCCGCCCAGGATGACCAGTGCCATAGGGCCCTGTACTTCGCGCCCCGCTTCACCCGAGCCGATCGCCAACGGCAGCATCCCCAGTGCAGTCACCAGTGCAGTCATGACTACTGGTGTCATACGCTCACTGGCTGCCCTCGCCACCGCTGCAACACCCCACGATTCACCTTCGACATCGATCACATGATCAACGTGCGAGACCATGAGAATCGAATTGCGCGCGGCAATACCAAACAAGGTCACAAAACCAACCAGCGCACCAAGGGACAACACGGCAGAGTCGAACAGGAGCACGGCTACGACCCCGCCGGCCAACGCCGCCGGCGTACCAGCGAGTATCAGAATGGCGGGTCGTACCCCACCAAACGCCAGGACCAGCAGCGCCACAATGCCAATCAT
>JAYSTS010000348.1:0-10496 GCA_043719475.1 Gammaproteobacteria bacterium | reverse complement strand
GACGGTGGTGTCATCTGGTGGACGGAAGATCCTGCGGCGCTGGCCCCACGCCTGACACTGATTGGACCTGCGCACATTCCGCTGCGCGATGGCGTGGTTGCGGAAGACGTCGAGTTCCTGATTTACAGCAACTACAGCGCGTTTGTGGATAAATTCAGCATCGATATCCACAGTGCCGATGATACGGATCTCGTACGACCCATCGCACAGCTGAAAATCGATAACAGGACTGATCACCGGCAGTTGCACCGACTGGATTGGGCCGTCAAAGGAACGCGACTCCCGGCCAGCGGCGCGATCACCATGGTGCTGCGTGCGCGTGATGCGCAGGACCACGAGGATCGAACGCACGTCCAGAACGCGTTACTCGTCGAAGGTGGAGCGCTATCGCAGCAACGCCTGAAGGCAAGTGTTGATGCCGATGCCATTCACGTTGGCCTGGGGCTGATCGAACAGGGCGTGACCATCTTCCTGCCTGGCAAGGATGGGGAACATGTCATGGCGCACACGGCCCATTTCACCGACTTCGGGATCGACCTTAATGCACAGGATCGAGCCGCGCTGGATGCCATCGTTGAAGCTCTGCGTGCAGCGCCGCGTGTTGAACTGAAAGTGCATGGGCATACTTCGACCAAACGAATCGCCCCACGCAGCCGCCCCGTCATTCCCGACAATGACGATCTGTCGAAACGGCGTGCCAGGGTCGTTGCGGACTATCTGCGCAAGGGGCTCGGAAATCGCGTGCAGGACTCGCAAGAACTGGGTTCCGGTCCGGATATTCCGGTTGCAGAAAATCTTACCGAAGCCGGCCAGGCGCTCAATCGCCGGGCTGAGGCTACGGTGCGTGGTTTCACGCCGCTCGCAGATGAACAGGTCACTTCGGTACCCCGTTCAACCGCAGCCGGACAATCGGGTGATTCCGTTTCAGGCAGTGGTTATGGACTGGCACTGGCCCGCAACGATCTCGCGACCCGCTCGATTCCGATCTATGGATCACGGGTTCGGGTGCAAGGAGATCACCTCGGGGATGGGCTCGAAGTCATGGTGCGTGGGGAGACTCTGGCGCTTGATGATGATGGCCAGTTCGCAACCGAATATCTCCTGCCCGTTGGAAAACATGTCATGCCGCTCGTCATCACGGATGGCGAAGGCAATTCTGCTGATCACCAGCTGGCGGTTGACGTCTCGGGCCGTTATCAGTTCCTCGTGGCACTGGCCGATATCACGCTGTCGGACAGCTCGATATCCGGTGCCATCGAGCCTCTGCAGGCGGATGATCGTTATGACGGCGACATGCTGCTTGAAGGTCGTCTGGCGTTCTACCTGAAAGGCAAGATCAAAGGGAAATACCTGGTGACTGCCCAGCTCGATACACGCGAAGAAGAGCTGGAAGACCTCTTCGACAACATTCATCGCAAGGATGCCCAGAGTCTCTTCAGACGCCTTGATCCGGACCAGTACTACCCCGTGTATGGGGATGACTCCACGACGATTGCTGACGTGAACACACACGGTCGCATGTACGCACGACTTGAGTGGGATCGCAGCGACGCGGTGTGGGGAAACTTCGAGACCGGGCTGACCGGTAACGAAGTCATCCAGTACAGTCGTGGTCTGTACGGTGCGCGCGCCAACTACAACTCACTGGGATTGACCAGGTTCGGTGATACCCGGACCAGCGTGACTGCGTTCGGTTCGGAGAATCAGACCGCGCTTGGACACTCCGAATTCCTCGGTACGGGTGGCAGCCTGTACTACCTGCGTCATACCGATGTCCTGCCAGGTTCTGACAAGACCCGAATCGAAATCCGTGATCCGCGCTCCAACCGGGTGATCGACAACCGGCCACTGCAGCAGGGTCTCGACTACGAGATCGATGAGTTGCAGGGGCGATTGATTCTGTCACGTCCACTCATGCAGCTGGCGCAGGCCAGTGCACCGTCGTTGATCAGTGAAGGCACGATGGCGGGTAACGAAGTGGTGCTGGTGGTTGACTACGAGTATGTGCCCAATCAGTTTGAACCCAATCAGATCGTGTTGGGCGGCAACGCGCGGCAATGGATAGGCAATCACGTCGCCGTTGGCGCGACTGTCGTGGATGAAGCCCGTGGTGGGGATGACTATACCCTCGGTGGTGTGGATGTAACGGTGAAGGCCGCGGAAAACACCTGGGCCAAGGTCGAGTATGGACAGTCGGAATCCACCCAGGCCGAGCGATTTGTCTCGACCGATGGTGGCCTGTCTTTCCGAGCCGTCAACACCGGGCTGCTTGATCGCAAAGGTGATGCGGCAAGCGTGGACATCCATGTCAACGCTGGCGACTTTGGTGGCTCGGTGAACTGGATTACCAACGTCTGGGCCAAGGATGTCGATGACGAATACTCGGTGGCACGTCGCGACGATGGTGCCAACGTCAAGGAAGCCGGTGTCGAAACCCAGCTGCCAGTCGGTGAAAACTGGAAGGTTGGGGCGCGTGCCAGTCACTATGAAGTGACCAGTCTGGCCAATGAAGATCGGGCCGCACTGACGGTGGCCCGCAAGATCGGTGAACGTGGTGTGCTGACCGCTGAAGCGCAACATACGCAAACACGCGTGCCTGTGATTGGCAAGACCGATGCAACCCTTGGCGCTGTGCAGTACGAACATCGTTTGAATGACCAGGTGACCGTCTATGGTGGTGGTCAGGCAACGGTCGATTCGTCGCAAGACTACGACAACAACGATCAGGTGCACGTCGGGTCACGCGTCCTTATCAACGATGACACCCAGGCCGAAGTTGAAGTGCGCGACGGGCATCGGGGTACGGGTGCGGTGGCCGGTGTGGAGCATCGACTGAACTCGGCGCACACGCTGTACGGAACAGTGACCCATTCGACTGACACGACGGAGGATCCATTCCTTGCGGCAACTTCACCGTCCCTGCTGGATACCATCGGCACGAACTACACCGTGGGCCATCGCTGGGCCATGAATGATCGAGCCCAGCTCTTTACCGAAGGGCAGTTCAATCGTGGACCGGAAGGCGCCGGACTGGGCTCGGTTTTTGGACTCGATTATGCCCTGCCGAGCGGCTGGTACGCCGGATTCACCCTGCAGGATACCAATCTGCAGACGGTGACAGGCGAGGTCGAGCGCTCGGCGTACAGCCTCGGTGGAGGTCACACCGGTGATCGGCATCGTTACTCCAGCCGGCTGGAATATCGAGAGGATACTGGTGCGGGGACTTCTTCAGTGCAGTGGCTGACTACCAACCGCGTGGATTTCAAGCTCACGCAGTCCTATCGCGCAGCCGCAAAGTTGAATTTCTCAAGAACGAAAAATCGGCTCACGAATCAGGATGATGGGCGGTTGATCGAAGGCTCGGCCGGTATTGCCTACCGTCCGGTGAATAACAACCGGCTCAACTGGTTCTCGAAGTACACCTATCTCTACGATCTGCAGAGCATCGGTCAGGAAAATGCGCAGACCGATCGTCGACTGCAGGTGCTGTCGTGGGAAGGCATTTATCGTCTCCATCCACAGTTCGACCTCGGGCTGAAACTGGCGCGTCGCGAGGGCGAAGTGCGACTGCTGCGAGACGGCGGCGAGTGGTTTGACAGCGCGGCGAACTTTGCAGCCGGTAGTGTTCGTTGGCATGTGATGCGCAACTGGGATGCGCTGGCCGAGTACCGTTGGCTTGCCACCGAGTCGGACGATAGTCAGCGAGGTGGGTTCCTGGTCAGTCTTGATCGCCAGCTCACGGACAACTTTCGCCTCGGTGTCGGCTACAGCTTTGTCGACTTCTCCGATGACCTGACCAACGTCGACTACGAATTCAAGGGCTGGTTCATCAATGCGGTTGGCAAGTACTGAGTCTGGATGAAGGCCTACAGGTGGGCGTCCTCAAATCCAGCGTCGAACCCGTTGTTGCCAGTCGGTGTATTTCGAACCGAATGTGGCCGTCAGCAGTATCTCCTCCTTGAGAACGAACTGCTGACGAATCAACAGAAAAAACGCGATCACGATCAGTCCCGCCAACAGGGACTGCGTCAGCAGGGCAGCGCCACTCAACGCCACTGTCATCCCCAGGTACATGGGGTTCCGCGACACACTAAATACACCGCTCGTCACCAGCATTGAGGACCTGGTCAGCGGCACGATATTCGTACCGACCTTGGCAAACAGACGAGACCCCGCCAGCGCCAGTCCGATACCAGCCAGAATCAAGGGGACTCCCGACCAGCGCACAGTGACCGGCAGTGTCTGGCCTGGCAGAAAAATGCCCGTCAGACCAATGCCCATCAACGCGAACAGAAAGTAGTGCGGAGGCAGGATCTTCGGCGTCATGGGAAGCGTCGTCATGGATCATTCCTTCCGGTGAGTTCGATGTTGCGTAGCCTCGTCGATGTGCTTGCGCTGCGTTGGATCGAGACTGTCATGGAACGCCGCGTAAACCGGTCGTAATGCTGCAACGCTGTCGGTTGAAATCCGCAGGGTCTGTTCCAGCACATCAAGCCCGGTGCTTACATCGGCGCCCGTCAATCGTTCGCATTGGGTGCGAGTCTGGTTCTGCCAGCTCTCGACGATGTCGAGCGCAGGTGTCAACAAGTCCCGTTGGCCATCGTTCAGCTCCAGATGATCGTCGATCATGACTCCGGCCAGCTTGGCGATCGGCAGGTTCAGTCTCTTGCAATGATCGCCATTGTCACCACCACCGTGTCCGCCTGAGCGATGCGTGCTCCAGCCACCGCGGGCGCCTGAAAAAGAGTGGGCTTGAACAGCGCCTGGAAAAAGACTGACTGCGGTGGCAAAAATGATGGCGGCGACGATCACTGCGGTGAGGAGAACGGTGATGATCAGTTGTGCTGGTTGCATACGAAGTGCTCCGTTGTTGGGTGTGTCAGGCAAGTCGCCAGACCATAGCTCAGGAGGCCAAACGAGACGTCTCGCACGGGTTACAACGCGTAACCGGACATTGCTCACTTTGCGTTCGGCAATCTGTGGTTACATGGCAGCGCCTTTGCTCGCTCTATAATTGACCCATGACAACGATTCTCATCGTCGATGATGACACTGGCATCAGATCGCTGGTGGCTGATTACCTGAAACAACACGGCTTTACGATTCTGGTGGCGCGGGATGGTGGGGAGATGCGGCGTGTGCTGATGTCATCAGACGTTGAGTTGGTGTTACTCGATCTGATGTTGCCGGGAGAGGACGGCATCAGTCTTTGTCGATGGCTACGCGAACACAAGGATCTTTCTATCATCATGATCACGGCGCTGGCCAGCGAAGGTGATCGTGTCATTGGCCTGGAAATGGGTGCCGATGACTACCTGACCAAGCCGTTCAGCACCCGGGAACTGCTGGCGCGAATCCGCGCGGTGTTAAGAAGGTCCCCGGACCACTTGCCGGTGCATCGGTATGGCCGGGATGAGGGCTATGTTTTTTGTGACTGGCGCCTGCGTGTGAATACGCGGGAGCTCTTCGACCCGGCTGGGGTACTGGTTTCTTTGACCGGCGGTTCCTTTGATTTGCTGCTGGCCCTCGTACGTAATCCCGGGCGCATCCTGACTCGCGATCAACTGCTGGAACTCACTCGTGGGCGTCGAGCGGAACCGTTTGACCGGAGCATCGACGTACAGCTCTCCCGTTTGCGTCGCCAACTGGGCGATTCGGAAATCATCAAGACGGTGCGGGGAGGTGGCTACCTGTTTGCGGCCGATGTGGCCGAGGATCGCAAATCAGGTGCGGATCAATGATCTGCCACTGTTCACTCTGCGGCGCGTTGTGCATTGGCGCGTTCAACCGCGTCCGATCGTGGGGCGGCTGGTGAGTTTGACTGACGAGAAGCAACAAGGTGGGGAGGATCTGACCGGTCAGGAGCGTTTGACCTGGAATGTGCTGGTGTCCTGGGCCAGCCAGCTGATCACCATCGTTCTGGGCTTCGTTTTACCGAGGATGATCGACCAGCAACTCAGCCAGGTGTCGCTCGGCATTTGGGACTTTGCCTGGGCCATCGTCAGCTACCTGACCATCGTCGACTTTGGCGTTGGCTCGAATGCTGCGCGTTATGTGGCACAGTTTCGCATCGAACAGCTGCCAGCGCGGCTTAACGAAGTAGTTTCCTCTGCACACTTTGTACAGGTGCTGGTAAGCGTGGCGGTGGTCCTCCTGACGTTGGCTGCCTTTTTCATATTGGGTCGCTGGCTGCCGGCTGGAATGAGTACGCACGTTGACGATGCCCGGTATCTCGTTCTGTTACTCGGCCTCGGTTTTGCCATTCAGATGTACTTTGATGCCTATCGGGGTGTACTCACCGGCTGCCATCGGTGGGATGTTCACAGTGCGATCAACTCCATGCAGAACATACTGGCCGCTGTTGGCATGATTGCTGTTTTGCTCAATGGCCACGGCCTCATTTCTCTGGCCATGGCCTACGTCGCCGCCTCGACCATGGCGGAAATAACTCGATTTCTGGCGGCGCGTCATTTCTGCCCGGAGGCGCGCCCCCGTATCAGGCTGGTCAACCTCCGCGATCTGGAAAAGGTGGCGGTGTTTGGCTTCAAGAATGTGTTGGTCATGGCCGGACCGCTGATCGTCCAACAAACCATGAACATGTTGATCACCATGCGTCTGGGACCGGCCATGCTGGCTGTTTTTGTTCGCCCGACGGCCATCATCCGACATCTCGAAACGTTTATCTTCAAGTTCGCGTTCGTGTTACTACCGACTGCAAGTTCCCTGCAACAGCAGGGGCGTCACGAGGATCTGCGAAAATTTGCGATCGAAACCAGTCGGGTCGGCTGGGCACTGGCAGTGCCAGGTGGCGTGTTTCTCCTGGTGATGGGTCCGCAGCTGATCGAACTGTGGATGGGGCCAGGCTATGTGGTGCGCGAACTGATCATGATACTGGCGATTGGTGGAACGCTGTCCGCTGCGAATCGACCGGCATATCGCATTCTCTTTGGTCTGGACAACCACGGTACTGCTGCTGCAGCCAGCATGGTGATCTATGGTGGTGTGCTGGTTGCGGGACTGGTTGCCATGTTGTGGTTCGATGGAGGTTTGGCAACGGCGGCGTTCATCTTCGTCATTGGTGATGTGCTGTTTGGACTCGTCATCGTTCCACATCAACTGGCCAAATCCCTCGGCATGACCTGGATTGGCTACATCTGGGCAGTCAGCCATCGGGTGTTGTTGATTGGAGGGTTCAGCTACCTGGTACTCTTGTTCGTGCACTTCAGTCTGCGTGAGTCACTGGCCATCAATGTGCTGCTTGGCGCGGCTCTGCATGGTGCACTCGTAGGCGTGATGTATTGGCGACTGGTGCTCTCTGACGGGTTGAAGGCCAGTGTCCGCAAGCTGATCTGGCGGCGTTAGCTCAGGTGGCGGGCGGTACGCAGTGGATCAGTTTCGCTGATCAGAACATAGCCATAGGGCGTATTGACATCGACCAGAAAGGTTTTTGGGTAGGTGTACGCTTTACGGGATCCGCCGCGTATGTCCTTTGCCAGGTCTAGCGCACGAGCAAATTTCTGCTTGACCATGGCTATTGGCCCGTTGATGGCGGTCGATCGCGGTGCCCAGTTCAGCGTATGACGAAGGAAATGGTTGGCGCGATAGACGGCTGATCTGCGTACGGCTCGCGGATTGATGTGTTCTGTCGATAGTGAGACGTTTAGTCCTTCAAGATTCTGTACCCGGTGCGGTGTCAGTTGTGGCCAGGTAACCACTTGCCCTGGTTCCGGATCGACTACCAGGGCGTAGGCATCCAGACGAGCATCGTAAGGGATATCCTCGGAAAGCTCTCCGGCACACACTTGTTCGGCAACACTCGTCGGGAGAAAGCGTTGGTCAAAATGCGGATAAATCCAGACTCGCTTTCGGCCTTGGATGTGCCAGAGCATGTTGACAGGAACGTCCACGTGATAGTGGACCAGGGCTCCTGGGGATGAAATCAGCAGATTCGCACTGCGTTCGTTGGCTTGAAACCCGGGTACAGCACTTTCCAGTTCATCGTAGATGCTGTTGACGACTTCCCGGACCTCCGGGTGGTGCTTGAGCATCTTGCGACAATTGATCCAGAAGCGATGGGTGCGGACCAGTGCCAACAGATCCTTGCCAGGCAATGTCCCTCGATCACCTTCACGCCATTCAAATACGCTGGTGTCCTGCCCCATCGTGTTGATCGAAAAATCTTCAGGTGGATGGCGATCGATGATTCTGGCGAGGTTTTCATCGCTAAAAACACCAGACTCAACGATTTGATGTCGAGCGATCAGTACCCCATTTTCGAGGGCGTTATAGTCGTTGGTTGTCCACCCATTGAGGAGGCTGTTTGCCATCGCGGTCCGAGAGATTTGCGCAGAGAGAGTCTAACGGTGGTCAAACTGGCTGCCGTGCCTTTTTTTAGGAATCTTGTCGGAAATTTGTTCGGAGTCACATTTGGCGGACAACTCACGTCGTCCCTGCATGGCGTTCAGACGTAGCATGGTACGTCCACGTAGATTGTGTTGGTCCAATGCCTCGAACGATGGCAGAACGCGTTATCTGGCTTGTGAGCCGAGTGCTGACGATGGACGTCACTCGTGTCTATCATCTGCCTCTGCAGGCCTTGCGAGCGCTGGAGACTAACGACCATGCCTGCCGGTTTGTCCTAGCCGACACCGCTGAACTGAGACGGTTGATTGCCAACGCGGACATTCGGATTGATGAGGCACTACTCAAGTTGCAGGCGTCTGGAGAGGTGATCTGTTTCACAGCAACCCAAGGGATGGATCTCCTGGGTTATGTTTGGTTCGCAGAAAAAGAGGTTGATCCCCGGCACAATACGGGCGGGCCGCAGTTCAAAGGCATCGGGCTCACGCTGGATGCAGGTGTGTGTTATCTGTTCAAAGCGTTCATTGCTCCCCGATTCAGAGGACAACAGTTAATGAGTCGAATGATTCGAGCAGCCTGCGAGACACTTTCGAAACGAGGTTTCGACAAGATTGTGACTACTACCGACATCGACAATCAGGCCTTTCAAAAAAGTATCGAGCGCATCGGCTTTGTGATGGTAGGTCGCGCCGCTGAAATGACTCTATTCAATCGACATGCGTTCTGTCTGCCACGACTTGACGACCGAGTCACGTTGCGGCGTGGCGACTAATTGAAGGCGATCGTGTCATCGGCGACACCCACGCTGCACCCGGTACAAATTGTTCAGGACTGGGAGCAGATTGAGGCGCTGGTTCCCCAATGGCGAGTGTTGCTCGCGCGGTCTTCTGCGAATTCAATATTCTTGACACCAGAATGGGTGATGGCTTGGCGTGATGCCATGCAGGGTCTGAATATCCGTCCGGTGGTCGTTGTTGTGACCAATGATCAAAATCAGCTCGCAGGCCTCGGGCTTTACTATGTGTCGACCCAACGTCTGTTCGGTTTTTTGCCATACCAAGTTGTGCGCCCGATGTCTGACTATGCCAGCGGCGCGGTTTATCACGATGTTGTAGCGGATCCATCTTCATCGAGTCAGCTCTACGACAAGGTACTGGACGCGTTGGCTGAGTTTGCCTGCGATGCCGTCTGGCTGCCTCATGTTGCCCACTGGACGGGCGCTCGAGATCGGATCGAAGTTGCATCACGGCAAGCTGGTTTTGAGATTATTGAAAAGACCAGTGAGTTCTTTTGTATAGATCTTCCGCCCGTTTATGCTGATTACGAACAAGCGTTGTCGGCGTCGACGCGCAAGGATTTACGGCGCACATCGAAACGCCTGTTTGAGGCAGAGCACGCAAAGGTCGTGGATTGCGGAAACGTCTCAGTACTTCCCCAGGCCCTCGAAACCTACGTCGACATGAACACCCGGCGGTGGAATGCGATCGGGCAAGCCGGAGTTTTTGTGCGTAAGCCGAGAGAAGCGGATTTCTATCGACGATTTAGTGCAGTCGCGCTGGCGCGGGGTTGGCTGCGATTTCTGCAGCTGGAAATAGACGGCAAGGCGGTGGCGATGGAAATCGGCTATCGCTATGGCGACCAGTATTATGCGCTGCAAGGCTCCTATGACGTTGACGGCCCTCCTGGCACTGGCAAGGTATTGTTGCTGGAGATGCTGAAGCGGGAGTTGAGTGGTGGCGCCAGGCAGTTCGACCTGCTCAGCGGTGATGCCTCCTACAAACATCGTTATGGGGCTGCTGGCAGACCAGTCTCAGAATTTTTTCTGATGAAGCGCACGATCAAGACGTTACCGCTACGCGTTGGTCGATTCTGGCCGCGTGGACGCTTTCTGGATTTCGCCAAGCAGCCTAGTCCGGGCTAACGTCAATTGGACAATGATTACGCAACCGAAAATGCTGCGCAGCGTTATTCAGAGCTTCGGAACGATTGACTGGAGCGAAGGTCGGGATTGCAGCGGAAATCAAACCGTAAGGTCATAACCGATGAAGTTGGCAGATTCAGTCATGAGACGTCGAGTAAACACGTCCTGTGGGAGCGATCTCCTGATCGCGATTTTTGTAACGGTCCATGTCGAA
>JAYSTS010000347.1:0-10527 GCA_043719475.1 Gammaproteobacteria bacterium | reverse complement strand
AGCATCCGGGTACCAGCCCACGCCGGTCAAAGTGGAGATGCGCAACAATCTCATCCGCAAACTGAAAGCCGGTGAACGGCTCTTTCCGGGCATCCGTGGCTACGACGACACCGTGTTGCCACAACTCGTGAATGCACTCCTCGGCAAGCAGGACATCATCTTCCTGGGCGAGCGCGGTCAGGCCAAATCGCGCATCGTGCGCAGCATGACCAGCCTCCTGGATGAGTGGACGCCGACCATCGCCGATACCGAAATCCCCGAAGATCCTTATCGCCCGATCACCCTGCAGGCTCGCAATCTGGTCAAACAACACGGTGACGCAACTCCGATTGCCTGGTTACATCGCGATGAACGATACGGCGAAAAGCTGGCGACCCCGGATATCACCATCGCCGATCTGATCGGCGAAGTGGATCCGATCAAGGTGGCCGAAGGTCGTTATCTCGCTGACGAACTCACCCTGCATTTCGGACTCGTCCCACGTCTGAATCGCGGCATCTTTGCGATCAATGAACTGCCTGACCTGTCCGAGCGGATTCAGGTTGGTTTGCTCAATCTCCTCGAAGAGCGCGACATCCAGATCCGCGGCCACAAGATACGGCTACCGCTCGATGTGTTTATCGTCGCAACCGCCAACCCTGAGGACTACACCAATCGCGGCCGCATCATCACCCCGCTCAAGGATCGGTACGGCGCGCAGATTCGCACGCACTATCCCGAGCACGTCGACGAAGAAATCGAGATCATGATGCAGGAAGCCGAGGTGCTCGATCTCGGTGACTATCCCATCACCGTGCCGGTCTTCATGAAAGAAATCATCGCCGAAATCAGCCAGCTGGCGCGCAAATCGCCGGATATCAACCAGCGCTCGGGCGTCAGCGTCCGGGCTTCGATTTCCAACTACGAAGCGCTGGTCGCCAACTCGATGCGTCGTGCGCTGTCGCTGAAAGAAACCGAAGTCGTGCCCAGGGTGTCTGACCTGCCATTCGTCGCACCCTCTTTCCAGGGCAAAGTTGAATTCGAAGCAATGGAAGATGGCCAGGAAGACAAGATCACCGACCGCATCTTTCGCAGCGCCGTGAAAGCAGTCTTTGATCGTTACTACGACGTCAACGATCTCGGCTCCATTGCCAATGCGTTCGCCGAGGGCCTGGCGGTGGAGACCGGCGAAAACATGACGGCGCGCAGTTACGCCGACATCGTCAATCGGATTCCAAGCTTTGGTGCAGTACTGCAGAGTGAGACTACAGGTGTGAAAGCCTGCATCGTCGAATTCGTTCTGGAAGGGCTACATCTGCACAAACTGTTGAACAAATACACAGTTTCCGGCAAGAGCACCTACACCGCTTGAAACCAGAAGCATGAAACTAACACCATGAAGTCAACACCATGAAGCCAATACCATGAAACTACCCCGCCGACATCGTTTCAGCGCCTGGGATGGATCACAACGGGCACCGCTTGATCCGGATGACATCATGGGCGCGCTCGCTAACGACCTGATGGAGTTTGGTGACCTGCGCTGGGCCATGCGCAATCTTGCCTCTCGGGGCATGAAGATTCCCGACGGTGGTTATCTGAAGGGATTGCGGGAGATGATGAAGGAACTGCGTGATCGCAAGCGCGCCGCATTGCAGCGCTACGATCTGAGCAGCATCTTTGAGGGCTTTCGTGAGCGCCTGGACGAGATTCTCAAGATGGAGAAGGAGCGCATACAGGAATGGCTCGACAAGCCCGACAGTGACGACGCGCTGTTCTCGGACAATGTCCTGAAGCAAGTCGCTAAACGCAACAAGGAGACCCTTGATGCGTTACCGAAAGACCTGGCCGCCCAGGTCAATGCGCTGGAAAAGTACGAATTCCTGAATCCTGATGCGCAGCGCAAGTTTCTCGAACTGCTCAATGAATTGCGCAAATCCATGGCCTCGTCGTTCTTCCAGGACGTCGAGAACATGATCAAAAACATGTCCGATGGTGATATGGAACGCATGAAGGACATGCTGAAAAACCTGAACGACATGCTGGATCGCAAGGCCAACGGTCAGGACCCGGGCTTCAACGACTTCATGAACAAGTTCGGCGACATGTTTGGAGACAATCCACCCAGGAATCTCGACGACCTGCTGAAGCAGATGCAGGAGCAAATGGCGGCTTCGCAATCGCTGATGAACTCCATGTCGCCCGAGCAGCGTGCGCAGCTGCAGGCGATGATGTCCGGTCGGTTTGGTGACCCTGCATTGAATGCTGAACTACAGCGCCTTGCCGAGGCGCTCGGACAGGGTCAGGGTGGCGGTCGATACCGGTTCGGTGGGGATGAGTCCCTCGACATGGACGCTGCCATGAAACTCATGCGCGAACTGTCCGGCATGGACGAGATGATCGATCAGCTGACCGATGCGGAGCGCGCCGGTAACCTTGACCATGTCGACGATGACCTGTTGCGCAAACTGCTGGGCGAAGAAGCGGGAGAGGATCTGGAGCAGTTGAAATCACTGCTCAAGGCACTTGAAGACGCAGGCTACATCCGTCCGACGGATGACAACCGTTTCGAACTCACGCCACGCGGTTCGCGTGTTATCGGACAGAAGGCGCTCGGCGAAATCTATGCGCGCCTGAAAAAGCAGAATCTGGGCAACCACGCGATTCCCGAAGAAGGTCGGTTCGGTGAACGTCTGGAAGAAACCAAGCCGTATGAATTTGGTGACCCCTTTCATCTGCATATGCCACGGACCATTCGTAACGCCATCGACCGCAATGGGCCAAGCACGCCAGTGCAGCTGCAGCATTCCGACTTCGAGATTTATCGTAGCGAGATGGTCAGCTCTACTGCCACCGCCATGTTGGTTGACTTGTCATGGTCGATGGCCCTGCGAGGGTCATTCCAGGCGGCGAAAAAAGTAGCGCTGGCTCTGCACAACCTCATCACCAGTCAATATCCGAAGGACAGCTTCTATATCATCGGCTTTGCCGCCTATGCAAAAGAGCTGAAGGCTCATGACCTGCCCTATCTGCAGTGGGATGAGTACGTGCTGGGTACCAACATGCAGCACGCCTTGATGCTGGCTGAGAAGTTGTTGTCCAAACATCAGACCGGCAGCAAACAGATCATCATGATTTCTGATGGTGAGCCCACAGCGCATCTGGAAAATGGCGAAGCGGTATTCGCCTATCCACCCACGCCCAAAACCATTCGCGCAACCTTCAAGGCTGTGAAGCACTGCACGGCACGTGGCATAGCGATCAACACCTTCATGCTGGAACAGAGCTACTACCTGAAGGCCTTCATGGACGAAATCGCGCGGATCAATGGCGGCCGTGTCTTCTACACCTCACCCGATGAACTCGGCGAGTACATCCTCGTCGACTACGTCGAACACAAACGCAAGCGACTGGCGAGGAGAGCCTGAGCGAATGGCTGGCAAATACTTTGAAGAACTGATCGTCGGTATGGAGTTTGTCCATCAGCCGTCGCGCACCGTCACCGAAACCGACAATCTGCTGTTCTCTGCGCTGACCATGAACCTGCAGCCCCTGCACCTCGACGCGCAGTTCGCGGCCTCCACCCAGCACGGCAAAATTCTCGTGAATTCAATCTTTACCCTCGGTTTCGTGGTTGGTGTCTCTGTCGCCGATACAACGCTCGGTACCACCCTTGGCAATCTGGGTTTTGACAAGACCACGTTTCCAAACCCGGTGTTCATCGGCGACACGCTGTCGGCGAAAACCAAAGTCATGGAAAAACGGGAGAGCCGGAGCAAGCCTGATCGAGGCGTCGTCATATTCGAACACACCGCGACCAACCAGCGTGGTGAAGTCGTCTGCGTCTGTCTGCGCGGCGGCATGATGTTGCGCCAGCCGGCATGAAGCGACGATGACCAACGGTGCGCTGAGGTTGCGCAGATCTCTGCACTTCGTCCCAGGAGCAAACGAAAAGATGCTCCAGAAGTCGCTGGAAACTCAGGCCGATGGTCTGGTTCTCGATCTTGAAGATGCGGTCACGCCTGACCTCAAGTCGAGTGCGCGCACCATCGTCTCAGGTTGGTTGAAGGACGTGGACTTCGGGCGCCAGGAACGAACCGTTCGCATCAATCCGCTGCATACTCCCTGGGGACAGGACGATGTCAGGGTGACGATGCAGCATCCACCAGACGCGTACGTGGTACCCAAAGTTTCGACGCTGGCCGAACTGCAAGCACTGGACGCGATGATTCGCGATCTGGAGGCTCAATATGGGCATCCGATCGGCGGTGTCGGGCTTATCCTGGTCAGCACCGAGACACCACTGGGTACTATCAACCTGCCAACGTTTTCCCAGTGTAAGCGCGTGATTGCCTTGTCATGGGGCGCCGAAGATCTGTCTGCTGCCCTTGGTGCATCCCGCAACAGATTGCCCGACGGTAGTTACATGCAGGTATTCAAACACTGCCAGACGATGACCCTGCTCTGCGCAGTAGCGGGGAACGTTCAGCCGCTGGACACGGTGTTTGTTGATATCAACGATCACGAGGCACTTCGCCAGGAGAGCATCGAGTCTGCCTGGATGGGCTTTACCGGCAAGATCACCATACACCCCGCGCAGATCCCGATCGTCAATGAGGCCTTCACGCCAGCTCCCGATGTCGTTGCCGCCGCGCGCCGTCTCGTCGAAGCCTTTGCGCACGAGCAACAACAAGGTCGCATGGCATTTAACTTCGAAGGCCAGATGGTCGACGTGCCTCATCTCACCCGTGCGCACCGTGTGCTCGCTCGTCACGCAGCTATCATCGCCGCGGATTGAACATCTGCATTGCAGGACAACCGAACGCCATATCAAGCATGGAATCATAGGAGCCAAGAGTGGAACTGGAATTGCGAACCGACCGAATTCGCGGTGTAGTCGATGGGCAGATCGGCTGGCTGATCTTCAACAACCCGGCTCGGCACAATGCACTGTCACTGGACATGTGGCAGGGCATTGCCGATGTGCTCCGTGCGTTTTCCTCAGACGCAAATGTCCGGATAGCCATCATGCGCGGCGCGGGGGGCAAAGCTTTCGTCTCGGGTGCGGACATTTCAGAATTTGACCAGCATCGCGCCAACGCCGATCAAAAGGCCACCTACGGCGAAGTGGCCGGCGATGCCAATCGAGAACTCGCAAGATTCGCCAAGCCATTGCTGGCTCTGATCGAGGGTTATTGCATCGGTGGTGGCCTGGCCACCGCGCTGGCAGCTGATATTCGGATCGCAACACCTGACTCGCGCTTCGGAATTCCCGCAGCAAAACTCGGGCTTGGCTATGAGTACGAAGGGTTGGCCAAACTGGCCCGTGTCGTCGGTCCTTCGCGCGCTCGAGACATCATGTTCAGCGCCCGCTTCATGGACGCACAGGAGGCATTGGCAATGGGACTCATCAACACCATCCATGAACGTGTTGATATCGAAGCCGAAGTGCTGGCCTACGCACACCGTATCGCCGGCAATGCGCCCTTGACGGTCGCGGCAGCGAAGGCTGCAGTAAACGCATTCGAACGGGGCAGTCAGAGTGACGAAGTCGCGCGTGTGCGGCAGCTTGTCGATGGTTGCTTCAACAGCGAAGATTATAAAGAAGGACGGCGCGCATTCAGGGAGAAGAGAACCCCAGACTTCCGCGGCTGCTGATTCGCGCCGCTATCGCTGAAGAGGCGGCCGTCCAAAGAACCGTTCAACGCCCTACTTGGGCACCAATATCTACCAGACGACTGTTTCTGCCAGGCTCAATCACGGACTCCAGCAGAAACGCTCGGATCACCATCACACTCGGCAAACTGGCCTCATGATCAAGCCGCGCGATGAGAATATCAGCCTCGATTTCCGCCTCGAAGCGCGAGCCGTAGGGTCCAACGTCGATAGCCTCGCGGGTGCGGAAGTACCAACTACCACCACTGGCAAACACGCGTTCTCGGCGAAACCATCGTAAGGCACGCTCACCTAACCTGGAACGAATAGTCCGGGCCTCCAACATCATGGTTCGCTCCATGCGCACTACCGATTGCTACTGCTTGGCAAGCAGTCTGTGACCGGTGCACGGATTTGTCTGTCGCGCAAATGCAACCATATGTAAGCAGCTTTATATCCAGGGCACTATCGCTCAAGGACAACGGATATCATCACGCGCTCAATTTGTTGGCGACGAGGTGAAGCTCAAGGAATGGACACTATGCACAAGCTGTTTCTGCGGTCGTTGGCCGCCTTGTTTTTATCGGCCTTGATTGCAGGCTGCGCAAGTAGTACGAAGGCTCCACCGAAGGCTGAAGAAGTTCCCTTCACCGGCCTCTCCGAGGAGTATCGAATTGGCGTCGGCGACTCACTTTCCGTAAACGTCTGGCGAAATCCTGACCTCAGTGTATCTGTACCGGTACGACCCGATGGCAAGATCAGCGTGCCATTAGCGGGAGACGTGCTGGTTGGTGAGAAGACCCCTGAAGAAGTCGCCGCCTACATCACCGAACAATTGAAAAAGTTCATACGCGATCCGTATGTGACAGTGATCGTCACAACGATGGGCAGTGATGCCTATCGCTCCAGAGTGCGCGTTACCGGAGCTGTGATCAGGCCAATATCGGTCCCGTATCGCCAGGGTATGACAGTGCTGGACATGGTCCTGGAAGCGGGTGGACTCGCAGAGTTCGCAGTGCCAGGCAAGGCTACCCTGTTTCGCAAGAGCGGAAGCTCAATGAAGATCTCTCTCGACAGGATCTTACAAAAAGGCGACATGGAGACGAATTACTCGCTGCAGCCAGGTGATGTAATCACGGTACCGGAACGCGCGTTCTGATCTGCGCTTAAGCTGCATCGAGGGAGATCCTGTGACAAACCAACGAACTAGACTCGCGGTCGCTTTATTGGCGTTGTCTGCGCCAGCAGTCGCGTTGGAAACAACCGTCGGATTGAGAGTTGAGTCAACCCACACCGACAATACGACGCGAGCACCGGACAATGAGATCTCCGAGACTACCTATCAGCCCGGTGCAAACATCGCCGTCGAGCACCAAGGTCCATCCATCCGGGCCACTGCCCAATACGACTATGAACGACGAATTCGATCCGAAGAGTTCTTCGCGGATGATTCCGCCCTGACTGGCGCCTCTACTGTCGTTTGGCAAGCTATTCCAGGACGCCTTGATTTCACGGTCAACAATACAAGAACAGAATCAACCATCAATGGGCAGCAGGGGGACCTGCCAAATAACGTGCAGGTCACAGACAGTACACGCGCCGGTCCAACCTTACGTTTTCGTGTTCGCCGGAACGATGAGCTACAGCTGCAGTATTACTACACCCAAACGCATGCCGACGTCGCCAACACGGACAGCAAGCGGAACACCGGGTCTGTCGCTTATGTCATGAACGTCGGTCAGAACGATCAACTGGTCTTCAACGTCGCCAACAATATGGTCAACTTTGATAACGCCGGTTCGCCTGATCTGGATGCACTGACGAGCTCGGTTCAGTGGCGGCGATTCGGACCAAGCATCGACATGAGCCTGCTTGGCGGTTATACCAACATGAACCGCACGCTTGGACGCAAGACTGTGCAAAGTGAAGTTTATGACGCGCGTCTGACATGGCGAATGACCCCCCAGACATCAATGACCGTAGCGGCAGTGAAGGAGCTGCGCGACCGTCCATCGATTCTTGAACTCGGTATCCTGCCCTTTGGCACCAACAACCAGATTGACTCTGATCTGAACGAAGTGTTCATCAACGATCGAGCAGAAATTGAATTCCGTACTGTCCTTTTTTCCAACGAATTCATGCTGAGCCTCGTGTATGACAAACAGGACTACATCGATCTGCTTGAAGATCTGGAGCGAACCACGGCCGCCATCAGCTGGCGCCGTCGCCTGAGTCCGAAGCTGACCGCAGGAATCGAGGCATCATACCGACAGGAAAAGTTGCTGGATCTGAATGCACCCACTGAGGATCGCTTCGGTGCGGAAGTGTCCCTTGGCTACAGCTACAACCGCAGGCTGTCTCTGTTGTTTACCGGATCACACAACTCGGTGGACACGCCAATCACCGTCCAGGCCTACGACGAAAATCTCTATTCCTTGCGCGTGAACTACCTGCTGCTTGAATAGTATCTGAAGGCACCAACAGGGAGGCCGTCGTGAGCCTCCCTGACGCTTTGCTCAATTCACCACCTTCACCAGTTCGTTCGAGTGATCACTCTCCTGCCCATCCCGGTCGATCGCCGTCATAACCAGGTAGTACGTCCCGGGCACCACCTCAATGTTGGTTGATGTCGCATTCGGATCGGCAACATCTCGACGATTGGGATACTGACCTGACTGTTGACCGAAGTACACACGATAGCCAGCCAGATTCACGGGAGTACCGTCTTCGTTCTGATCCGGCCTGGACCAGCCAAGCGCGAGACCCTTGGCCGCCGTCACTGCAACAGTGACGAGCGCAACCGCTGAGCCGCCAGTGCCATTGCACGTAATGCCGAAGGTCGTCGATGCGGACAAGGCAGCGGACAGACGACTGCCATTGGTCGGCAGCACACCCAACCAGCCGCGATTGGCTTCACAGCCAGTGGCGTTGCGACTGGTCCACGCCAGGCTCACAGTCTCTCCTGCCTTGATCGTTGGTCGGTCCGTCGTCAATGTGACGGTCGGTGCCGGGCTCGGAGCGGATGGCGGAGGTGTCGTAACAGTAACTGGTGTTGTCACCGGCGCGGGAGTAGTCACTGGCGCAGGTGAAGATACTGGCACTGGAGTTGTTACTGGCGCAGGTGTGGTTACTGGCGCAGGTGTGGTTACTGGCGCGGGAGTTGTTGCCGGCGCGGGATTTGTTACCGGCGTAAGCGTCGTCCCTGGTGCAGGTGTCGTGACGGGCTGCTGAACCGGAGTGGGTGGTACTACCACCGCCTGACCGCGAACGTTTACGATCACAGAACGTCGCACGCTTCCGCCGAGTCCGCTGCAGGTCAGCGTATAGCGGGTCGAAGTACGCAAAGCAGGCGTTCGGAAGGATCCGTTAACTGTCTGGTTACCGGTCCAGCCTTCGGAGGCTTGACACGATTCTGCATCCGCAGTTGCCCACGAGAGCAAAACCGTACTGCTGGAATCAACCAATTCAGCCGCCGCACTGAACGACAGTACCGGGAGGGATGCGTTGGCCTGTTGGCTCATTCGCGCCTGCAGGTTCGTGATCTGCGAGCTGTCAGACAATACGACGGCGTCTTTGACAGCCTCGATCGAACTCTGTGCAGCAGGTGTCAGCAACGTATCAACGGAACCACGCAAGGTGCTCCGGTCCGCTGTATCCAACGCCGCTCCCAGAGACTTCAGCTCATCGTTGTTGATCGCGCCCTGAAGCACCGCAATGGCCTTTCTGGTTTGTGTCACCATGGCAGCCGTCGGCAGCACCTTGTCGACCGAAGCTTCGGTTGCCGCTGGCAATATGGTGCGAATGGAAGCATCGAGAAGAGCGCTCGCATCTTTGCCGTCAACTTCAAGTCGACCAGCAATCGTTTCCAGTAGAACTTCCACTTCGATGGCCCGGAACGTGGATGTCAGCCGCGCGTCGGCGTTGCCACCTTTACCATCAAGCTGACCATCCGCCAGGTCACAAGCCAGCTTTTCAAGCAGCTGATCATGCGTCAGCCCATTGCCTGAATTTTGCATGGCGGTATGTGCCCGACGAACCGCCTCGCCAAGCGCCTCGTTGGCGAGGAGAACCGTTGCAACGTTAGAAGCGTCGACTTTTGACGATACCGGATGATCGATTTGACCCCCGTCCAACCCCATGCTGAGGCTACCTTCCACACGCTCCCAGGCGGTGGCCAGAGAACTTGCACTGACGGCGCCACTGCATTTGGCAGCATGCGAAATCAGGCTGGACATAGGCGAGAGATTGAGTGTCTGTACACCGGTACCCGTCACCATCGACACGAGCTCGAACTCAACAGGTCGCCCGGTCACGAGGTCCCGACCACCAGTCGCAACGACACGAAGCGGAAGTTTCGCGTCTGCTGCTACGGTTAAGTCATAACGGGCGGTGCTGGACGCAGTGCCCTTCGCGATTTCCGTGCCGGTGGCATCGAAAACCGTAATCGTGGCATCCACGACGGGACCATCCCCGACACTGCCGCTGATACCGATCGGTGCGGCTGGCGCACCACTCGATCCACCACCACAACCCCCAAGAATGCCGGTGAGCATTACAGCCATAGCAAGCCGTGCCCGCCGCGCAGAAAGTACAGTACAACTCATCTCTGTCTCTCCACACCGCGCAAAAGCGGTTCACGCATTGAGGCGTGAATTTCGTAACGAGTTGTATTGAACTGGTGCGGACTGCCCTTGCCCGTGACCCAGCACACGGTTTTCCGGGGAATTACCTATTCAGGGATGGATATCAGGGAGTTTTGTGACGGGATGCTCGGGCGCGCGCTCAAGCTATGGGCGACTAGAACGATCGCCAGGCGGTTTCGGGGGAATTTCGCGCCGTCAAAACCCGTTCAATGTCGAAATTTCTGACACGAACGGGTTATGAGGAGATTCA
>JAYSTS010000346.1:0-10530 GCA_043719475.1 Gammaproteobacteria bacterium | reverse complement strand
GGCAAATGATTGCTCACCGAAGCCGCTGCATCCCCTGACGATTGATCTCTGCCGTGAACTCAGGCAGATGCAATTCTGCAATGACCGCTGCCAGCGTGTCTTCAACCGTGGGAAACGGCGCGATACTCATCAAGGTCATGAAGGTTGGATGGATCATCTGCCATTCGTTTCGATCACGTCTGCGCAGTGCTTCTGCCGGTGTCACCCAATCGGAGTCAGCGGTTTCGTCGGTGTCGGCAAACGCCTGCTGTCCATGCGGCATGGTGGTTGCGAAAAACCGAGTATCAAAGCGCTTCGGTACGGAGTCCGGCGTCAGCCAGTGAGAGAAGTAGTGGACCCGGTCGCACGCCAGTAACAGATTTTCTCGCTCGCACAACTCGGCCATCGACATCTGCCCGGCAGCCACGGCCAGACGATAAGCAGAAAAATGTTCACGCTCGTCTGACGAAACGAGGTCCAGCAGCCGTCCATCGCGCGTGGCCAGCAGCACTCCACACTCCTCGAAACACTCACGAATGGCTGCTACCCAATAACGCAGCCCTCCGGCAGAGAGCCCGAGTTGAGTGCTGGCGCGTCGATCATCAAGTCCCGCGCAGATTGATTCGAGGTGATCGGCGTCATCAACCTTTCCACCGGGAAACACATGCAGATCTGGAAATACCATTCCTGCAGGCCGTTTCACCATGAACACCTCAAGCCCGGGCACGCCGTCACGCAGCAGCAGGACAGTTGCGGCCAGTCGAATGTTGTCGCGTTCAATGGGTTGCACGTGATATCACCTTGACATCAACTTGTCGTAAGGCCGCCACCATGCCTAAATGGTGACGGGAGGGCAATGATGAGCAAAGGGAACAACGATCCGCCGGACTTTCGGGCGCTCACGCTGACCGGTCTTACAGACATCGACGACGACACTGACAAGCTGAAAGTCTACAAGTTCGTCGTGCGACTACCGCCAGAGATGCGGGACCGGATCGCAGAGGCCGCCAACAACTATCGGCGTAGCATGAACTCCGAAATCATCGCTCGACTGGAGCAGACCTTCACCGGGCTGCCTTCGGAGGCAACCATGGTCATGATAGAACCCCCACTTCAAGGTCCTCTGGATGCCCTGTTCCGACGATCGCTCACCGAGGAAGAACACGCTCTGGTGCGGTCTTTCAGACGCCTCACCGCAGCCAAACGACAAGCCCTGAACGATCTGCTGAAGTAATCATGCCGTTTGCACTCGCACCCTATTTTCATCCCACGACCGTGGTCTTTGTCGACGACAACGAAGGCTTTCTGCGTAGTCTGGACCTGGAGTTACCTGCGACCTGGGCGTATCGCCTGTTCGCCGAGCCAGAAGCCGCGCTTGCGTTTCTCAACTTGCCGCCACCCCTGCCACCGTTGGTTGATCGCTGCTTCATACATCGGAAAGACGACAACGGCGTACGTTCTATGACTCTGGACATGTCGATGATCGAACAGGAGATCAATCATCTGGATCGATTTGCACGCAACTCGGTCGTGATGATCGACTATTCGATGCCGCTGCTGAACGGTCTGGAGTTCTGTTCCGAACTCTCGGACCCTTACATCCAGAAGGCAATGCTGACCGGGGTTGCTGATGAAAAGGTTGCTGTGCAGGCCTTCAACGCAAAACTCATCAACCGCTTCATTCCGAAGAACACAAGTCACTCCATCAGCGACATCCTCGCTTTTACCGAGGAGCTTCTGCATGACTACTTTGCACAACACACTGCCCGGTTGGTCAATACACTGACCCTGGATCCACCCGCGTTTCTGCTGAACGATGACGTCGCTCGTGTCATGCGTAGAGTGCTGCACAAACAACAAATCATCGAATATTACCTGGTCGACGATCCGCCGGGCTTTCTCATGCTGCGTGCCGACGGCAGCGCGGTGCAGATGCTGGTTTGCGGCACCCGCCATCGTGAGTGGGCGTTGCTGGATGCGCGTCGGCTGGCAGCACCTGCGCACATCATCCAGGCGTTGGAGAGCCGCGAGTACCTAATGAGTTACGTCGATTCGCCGGCAGATTATCGCCACGGCGACTTTCCGTGGGTTGATAACCTGGTTGCCGCAGAAACGGTGAAGGGTGCTGAAGAATGGTCCATCGGCATTGTGCAGAACCCGCCAGCGGACATCGACTTCGACCCTTCGTTATGCAGCTACAACGCCTATCTGGCCAGAATGGACCAACACCTATAAGCGGTAGCGTTCGCGCAGCCCGCGAAGGTGATCATCCAGTTGTGCCACCAATTCAGGTGCCACACCTTCGTTCCTGATGGTCGAAAGTTCTGCTTCAAACGCTGCAACCGTGCGCCACGACGCCTTGTCAGCGGTCAGCTTTTCACGCACAAAATCAGACCATTCACCAGCCTCGTCCGGTTGGAGCAGATGCGGAAAACTGCGCGCCTTAAGGCGACTGACCAGCTTGTTCAGCCGCTTGTCACGAAAGTCCAGCAGCGGCCAATCACCCGCTGCAACGCCGCTGATAAAGGCATCACAGCGGGAGCGGTCCTCATCGAGCAGGAATTTGTCGTACAGGGATGCCTCAACGTCTTCGGCCTTGGTCGTCTTCGGATCCTGAAACAGCCGGGCAATTTTTTGCAGCACAGCCGGTTGAGCAAGACGGCGTTTACGACTGTTCACCAGGCCCAAGTCGATTTTCGCGCGCTCGATATTGGCGGGGGTAAGCACACTCAGATCGGCCACAAACGGACAACGATTGGTGCGGATTTCCTTGAGTGGTGGTCTGTTTTCCGCGCCTGCTGTGAACATTGCCTTGCGCAAGTCAGCCTCATCGCCGTGGATCAACATTTCGATGTCGGTAGCCAGATCCGCAACGATCACAGAGTTTGCGTTGATGGGATGACGACAGATCGACAGGACTGGAGCCACTCGATAGCGCTCCTTGGGATACATGCCAGAAACATGAACGCACACACGCTGGGCATAAGGTTCAAGAAGCTTGCGCACATTCCGCTTGTCGCGGCTGCCAAGGTAGTACTCAAACAGACGTGGTTGCGCGGTACGGATGAGCTTCGCCAGCGCGAGCGTCGCCCGAACATCCGAAAGCGCATCGTGAGCTGATTCGTGTTCAAGGCCATTGGCACGAGTGAGCTCCGCCAGACGGTAGACAGGCCAACCCTCCTCGTCCTTCGGCCACTCCATGCCTTCTGGCCTCAGCGCACCTGTGGCGCGCACCAGATCGACCAGGTCCCATCTGGAATTTCCATTCCGATGTTCACGGGCATAAGGATCACGAAGATGCCGGAACAGCCCGAATCGCACAAATTCATCATCGAACCGCAGGCTGTTGTAGCCAACGGCACAGGTATGGGGCACGGAGAGCGCAGCATGAATGCGCTCGAAGGCTCGCCACTCGGTAATTCCGGATCTCGTTCGTTGCGGGGTGATACCCGTAATCAGCGTCGCACGGGGATCTGGGAGCACATCGTCGGGCAACACGACATCGGTGACGAATTCATCGCCGACAGGGTTCAGCTCCGCGTCGGTCCGCAAACCGGCGAACTGTATGATGCGATCCCAGCGGGCTGCGGTACCCGAAGTCTCCAGGTCGTACCAATAAAACGAATCAGCCATGCTGTAATTGCTCCCGCGCGACCAATAGCGTCTGGATCCACTTCTCCGGAGCGCAAGCAGAACGTATCCCGGTGTTCCATGTTTGAGGCATCACTGCTTTCCTTTAGTCTTGGCGCCTTTCCCGTCTCAGGACGTTCATCTTGAGCCTATCTCGACTGGCGCTGTTTGCCGGACCACTGCTGGCATTGTCGGCGACAATGCAGCTCCGCTTCCAGTTCAATTGGGAAACAAGCGCCAGCCATACCCTGGGCGTCGCCTTGCAGCGCGTGAAGGACTCAACTTCAACGGCACCCTAGTAATTTCCGCAGTCTGTTCCCTGATGCTGATCTGAAGCGCCCGTTGGGTCGGGGCTCAGGTCTCCCAGGTGCTGATGACGCGCCGCTTTCGACATGGCGATCAACTGCTCCACGGCAGACCAGAACTGCGGCCACTGGTGGCCCGCATCCCGATACAGAATGGCAAACGCGGGTTCGTATTGTGCATAGGTCTGCCGCCCAGCCAGATACGCATTGTTGAGGCCTGTCGCAACAATCGCGTCAAAGCGGGAAGTTTGGCTATCACGACGTGCTGCCATGTGGCACCGACGAAATTCTGCATAGCCGGCATCGGCCAACCGTTGTTTTTCCTGATCCGCTGCACGTGACGCGTAAACCGATTCGAGGCGTTTACGCAGCCCCGCCAACCTGCGCTCGAAACGCTCATCGAGTGTCTGAGCACGCAGGTATCGATCAAGGTCAGCAGGGCGATCAATGAGCCACTGCGTTACCCCTGCGTTGCCGACGAAACTTGCCAGGGACTCATTGAATTGCGCATCACCATTGACCCAAACACGGCCATGCGCCAATTCATGGAATAGTAGATTGGCGAGGTCCGCATCCGGCCAGTGAATGAACGTATCGAGCAGCGGATCCTTGAACCAACCCAGCGTCGAGTAGGCGGGAACACCACCCACGCTAACCACCTTGCCAGCCGCCCGGAGCTGTGTGGCTTCCCGTCGCGCGCGCGCTTCACTAAAAAAGCCTCGATACGGCAGACAACCCACGATCGGATAGCACCAGTGCAACGGCGCCAGGGAGAGTGCGGGCGTCGTTACCACATTCCAGACCACCGCCCGTCGTCCCGTGATGACAAGACTTCGGTAGCGGCCGTGAGCCGACAGGTGCAGGCGTTCCTCGGCAAAACGCAGGACAGCCTGACTTGTTTCCAGACGAGCGCGCAGTTCTGATGGCGTTTTCGAAGACTTGAGCAAACCTGGAACAGACTGACGATTCAAGAGCAGCGAGGCTTGTCCATGCACCGCCTGACCGTAATAACTCAGGGTGCTACAGCCCGAGAGCATGAATAACAGCAAGACACCGATTTGGCGGCTCATGGCCCCCCTCGTATACTCGCGATCTCATCCACGAGCTTGTTACCCGCCATGCCGTTACTGCGCGGAATCGTTGTCCTCCTGGTGACCCTGTGTGTCACCACCCTGGTGTGCATTCCGTTATTTTCTCTCGGCGTTGTTGCGTTGATTCTCCCTGGTGCCGCCGGTCGGCGACTGAAGCGATGGCTCGAAGTCTGGTTGTTCGCCTGGACCGGTTTTAACAAGCTCTTGTTGAACGCAGTGCGAATGACAGATATCCGTCTGGATTGGCGAGAGATAGACACAGTATCTACAGACCAGTGGTATCTCGTCATCTCGAATCACCAGACCTGGTCCGACATTCTTATCCTGCAAACCATCCTGTGGAACCGGATCCCGCCTATCAAGTTCTTTACCAAGGAACAGTTGATCTGGATTCCGTTCATCGGCATCGGCATGTATCTGTTGGGGTTTCCTTTCGTCAAACGCTCCACCAAACAGCAGATTGCGAAGAAGCCGGAGTTGAAAGGTGCCGACCGCGAATCGATACGCACAGCATGTCGGCAATTTCGCGAGTACCCCTCGACGGTGTTGAATTTCATCGAGGGCACACGATTCACGCCTGTCAAACATGAGCGCCTGCGCAGCCCATTCAACCGATTGCTGCCGCCAAAGGTGGGAGGTCTGTCTTATGTCATGACCGACATGGGCAGTGCGTTCAATCGAATGCTCGACGTCACCATCCACTACCCCAGCGACACGCCGACGATCTGGGAATTCCTGCAAGGCAAATGCCGGCAGGTGAACGTCGTGGTCGAAACCTACACCATCCCCGCCGAGGTACTGGCCGAGGGCACCGAACGCGAACAACGCCGTCGCCTGGCAGCCTGGATAGATACAGTCTGGCATGCCAAGGACCAGTGCCTGACGCGACTCGAAACTGACGCCACCGCGTCCTGATGTACCTCGAACATTTTCGCTTTGTCCGCGAACCTTTTTCCATTGCTCCGGACCCAGGCTTCCTCTACCTGAGCGAAGGTCATAACGAAGCGCTCGCGCATCTTCAGTACGGGTTGAATCACGGCGGATTTGTACTCATCACTGGCGAAGTCGGCACTGGCAAAACGACTTTGTTACGCAATCTGGTTCGCATGACACCGGAAAACATGGACCTTGCGTTCATCCTGAATCCGCGCCTCACGGCCAAGGAGCTGCTAGAGACGATCTGCGAAGAACTGGCCATCGCCCACGACAAGAACACCACGTCATCCATCAAGCAGTACATCGATCTACTCAATCAATATCTGCTTCGTGCGCATCGTGAAGGCAGGAGCACTGTGCTCGTGATCGACGAGGCGCAAAACCTCTCCCCGGCGGTCCTTGAACAAATTCGGTTGCTCACTAACCTGGAAACAGACGAACGCAAGCTGCTCCGCATCATTCTGATCGGGCAGCCGGAGCTGGACGCACTGCTGGCGCGCACCGAACTGCGGCAACTGTCCCAACGAATCACGGCGCGATACCGACTCGGGCCACTCGGTAGTGCCGAAACATCCGCCTACGTTGCGCACCGTCTGGCGACCGCAGGAGGGAACCCTCGCATTTTCACGCAATCTGCGCTTCGTAAGCTGCATCGGGTGACCGGGGGCATACCACGTTTGATCAACGTCGTGGCCGATCGGGCTCTGCTGGGAGCATACGGACTCGGCGCGTTTGAAGTGACACAACAAATCGTCAATCGCGCCGCGGTCGAAGTCATACCGGATCGACGAAACCACTCCTGGCTCGTTATCACAGCCGCGTCGGCATTGGTGGTGATAACGATGGCACTGATCGGTTATTGGGTGGCGGAACAACGAAATACAATCCCGGAGCCCACGACTCGAAATGGGCCATCGGTAATCGTTCAACCAGAAGATGTGGAACCGGGAGAAATCCCTTTCAGCCCGGAGACCCAAGGCCGTGCGCTCGCGAACGATGCCACTGATGCCACTGAGCCCACTGATGCACAGGATGCACAGGATGCACAGGACGCACCCGCCGCTGAGGTTTCATCACCAAGACTGGTCAGCCGTCCTGCGAAGTCCAACGAAGAACTGCAAGGATCGGCCTATCGCCAAGTGTTCAACACCTGGTCCCTGGAGTACAACACGGCGACGAATGGATTGCCTTGCGAATTCGCAAATCTGAACGAGCTGTCATGCACCAGCCAGACCGGCACCTTGGCGGATATCGAGCATCTGGATCTCCCTGTGGTCATCGAACTGTGGGACGAGAAGACCGAGCCCTACCACGCCGCCCTGCTCGGTCTTGAAGGAGCGAGGCTGACGCTGGGCCTTGATGGCATGATCGTCAACGTGACGCCACAGGACCTGCGAGAGCAGTGGTTCGGCAACTTCACCTATGTCTGGCCGCGGCCGCCCCTGTATAGCGGCTTACTGAGCGAAGGTGACTTGCACGATAGCGTTGTCGTCCTTCGAGATCGATTGGAGACCGCTCTGGGGCGCCCGATAACAAGTTCGATCAAGAACCTGTTTGATGCCGACCTTGCAAATGCTCTCCTGGAGTTTCAGAAACGGGAGGCACTGGTTCCTGATCGTGTTGTCGGTCCAAAGACCTGGCTCCGTCTCGCCAGAGTGACCGATAGCACTACAATCCCCAGTCTACGTAAACTCACACCAGTCGAGGCGATATAACATGTCGTTCATCGTGGATGCCGCCCGTCGACGTCAACTCGATGAAGAACCCAGCCAGGCGGCAACCTGGGCCTATTCGCAAATGCGCAATCGTCAACGCCGATTGTGGATAGCCATTGGTCTTCTGGCTTTCATTGCCTTGTTGCTGACTGGAACGTTGCTCGTCCGCTGGTTTTTCGCTCGGCCGCTAGACGACGTTGTTGTAGCGATCGAAAGTGCGACAGCAGCTCTTCCAGCGGTGAGTGATCCCGCGAAGACGACGTCGGCCGCCGCAGAACAGGCCGTTGACACAGTCCCTTACTACCAGCCCATAGAAAGCGACGCGACGCCCGAGGAAATCTACAGAACACCAGTGATGCTCACCGATGCACCACAAGCGATACAGGAGGAGCTTCTCCTGTTCCGTTATTCCTCTCATCTCTATTCGAGCGAGCCTGGTGGTCGGTCAATGTCCGTCAACGGTCAACGGGTACGCGAAGGGGAGGCTCTTGCTCACTGGTCGGTTGACGAAATCACCGAAGACGGCGCCATCTGGGACAATGGCGACATCCTCGTTAAAGTTAACGTCCTGGATCTATGGAAGTGAACAGACTTCAGGTTGGGAAGACCTGAACGGACCTTTCACTCAGCCATTCACGACCTTCATCAGCGTTTCATGCAGGCGCGCTTCCAGAAAGATGTCGACGATATCCTGATCGATCAGTCCTCGTCGTGCCTCATCCTGAAGAATCGAGGCAGCCTGTGAGGAGGAGATCGCCGACTTGTAAGGTCTATCCATCGCGGTCAGAGCATCAAAGATATCGCACACTGCCATCACCCGTGCGGCCAGAGGTATCTGATCGCCGATCAGACCATCCGGATAACCACTTCCATCGAGTCGTTCATGGTGCGCGCCTGCAATCGCAGGGATTGCAGACAACTCAGTCGGCCAGGGCAACACCGACAAGAACTCCCGGGTGTGAACGACGTGCGATTGAATTTCACGACGCTCTGCCGGTGTGAGAGATCCACGGCGGATTGACAGGGCCAACAGGTCGTTGTCATCGATAAGCCCGGTAATTGTGCCGTCCAGATCCAGGAACCTTTCTTCGCGGATCTCGATCAGATGCTGGAAATCTCCGTCCTCAAGCAGATTGGGTTTGTTGGCTCGCACCACAGCGATCCAGTAGTCGTCCAGTACAGACAGTTGCTTCTCCAGATCCCGATGCACTCGCCTGCGTGCAACCTCAATATCCATAGCCTTTTGATGCAGGAGATGAAGTTCCTTTTCGACAGCACGACGACGCAGTCGTTCACGCTGTAATTCAAAGCGATATTGCAGAATACCCAGTCGGTCGCCGGACAGCTTGTTCGCCTTCAGCAGCACCTCTTCACGCACACCAATTTTGCCGAAGTCATGCAGCAACGCTGCGTACCGAATTTCTCGCAGCGACTCTGACGACAGAACCAGACCGCGGAAGCGGGAATTGTTTGATTGCGGTAACAGCTCCATGAGTTGCACCGTCGACTCTGCGACCCGGAAGGAGTGGCCACTGGTCGACGGATCTCGATGTTCGATCGTCTTCACACTGGCACGAACGAACCCTTCAAACAGCTCGTTGATGTTACGCACCAGTGCATTACGCTGGATGGAGATTGCGGCCTGACTTGCGAGTGCACGCAGAACTTCCACAATTTCCCGATCAAATTCCAGGAGTTTTCCGGCTCGATCGCGCCGATTGACGAACTGCAAGACACCAACCACTTCCTGGCGATGGTCTCGCATCGGCATCACCAGCATGGATGACGTGCGATAGCCCATCTTGTCGTCGAACGTACGATTGAATCGATAAGGCAGCCCCGGCTCGAGTACATACACATCAGCAATGTTCAGCTCTTCCCCGATTGACGCGACGTAACCTGCAATGGACGCGGGTGTCATGGGCAGACGAGTTTCAACAAACGGGACAACAAACGCATCGTTCTGCGCCAGCTTGAAGACCAGTGTGGGTTCTGCACCGCTTCGGTCCGCCAAATAGAGCGATCCACCTTCGCAGGTGGCGATCTTTCGCGACTCGGTCAGGATCGTCTCGAGCAGAGCGTCGAGATTTACCTGGGTCGACAGTTGTGCGCCAATATCAGACAGTTGGCGCAATCTCTGCCGACGTATGCCGACTTCCGTCGCCAGTTGGGTAACCTTCAGATTGCGCCGCCAGTGCCCTTCACTGTGTCTGAGCAACTGACGGATCTGTTCCGTATCTGCCGTCGCAGGAATACACAGATCAGCATCGGAATCGGCGCTGAGTGCTGCAAACAGGGCGTGTTGAAACAGGACTCTGCTACCCGCTGCAGCGGATTCATCGTCCAGCAATACCAGAGCAACCAGCTCGCGGTTTTGTTCGATCAAACCGTCATCATGCCGTAACACCTGCCAACCAAGTGCGCGAGCCGATTCGGTGAATTTTGCAAAGCCGACATCTGCAACACAGATTGCCGGACGCTTGTCTCCATTAAGCATCGGGTCATCCATTGACTACGATGCGTCGCAGTATGCCCGTGAGAAAATTCACAAAACGGCACACGATCACATTTCGGTGGTGCTCAGACAGGGAAACGGCAATCAGCTCGCCAAGTCCACGCCGGACTATTGGCAGTGCGAAGGGCCACCAGTGCAGTCGATCAGTTCAGGGGTGGGCTGACGATCTTTCTTTCCAGTTCATTCAACCGATTGCTGATCTGAGACCGGTAAGCATCGATGGCGCTAATGGCCTGTTCGTTCTCGGTGACCCGACGAGACAGATCGCTCTTCATCGCATTAAGCCCTTCTCGCTGGCTGTTGAGCTTGGCGATGAGATCCTGCTGAGAGGCGACCAGCTGCTGCATCTGCAACTCCAT